>NZ_JACJFK010000005.1:0-260494 GCF_014164535.1 Pseudoalteromonas sp. SG41-2 | reverse complement strand
CTGAGCCATGATCAAACTCTTCAATTAAAAGTTTTTTGTCTTTCGACAGCTCAATGAATTCTGAATTTATTTAATATCTTTCGATATTGAATTGACTGTGCCGAAGCAACTTATAAATAAGTTACCTCTGTTGGTCACTCAGCTTCTCTTTCGAGAAATCACATTGAGACTCTAAATTTTTTGCCTTGCTTAGCTATCTAAAAGAAAGTTAAGCTCGGCTGTTAGAACTCAATCTGTACGAGTGCCCACACAGATGATTGCTTTATATTGTTAAAGAACGTTGCGATTAAAGTTAAACTTTATCTCGCTAGGGATGCGCATATTACGCTTTCCTATTTTTTTGTCAACACTTAATTTTAAACTTTATTAAAAATCTAAACTTAAGTTTTACTCGACTAACTGATTAACTCTTGCCTCGCTAAGCGTTGCTGTCTGCCGTCTCAGTGGGGTCGCATTATAGGGCGCGGCGAATTTTACGCAAGCGTTTTTTAAAGAAAACTATAAAAAACATGCCTTACGCTTGCTTTTTAGCCAAGATGCTTAAAAACACATCTAAAAAATAGATAATCGCTATTGTTCAATCCTTCTAAAATAGGGTTTCACATTCATATACGTTGATATTAATAACACTAGTATTGTATATATGAAATTTCATATATACACTTAATGGATATTGTCAGTCAGAATATTTAATTTACATGTCCCAAAGTAATAGCTCAAAGCAAAGTGTGCTCTTTCTGTGCACTGAGAATTCAGCCCGTTCACAAATGGCAGAAGTATTACTGCGAAATAAAGCGGGAGAGATTTTTGATGTTTATAGTGCTGGGATCGCTCCTAAAGATATTGATCCTAGAACAATTAATTGTTTGCAAAAGTTTAACTTGCCGATAACTGAGCTCAGCGCAAAACATATAGCTGAGTTTACAGATAAGACTTTTGATTATGTTATTACGCTATGTAAAAGAGCAAACAATGAATGCAGAGCTTATAAAGGCGCACTGTTGCAACTTGCGTGGGATATTGCAGATCCAACAGTAATGGTAGGTTTAGAGCCCTTTGTCGTAACCCTCTATGAACTTGATAAACGACTGGATATGTTTATTGACGTACACGGTAATATTAATAACCTGCAATCACATCAGTATGTGCCACTATGTAGTAGTACCATCTCAGGTCAAGATAACGAGTTATCGATAGATCCAAGCATATTTTATAAATGCTTAACTGATCAGATCCGATTAAAAACTTTAATGTTAACCAACTACTATGGCGAGTTATGTGTTTGCGAATTAATGGTAGCACTGCAAGAGCAAAGCCAACCAAAGGTATCGCGTAACTTAGCCGTATTAAAGAAAGCCGGCATCATTACAGATAGAAAGCACGGACAATGGGTGTTTTACCAAATTAATCCAAGATTGCCACAATGGAGCAAGACGATTATTAGTACAACCACTGAAAGTAATCTCCATCTGATCATCAACAGCCTTAAGCGATTAGCGACTATGCATAAACGACCTAATAAAGTGAGCTTTTGCAGTTAACGATAACTTTAATAAACACAGCACAATTTAACATTGGCTAACGTAATGAAGCGCTAGCTTTACCGCACTTACAACCCAACAATTAATCAGGATGTAATTATGACAGTAAAAGTAGGTATAAATGGTTTTGGCCGTATGGGCCGATTATCAATGCGCGCAGCATTTGATTGGCATGATATAGAAATTGTCCATATTAACGATCCAGGCGGTAATGCTGAAACATTCGCTCATTTAATGACGTTTGATTCAGTACACGGTAAATGGCATCACGAAGCAAGTCATACTGAAGATACTATTATAATTAATGGTAAAACAATTGCTTTTACGCAAAACACTAAAACAGAACAGACTGATTGGTCTAACTGTGATGTCGTTATTGAAGCGTCGGGTAAAATTAAAACCAAGGCACTACTGCAAGCTTACCTAGATCAAGGTGTAAAACGCGTTGTTGTTACAGCACCAGTAAAAGAAGAGGGTATTTTAAATGTAGTAATAGGTGTAAACGACCACCTTTATAATAAAGAGATTTACCCAATCATTACCGCTGCATCATGCACAACTAACTGCTTAGCACCAGTAGTAAAAGTTATTCATGAAAAAATTGGTATCAAGCATGGCTCAATCACCACCATTCATGACATAACCAACACCCAAACAATTATTGATGCGCCGCATAAAGACTTACGCCGTGCACGTTCATGTGGCACAAGTTTGATCCCCACTACAACTGGTTCAGCTACTGCTATAACGCATATTTTTCCAGAGTTAAAAGGTAAACTAAATGGCCATGCTATTCGCGTACCGCTAACTAACGCATCAATTACTGACTGTGTATTTGAACTTGAGCGCGGTACTACCGTTGCTGAAGTAAATAAATTACTTAAGGATGCTGCTGAAAATGAACTAAAAGGCATAATGGGCTACGAAGAACGCCCACTGGTATCTATTGACTACAAAACCGATCCTCGTTCCAGCATCATTGATGCGCTATCAACCATGGTGATCAACGACACTCAAGTAAAACTTTATGTGTGGTACGACAATGAATGGGGCTACGCGAACCGAACTGCGGAACTGGTACGTAAAGTTGGTCTAGCTGACAAGGAATAATTAACCGTGGATCGATTCACAGCACTCTCCCCACAAATAAAACAATATTTGATCATTACCGGTAATTACTGGGCATTTACTTTAACTGATGGCGCATTGCGGATGCTCGTGGTGCTGTATTTTTATCAATTAGGTTACAGCCCACTTAGTATTGCTATGTTGTTTTTGTTTTATGAAATTTTTGGTGTGATCACCAATTTAGTGGGCGGATGGCTGGGAGCTCGATTCGGCCTGAATAAAACCATGAACATTGGCTTAGCATTACAAATTGTGTCTTTGGCAATGCTTATGGCACCTGTAGATACACTCACCGTAATTTATGTGATGGCTGCGCAGGCGCTTTCAGGGATCGCAAAAGATCTGAATAAAATGAGCGCCAAAAGCGCTATTAAGTTACTAGTACCAAAAGACGCGCAAGGCCAGCTTTTCAAATGGGTGGCTATTTTAACGGGTTCTAAAAATGCGTTAAAAGGTGTTGGCTTCTTTTTAGGTGGCGTACTGCTGACTTTGCTAGAGTTTCATGGCGCAATGCTAATCATGATCTGCATGCTCACTATGGTTTGGCTATTTAGTTTATTCGCATTAAAAGAAGACCTAGGCAAAGCTAAAAATAAAGCCAAATTTAGTGAGCTGTTCTCCAAAAGCAAAGCCATTAATGTACTCTCAGCCGCACGAATGTTTTTATTCGGCGCAAGAGATGTCTGGTTTGTGGTTGCCTTGCCTGTATTTTTAGCCGCAACCTTTGGTTGGGATCATTGGTGGGTTGGCGGCTTTATGGCAAGCTGGGTGATTGGCTATGGCATAGTGCAGTCTTTTGCGCCTCATATTACAAACATAATGAGTACAGGAAAAAAATCAGTTCAGGTGCCCTGTGGCCGTAGCGCTTTTTTATGGGCCAGTTACTTAACAGCTATACCGGCCATTATTGCCTTAGCTCTGCATTTTGACTTTTATATACAAGCATCCGTTATTATCGGTTTACTGATATTTGGTGCGGTGTTTGCGATTAACTCATCATTGCATAGCTATTTAATTGTAAGGCTTGCTGATAGTGATGGCGTGTCACTTGATGTAGGCTTTTATTATATGGCCAATGCTATGGGGAGATTACTAGGCACTGTTTTATCGGGCTGGGTGTATCAACAATATGGACTTGAAGCCTGCTTATGGATCTCAAGCTGCTTTATTGCCCTAGCAGCACTGTTATCGCTGGCACTACCAAAGAGTAATCAATAGTCAATAAAATCAACTACTGGCAAGCTCTCAAAGCCTGGTTTAGCAAATAAATACCCTTGCATTAACTCAATACCTGCGGCTTTTAACCATGTATATTCTGCAAGGGTCTCAATCCCCTCTGCTAATGGGGTGATATTTAATTCACGAAGCATATTTAAGCTATGAGTCACTATTGATTGGCGTACTTTATCTGAATCGATATTTCGGATCAGCTCCATATCGAGCTTAATAATATCCGTTTGAAAATCGGCTAATAAATTAAGGCCCGAGTAACCAGATCCAAAATCATCCAGAGCTGTTGTAAAGCCTAGAGATTGATAATATTCAACCACTCGCTTAATGTGAGCACTGTCTTCTATTTTCTCAACTTCAGTAAACTCAAACATAATTCGTTGCGTCGGAAAGTTATATTTTTTAGCTGCTTCTAAGGTGGTACGAATACACCGCTCAGGCTTATAAATAGCATTGGGTAAAAAGTTAATGCTAAGCATAGAATCAACCCCTAACTTAGCGGCTAAAGCAATCGCTTTTATTCGACAGAACTGATCAAAAGTATAACGATTTTCTTCATTTACTTTTGCGATAACAGAATATGCAGACTCATTATTAATGCCTCGCACTAGAGCTTCATAGCCAAAGATAGAGCGCGTCTTACAATTTACAATTGGTTGAAATGCCATAGTAAAATCAAAGCCTAGGCCTTCTAAATCGGCACAGTCATTACACGATACCTTTTCACATTCAGTTAGTTTGTCATTCATTCAGCACAACCCATTTTTGTCTATTTTTTCATAGTAGTAGAGTTAAAAGCGAAAGCCAACCTTACTTTAACTATTGCATATAAAATCAAGTTCACTATGCAGATATTCCTTAACGCTGCACTTTGAAGAATAGAAAGTATATTTCAAGCCCCCAAATATGGAACGCTTAATGCATTTATTTTTTAAACCAAATAACTTGTCAACTTTTTGCCGCACGGGACACGCAATGAATCTAACAAATATACCTTCATCACTGCTTACAGATCCAAACTATTTAAAGCAAACACAAGCAGGCACACAGCAAACAAATGACAAAGAAAAACTAACTTCTTCCACTGAAGTGGAGAATAGCGATGAAAACACTGCTGAAAATAAAACTGACAACGATGAGACTGTAGAAACTACACAGCAACAAATGATTAAAAACATTAAAGAACTACAAGAAAAAATACGCGCGCTTGAAGCTGACAGCAGCCTTACCAAAGCAGATCAACAATCACAAAAAGCTGAATTACAAAAAGAGTTAGATCAAGAACTTGTTTCAATCCAACTTAGCGTAAAAAAGAACGTATCAACTTTGATGGGAAGTTTATTCTCGTCAGCAGGCAACACCAGCTCAGGTTTATTGTTTAACTATAGTGCTTAGAATTACTTTCTAACTAACACTCTCAAAACTAAAAAAGTCCCATTGCGGGACTTTTTACTAATTATTTTTGGATAGCAGACGCTTTATTTACAAGCTGCACTTGAGAGGTAATAGCGCGATCAATAACTTGGCTATAAACTCGCTTCTTCTCGCTTGAGCTAGAATCTAGCACAAAATCTGAAAGCTTAGAGTTTTGCGTTGGCTTTGGCTTTATTAAATTTGAAAACATAAACACTCCTAAAGCTCGTTTTTTGAGCTGGATGGTGATTCTATCAGGCTCTGTAGATCTTCTCTAGTGAATTTTTCATCTAAATGATGCTCTATTGCCTGAACATTATCGTGATAAAAACGTGTTTTGCCCTTATTATTTTTAACTAATAAATCCACTTGAATTTGACTACCGAACTTGAGCTTAAGTTCCCTTATAACCTCCTGAGAAGCAAAGAACTGATCAATAAAGGTATCAGCTAGAATTCTACGTCCCTCTAGCTTTTCTCTTGCCTCAACGAACTCCCAAGCCAGCTCTGGTTTTTGATATACAAACAGAATTAGTACTTGCCTTTCCTTACGGATAGAGCGTTCAATATTCTTTTTTGCAACATCATAACTTGCCAAAGTTCCATCTAACAAAAAAGACTGCTTGTTTTTAAACGCATGATCAAGTGTTCTCTCAACAATAAAAGATACAGCACGATGAAATAAATACGAGTTATCACCTGTATAACCAGGTATAAGCTCTCTTAGTTCATCAGGATCAAGCCTTAATACATTATCAGCTCCAATTTCTTCCAAAAAGGCTTTTGAAGCTTCAGTTTTACCTGCACCAGGCGAACCAGCCATGAAAACAGAAACTGGCCTTGTATCGGGAGGAAACTGGTTTTTGTCTGTTAACTCGCGAGCTATACGAGTCCTATTACTTTTAGCATAGCTTATTGCCTGTCGTTCTAGTTCTTCTGGTGCCATATAAAACCTTAATCATCTCTATTCATTATGTCACTTAAGTAGTTATTCGCAAGTGATTCAAATTCAGAATATACCCTAGGGCTCTTCTCGTTTTTTTAATGGCAAAAAAAATCACACGAACTTTTAACAATAGCCAGAGTATCAGAGCGTAAAGCAGACAAGCGACCAGCTCTAGACTGCAAATGGCTTGGTCGAGAAGGTTGTATTTATACAGTGAAAGGCAAAGGCGGCCTAATCCGTGATGTACTAATACCGAATGCATTAGCTACACAGTTAGAAGAAAGGCGCTTAGCACAGCCTATAACGGTTCGTGATAGAGAAATTAACTATTTGCAACGCTACAATATTGGTGGAGGCCATAAATGGTCATGTTCATTTTCAAAAGCATCTAATCGCGCTCTATTTTTTTCTAATGGTGCCCATGGCCTTAGACATAGCTACGCACAAGAAAGAATGGATGAACTTAAAGGTTTGGGGCTTAGTAGGCAAATAGCTCTCGAAACTGTATCACAAGAGCTAGGTCACTTCAGGGCTGAAATTACTGAGGTTTATTTAAGGTAATACGTAATAACACTTAATTGATCAGTTTTTTGAGCCCAGCTTCATAAACCAGAAATGAAGTTACTACAGGCAATCCTAAATACCCCTTCAGACAGTAGCTCTCGATTTGACTTGATCAATAAGTGCTTATCTCGAACAACTTTAAGCCAGCAAATATATAAATCAAATAATTCATCTTTTGATTCCATTTGATTTGGAGCTTTTTCAATCTTAACCAATAATATCACCAACCCCTCAAGTATAGATATTATATTAAGCTTTAAGGATATAGCTAACCTAGCCGTTGATGGAGTGAGTACCGATAAGTCATTATCGCTTGGGTACAACTTTCCGTCTATAAAATCACGACGATACTCTGTTAGCATTTTCGAGATTTGATCTAAGCTAAGCCCACTGCTTTTCACTTTCTGATTAGCACTCGAGATCACTTCTTCAAATACACCTTCTAAAAATAACTCACTTTTCATTTCCTGAAGTTTTACTTTGAACTCTTCATTTATTTTTAATACTTCTTCAATGCTATTACAATTCTGATGCTTTCAGCCCAGCTTAAACCTACACTAGATAACTTAAAGACAGTGTCATCACCCTCTATTATTTTCAAAGACCAGTGAACCAAATAAGCATCAAGTTTTGATGTTATATTTCGCTGTTGATGTGCAACTTTTATTGACTCCCTAAAATAAAAAACTAAAACCGCACTAATAGCAGCCCAAAACAATGTCATGTTATCTCCAAAAATACTGTAAAAGTTCAATCGTGTGCATATTCAGTCGCTACTTACCAGCCGCTCTTTATAATCAATAGAGTTTTTATGGACAACATAAAACATTGATTTCAAGGTAACATTAACTTGGGCTTGATATCTTTCACTTTTTAATTGCCCCTTCTCTAATTAAAAATTCTCTTGCTTTTGATAGTTGCACCTTATTTTTACCTGCTACTAAAATATCTTTTTCAATAGTTTGTAATTGTTGCTCAAGCATTGAGTTAGCTTCAGCTTGATTTATTTTCCCGAACTTAATCATTGCTGTACGCAGCAACCCTGCTGAATCAAGAAATAGTTTAATATTTTCGATTGCTTGATAAATTTGAATGGCATCAAGCTTTAAGAACTGCTCTTTATCTGAAAGGTACGAGCTAAATTGCTTAATAATTACAACAACATTTTTTAGCTTCTTCTCATAACGTTGGTAAAAGATAAGAGCATCTTTCGGGAGTTCAGCTTGTTGTTCAAATGTCAGATAAGTCTTTGTTAGGCTGTCAATATGAAGCTCTACTAATCCCTCAAAACCAACTATATTTTCGTATGAATGACTATTGTTTTCTCTAATCATATCTTCAAAAATAATTGATATCGCGTGTGAAAAAGTAAACTCATTTTCAGGGATCGGAGTGTCTACTTGAGCTTCTATTTTCTCAAAAAAAGATTGTAACCATGCATTTGCAGCAACCAAAAAACTTAACTGAGATACATAGACATAAGCAATACGATGTTCTAAGTCCTTTTTTATTTTATTTTGGGCTATAACTCTAACTTTAAAACTCAAGAAAGCTGATATTAGGGCTCCAAATAAACCACTTAGTATAGAAATCAGTAGGGTATAGCCATTATCCATATATTGCCTCATATGCTTTAACAGCCAATAAAATAATGACTGCAATGAATCCTTTTTAGTTAGCTCTATTAAAAAGAGACCAAATGCTTACTTTAAAGATATTAATTGCAATATCAATTAATATGATAGGACTATTTTTAATAATTGATTTATAGTAAAAAGTAGCACAGAGGTAGCACAGGGTAATTTCGGTTAGTAGTTATTTACTTGGAAAGCTTTTAAAAGTGGTGGCCCCTCCCAGACTTGAACTGGGGACCTAACGATTATGAGTCGTGTGCTCTAACCAACTGAGCTAAGGGGCCATTTTGTATTAGCTTATGTTTTTTAAAAAACAAAGCTAAATTTTTGAAGCGTTTAACCACCTAAGCGACTAAAGCGGGTTGCAGTATAAAAAGTTTTTACTGGCTTGTCACTAGCAAAAACCTTTATTTTAACAATCAATAAGCCAACTGCTTAAATAGTAGCCGTAAAAGGTATAATTAAAGAGTTAAGCTATTACAACTCTCTGGATATTTAACGTTGTTGATATCCGTTAACTCATTACATACCCATAGTTTTTAACTATATTTTGAGTTAGAGGAGATATCACTCCACTTCAAACCAAATTTATTCAAATATTTTTGCAAGCGACTAGAGTCGTTAGCTTGAGACTTAAGCGTGCGACTTACGTTAAATAACTCCCTGCCAGCTGATGCCATACTATTGTGACGCTGGCAGGTAGTAAGTACGTGGCTAAGCTGATTAATATCAAAGTTATCTAACTCTTCTATCTGAGTATTTTCAAGATAATCACAAAGGACAGTCGACGCTAACTTTTGATTTTGCGGATACCAAGCTTGCTTTAAGCGATCTATTTCATCTTTAACATCTTCTACTGTGATACGTGAAGAATCAGCCAATGTGCATAATCTTGTAATTGCAGAGCTCAAATCACGAAAGTTGCCAGTCCATAATGCCTCGTTTGAAGTGGCAAAACCAATGAAGGCATTTTTAGCTTCTTTATTAAATTGCACGCGATCCCCCATTTTTTTAGTATAGAGATCAACTTCGTAATCAATATTTGCTGGAATATCTTCTTTTCGATCTTTCAGTGCTGGTAATTCGTATGCCCACAGGTTAATACGAGCAAACAAGTCACTTCTAAAATGACCTTGAGCTATCTCTTTTTTTAAATCTCTATTGGTACCTGCAATTAACTGAAAATTGCTTTGAACAGGTGTATCGCTACCAACTGGGTGAAAAACTTTATTTTCAAGTGCATGCAGCAGCATTGCTTGCTCTTCTAAACCCAGCTCGCCTATTTCATCTAAAAATAACACGCCATCATGAGCGCTCAATAAAAAACCATCTCTTGCTTGCTGGGCCCCCGTAAAAGCCCCTTTCGTATGGCCAAATAACGCAGCCATGGCATTCTCGCCTTTTAAAGTGGCACAATTTACAGAAACCAACGTGCCTTTTAGCATTGAACGCTTTTTCTTTAATTGAAATATACGGGTTGCAAGCTGGCTCTTACCCGCCCCAGTAGGCCCAGTTAAAAGCATGGGATCGTGTGAGCGAATTGCTACTTTTTCTATTTGTGTGATCAGTTGATTAAAGAAAATATTTTTAGTTTCTATACCGCCTTTTAAAAACTCCTTACCTTGCTGATGCTCAATATCAAACCGCGTAGCTAATTGATCATACTTAGATAAATCCAAATCGATGATCTGTATACGCCCTATCGATTTATTATTGTTATTATGATCTGGTGATGTTTGAATCAAACGCCCTGGAAAGTGCCGGCTTTCTGTAAGCAAGTAACTGCATATTTGCACAACATGCGTACCCGTTGTGATATGAAATAAGTAATCGTTTTTATCAGTATCAAAAGTGTAGTGTGAACACCAATCAAAGAGCTTGGCATACACTTCTTCAAAGTCCCACGGATCGCTAAAATTAAGCTGGTGCAACTGCACATTAGTTTCAGGAGAGACAGACTCAATATCCACTGCAACATTATTAGCAAGGCGACTACTGTGATTGTCATGCAGCATATGTAGCTGGTTAACGATTAGATTATCTTGACTACATAAACTTATATTAGGCCGCCACTTAGCCCATCGATCGACTCTCTTACCGACATAATCTAACTGCGTACCAATTAAGCTAACGACTACTGTATCTTTCACAACCGTATCCATATGGATAAAAACACTACACAAAACAATACAAAATAACGAAAGATCTATCAAGCGCAACAGCTAGAAATACACAAATTTAGTTAATTTAAGCCTTAAAAACAACAATTTAAAAACAAATAAAAATATTTAAACAAAACTGGCACATGACTTGTAATTACCTAGGAGTCTGATTAATTAGGTGTGATTCAAAAAGTCACTCTGGTGCGCTCAACACTGTTGCCGCGTATTCCTAATCAAACAATATTGAAAAGTTAAATTGGTGGAGCAGCGGTTCGCCGTCTGCCTTGGGTTCGAATCCCATCTTAAACATACATATAAAGACGTTAGTAAGTCGTTATTACCAATGCTTGATAAACGCCTCAGACGAATGAACGGTGGCAAGCTGGACGCTCCCCATCGCTATGCAGTTTTGGGCCTTTATTAAACAAGTATTTAACTCTTACTAACCCCTTAATTTAAGGGGAGTAAAAACAATAAGGAATTTAAAATGTTAAGCAAAAAATTATTTCAAAAAATAGTCGAGATCACTGAAAACCAAAGAGTGCTAGTGTACAAAAATCAACAACTAATAGATGTACTCACACCTGGAAAACATAAACGTTGGGATTTTAAAAATGAATTATCGTTTGTTTATTTTGATATAAACACGCTGTACTTTTCAGAACAAAATGCTGAAAGGCTGTATCGAAATAATCCACAGCTAAGTGAACATATTTTTCACTGTAAGCTAAGTAATACGGAAGTGGGCCTGTTATACGTTAATGACCTACTTGAAGGGATCGTCGCACCTAGCGAACAATTATATCTGTGGCAAGACGCGGGTGATATTCGACTAGAGAAAGTATCTATCGACGAAGAAATAGCCCTAGATGATAAAACGCTTTTTTTAATTAACCGTGCTGGCGCAAATACAGCGTCACGTTTAATTAAAAGTGAGCGTACTGTTGCAGTTAAACCTATTGCGGATTTAAACATAGCAAAAGAGCACATTGGTTTACTGTATGTAAATGGTCAGCTATTAAAACAACTAACACCTGGTCATTACGGTTTTTGGCAATTTAATCATGAGATTGAATTAAAAACCTTTGATTGCAGAACGCAGTTACTCGAGATCTCAGGACAAGAGATCCTCAGTAAAGACCGCGTAAGCTTACGCATTAATTTGAGTGCCAATATTAAAGTACATGACGCTCAGCTTGCAGCACGAAGCGTTGATAACGTGAATGACTTTGTCTACAAAGCGTTGCAGTTAGCATTACGTGAAGCCGTTGGCACAAAATCGCTCGATGATATCCTTTTGGATAAGTTGTACGTAAATGAAACGGTAAAAGAGCTGGTTGCACAGTCTTTAACAGACATTGGTATCACCCTAGAGAATGTCGGGGTAAAAGACATTATTTTGCCAGGTGAAATGAAAATAATATTAAACCAAGTAGTTGAAGCGCAAAAAGCAGCAGAAGCCAATGTAATTAAAAGACGCGAAGAAACGTCAGCAACCAGAAGCTTACATAACACTGCAAAAATGATTGAAAACAACCCAACACTAATGCGTTTAAAAGAGCTGGAAGCATTAGAAAAAGTCGCCGAACGAATAAACAATCTGACCGTGTACGGTGGATTAGAAGGATTAATGAACGGCGCAGTAAAAATAGCCTAACCAGAAAGCGTTACGCAAAAGTAATAATGAAAAGAATTGAGGAAAAAACGAATGTGTAAAAATTATAACGTAATCGAAAACCAAGGTAGTGTACCAATTAAAGCGTGGACCAAAGGCGTGCTGTTTGAAGAGCAAGCCCAACAGCAACTCAACAATATTGCACGTATGCCCTTAGTGCATTCACATATTGCGGTGATGCCAGACGTGCATTTAGGTAAAGGTGCAACCATTGGCAGTGTTATACCATCAGTAAATGCGGTTATTCCCGCCGCAGTGGGTGTTGATATTGGCTGTGGAATGGTCGCCACTAAAACAACTTTAACAGCAAGCCAACTACCTGATAACTTGTTGGCGATTAGACATGCTTTTGAGTCAGCAGTCCCGCATGGCAGAACTAGCAATAGAGGCAAAGCAGATAGAGGTGCATGGCATAACATACCCGATATAGTTGCGGGTGAGTGGCTAAAGTTACAGGCGCGGTTTGAACTTATTTGTGAAAAACATCCAGCAATAAAAAAAAGCAACAACGTTCATCACTTAGGCACCATGGGAACAGGCAATCATTTTTTAGAACTGTGTTTAGATGAGCACGATACTGTATGGATCATGCTGCACTCTGGCAGCCGTGGCGTGGGTAACCGCATTGGTACATATTTTATTGAGTTAGCTAAAAAAGAAATGCAGCGCCATCAAGTCAATCTACCCGATATGGATTTAGCCTATCTTGAAGAAGGCAGTGACTTTTTTGATGATTACGTTGAAGCGGTTGAATGGGCACAAGACTTTGCCGCCAAAAACCGCGAAATTATGATGTTTAATGCCATAGCGGCATTACGTAAGCAAATACCTGTAGCGTTCTCAACCCATGAACTTGCAGTAAATTGCCACCATAATTATATTTCCCGTGAGCATCACTTTGGTAAAGACTGCTTTGTAACACGTAAAGGGGCAGTAAGAGCTGAAAAAGGGGAAATGGGCATTATTCCAGGCAATATGGGCGCACGATCTTTTATTGTTCGTGGTTTAGGAAACCCTGAAAGCTTTAATAGCTGTAGCCATGGTGCAGGCCGGGTTATGTCTAGAACAAAAGCCAAGAAGGTGTACAGCGTTGAAGATCAAATTGCCGCCACACAAGGCGTAGAGTGCAGAAAAGATGCAGCAGTTATTGATGAGATCCCTCATGCATACAAAGATATTGAAAAAGTAATGACAGCACAAAAAGACTTAGTTGAGGTGGTTTATACCTTAAAACAAATAGTTTGTGTAAAAGGATAAAGATAATTATATGACCACACAATTTATAAAAATAGATGGCTCACAAGGTGAAGGCGGCGGCCAAGTATTAAGAACCGCCCTAACACTCTCTATTTTGACCCAGCAAAATATTGAACTTTACAATATTAGAGCAGGTAGAAACAAAACAGGGCTATTACGTCAACACCTGACATGTGTTTTAGCGGCACAAGAGATTTGTGGTGCCAGTATTGAAGGCGTTGAACTTGGCTCAACGCATATTCGCTTTTCGCCGGGCAAAATAAAAGCCGGTAACTTTAATTTTGCCATTGGTAGCGCAGGCAGCACCGTATTGGTATGCCAAACAATTTTACCTGTATTGGCACTGGCACCAAACTGCTCAACCGTCACATTTGAAGGCGGCACACATAATGGAATGTCACCTTCTTTGTGCTTTTTAGAACAGTCATTTTTGCCCATACTAAAACGCATGGGTGTTGATTGCCAGATTAAAACAACAGCACTCGGGTTTTATCCTGCAGGCGGTGGAAAGTGGCAAATAAGCGTTCAACCAACAACAAAGCTTAAGCCAATTAAGTTAACTACTGCTGGTGCTCAATTTGCTAAACAAACGAATAATTGCTCTCTAACGGCACTAGTAAGCTCACTGCCATCAAGCATAGGGCAGCGCGAAATTAACACAGCTAAAAAAGTCCTCAATTGGCACGATTCACCAAGCCTTGTGCAAAACGTGATCACCCCAGGCCCGGGTAACAGTTTTCAATTAGGTATTGATAGTGAAACGCATCGTTCTGTTTTTGAGGTCAGGGGAGAAAAAGGATTATCAGCACAAAATGTAGCAAAACGCGCAGCAGGCAGAGTCAATGTATTTATTCAATCTCAGGCGGCAGTTGAAGAGTATTTAGCCGACCAACTATTACTCCCCATTGCACTGGCAGGAAGCGGCAGCTTTACAACAACTAAACCTAGCTTGCATACAATAACGAATATAAATGTTATTAAACACATATTAGGAAAAGAGATACAGTTAAAGCAATTAACACAGTGCCTGTGGCATGTTTCACTAGCACAAGACACTTAAGCAGGATTAAAAATACAGCGGTAAAGTAATGAATAATAAACTTAAAAAAGTCTACTTAGTCGGCGGAGCAGTGAGAGACTCATTACTAGGCCATCAGTCAAAAGACAAAGATTATGTTGTAGTAGGCGAGACACCTGCCACCTTAATCGCATTAGATTATCAGCCTGTTGGCAGTGATTTCCCGGTTTTTTTGCACCCAAAAACCAAAGACGAATACGCATTAGCCCGTACTGAACGAAAAAATGGCAAAGGCTATACTGGCTTTACAGTGGATGCCAGCACTTCGGTGACTTTAGAAGAAGATTTAGCTCGGCGGGATTTAACCATTAATTCAATGGCGATGGATGATCAAGGCAATATTATCGATCCTTTTAATGGCCAAGCTGATTTAAAAAACAAAATACTCAGGCACACTACCGCCGCTTTTGCAGAGGATCCCGTACGCGTGTTACGGATTGCACGTTTTCTTGCCCGTTTTGGTGAGCAATGGTCAATACACCCAGACACTCAAGCGCTTATGAACAAACTAAAAGAAAGCGGCGAACTTGCGCACTTAGTACCCGAACGTGTATGGAATGAGACCGAAAAAGCATTGAGCGAGAAACACCCGCAGTTATTTTTTCAAGCGCTTAATGGTTTAGGGCTATTTCCTGAAATTGAAGCGATGCAAGGTATCCCTCAACCTAAAAACCACCACCCTGAAGGGGATGTTTACATTCACACCATGCTGGTACTAAAGCGAGCTGCTGATTTAGGTTTTGATATTGAAACACGCTTTGCCGCCCTCACCCACGACTTTGGCAAAGCCTATTGCTATCAGCAGTATGGGAATTTACTTGGTCATGAGCAAAGAGGTATTAAGGTAATTAATGAATTTTGCGAACGCTTAAAAGTACCGAATAAATTAAAAGCGCTGGCAGTTTTAACAAGTGATAACCACACCCGCTGTCACACATTATTTGAGCTAACACCTAAAAAAGTACACAAACTCATTGTTGAAAAAATGAATGCGCTTGAACATCCACACCGTTTTTTACAGTTTCTTCAAGCGTGTTTATGTGATGCGCAAGGTAGGGGCGAAGACTTTGTAAATAAAGACTATCCACAATTCCAATTAGCGCAGTCACTATTAAATGCATTAAAGCAACTCGACAGAAAAGCCATAGTACAACAAGCAATTTCAAGAGGTAAAAGCGGCCCGCTAATTGGTGCAGCAATGCGAGAAGCGGAAATAAATTGTTTACGCGATTGCCTAACCGAATTAAAAAATAAAGAGTTACACCATGAAAATAAATAACCAAGAAAATACGGTAGATCAGCGCATCAACAAAGATATTCACACTGAAATACTACGCAGAATAAAAGCCGCAGAAGCTGAGCACAATGTTAAGGTACTTTACGCGATAGAGTCAGGTAGCAGAGCGTGGGGGTTTGAATCTCCTAACAGCGATTACGACGTGCGATTTATTTACGCGCACCCAACAGACTGGTATTTAGCAGTAAACCTTGAAGATAAACGCGACGTGATTGAATACCCAATCGTCGATGAAATAGATATAAACGGCTGGGATATTCGCAAAGCCCTAAAATTATTTTATAAATCTAACCCCGCGTTTATCGAGTGGCTACAATCACCCATTGTGTATGTAGATGACCACCACTTTGCAACAAAAGCGCGCGAATTACTGCCACTTATCGCGTCATCAACACGAGGAATTTATCACTACTTGCATATGGCTAAAGGCAATTTCCGTGAATATCTTAAAAAAGAGCAAGTCCCCCTGAAAAAGTATTTCTATGTTTTAAGGCCTTTATTAGCAATTATGTGGCTTGAAAAATATAACGAGCCGGCACCTATCGAATTCGATACTTTACGTAAGTTAGTAGCGGACAATACCCAGCTTAATCAGGCAATATCGGCACTGCTGGCATCAAAACGCGTCAGTTTAGAGAAAGAGTATATTAAAAGTGTGCCAGTGATTAATGAGTTTATTGAGTCAGAACTAGCGAGACACGAAAACTACACATCAAAATTTGAAACAAGAGACGTCGATTTTGAAGAATTAAATCAATTTTTTGTTGAAGTGCTTGAGTCCAACTAAGTATTACTCAAAGTAAATAAACATTAGACTCATTTAGGAGAACTGAGATATGAATGATTCAAAGAGTACTATTCGCCAAAGAGCAGATGAAATTAAAGCATACCAATGTAAAAATTTAATCGCGGTTCTAGAAAATCCTATGGATATTAAAAATATAGGCGCAGTCATTCGTAATGCAAATGCGCTTGGTGTTGAAAAGATTTATGTTGTTGATTCTCGACATTCTTTGTCTGATGACTGGGAAGAATTAAGAGGGCGAAAATCACTATCCAGAATCTCTGTCTCAGCTTCAAAGTGGACTTTTGTTAAACGCTTTAATAGTACAGAAGAATGCTTTGCGCATCTGCAAAAAAATAGGTTTGTATCAGTAATAACCTCTCCACACATTAAGGGTAAACTAAATCAAATCCTTCATGAGGCGGATTATACTCAACCGAAGTTAGCTGTATGGTTTGGTAACGAATCACGAGGTGTAAGTGATACAGTTGTAGATAACAGTGAGTTTTGTATTTCAATTCCCATGTTCGGTATGATTGAGAGCCTAAATTTAGCAACGACTACCGGCATAGTTCTTTATGAAATCACAAAGCAGCGCCGCGAATATCAAGCTAAATATAAACGGGCCCATAGAAAACCCTAGCAATGTCTAAATCGTAATTTCTATTGATAATAAAAAGTTAAATGGTAAATTGGTTTATCTTAAAAAACTTTCTTTAGCACCTAGCTAAATTAAAATGAAAATTTATCCTTTATTCGGTATTGGCAATATTACTTTCGGTATGAGTCAAATAGACGTTCAATCAATTATTGGTAAACCAAAACAAACAAAAAAACAGACTGCTAAAGAAGATGATTCCATACATGAAGTTTGGTGTTATGACACACTAGGTTTACAGCTTGAATTCGATTCATTCTATGAATTTAGGCTAAATCGTATAAAAATCACATCTAGCGACTTTTGTATTTATGGTGAGCCGCTTATTGGGTTACCAGAGGAAAAGCTTGTTGGGCTATTGCCAAAAGTAATATTAGATAGTGAATACAATGGTTATAAACAATACACCGTTTCGGATCTTAAATTAGAGGTTATTTTAGAGGATAAAGTTGTTCGTGAAACTACTTTAGAGCCGGATCCCAACGTAGAGTTTTTGAAGTATTGTTCAAAAAGTTTACAGCGTAGATTTACTTGCCAACGCATATTAAAAAACGATGTAAGACGTCACGAAAGAATAATAGCCGCTGGGCTTTACGTTATTGAAAAAGGCTTAACTGATTCTACTAGCCTTGGATTTTTACCATCGGATATAGAATGGTTTTTAGGAAGTTATCTTTCAATTAACCCTAAAACTAGGGATCTTTGGTGTGATGGAGTTGAACTGAATAAACTAGACTTCGTCACTAAAAATACAGCATCGATATATGCTACTGCTGATATTTTATCTTCAATTGATAATAGTGCTTATGACACATGTGAACTTCAAGGTTACATCACTATCTCCTCTAATGGTAAAAAGCTAAAAAACTATAACTTAAAATTAAAAAGACGAGAAAATGTCATCACTATAAATAAGTAGGCTAGTATTTCCAGCCTACTTTATTCAATAAATTAATTTAATAAAAAAAGGAGCCGTATTCAGACAAAATTACTCCTTTTCCGCCAATAATAAGCATTCTGTGACCTTCAGTAACTGAAGGCCACTCAAACTTATTTAACTGACTAGTAATAACGTCATCACCCACATTATGCTTTCTACTTTTGTTTTGACTACGTAGTGTGCTTTCTTTAACTTGCAGAGCAACAATCGTAATTAAAGCGCCGTAATTTAGCCCAAGATCACAAATAATTTGTCTAAAGTCTTTACGAAAATTGGTCGCATCCCAAACAATATTTTGCTTATTTGCTAATGCCGTTTTTAATCGTGATTTAGCTAACTGTAACATCTGCCCTCGATTTTTTTGGCAGTGCCTTTTCCCATTAAGCTCTTCACGAATATCATCTAATGAAACAACTTCAAATCCTGTTAAGTTTTGTGCAATCCAAGTAGATTTACCACTGCCGCTAATGCCACACATCACATAAAGATGGCTGTACTCTAAAGCACCTTGATAATTTTTCGCTAGGGCTTCTTCAACCATACTAATTTGACCATTTGCCAGCTGACGAATAGCATAGCCATTTAAATACGCTTGTTCTGCACGTGAAGATTTGACCTGAATAGGTTTTAAAATTGAGTGGGTTGCCTTAATCTCGTCCCACAATTTATACTCTTGCGCAAACATTTTAAACTGCTCCAACAAATCAATTTGTTGCGCTAGATCTGTGCATGTTCGCCCTTTCATATCAGCTAATTCAAGCCAATAAAGTAACTCTAAGTTGGCATTTAAAGAAAGGTGCAGGTAATCACTGTAACTTTGATTTTTAATCACCAAACGTTTTGGCATTTGATGAAAACCCACTAATCCAATAATGCTATTAATTGCTTTATACCCAAGGGGTAACTCAAGTAACTTAGTCGCTAAATAATTTGCACCTGCCTCCTCATGTTTTGGCGCAACTACACGTTCAACTCCCTCTATCAGCTTGCGTTTTGTAGTGATTGGCTTAGCAATATCATGCAATAAAGCAGATAAGATCAATACCTGCCTTTGAGCGCCTTTTATATGTTCAGCATCATTGACTAGTATTTCATACAATTGACTCAACACCATATCAGTATGAATGGCAACATCACCTTCAGCATGCCAGATACTGTCTTGCTCAGTGTCAGCAAACTGATACAGTAAAGGGAACACATCTCCCAAATACTCTACACACTCAGCAAAATCTGGTGAATGATTTAAAGCTAAACTGTCTAACCAAGTGGCTAATTTTTTCATCTTAGCCTCCCTTGTTTGTATTTTTAGTGCTTAACCCATTAGGGATCACGTCAGCATGCATCCAATGCTTATCGGTGATCACATGGTTGCTTCTCACCCACTTCGCGACACTTTCTTTGAACTGTGAATAATGAAAGCCATCAGCAAGCCTAACCACATAGCCTTCTTGGTATTGAGTATCCAATACTATGTCTTTTATTGTTTTTTCGCACCATAAGCCAACATACAACTCTTTTGGAGTGATCAGCCCTAATTGTGCAAAAAACTGTTTGCTGTCTTGCCAACTTAAGCATTCGTTGTTTTCGTTCCATAGCGAAAATGCCATAAAATAACTAGCTAATGATTCATAGCTAATCGAATGCCTTGCATATAGGTTTTCGCCACAGATACGCCATCCTTGCGGAATTTTGTAGCCTAGCTCCGCTTGCAACGCTTTTACCCATGTTCTTGATGGGTGAAAACGACTATCAATCGAACGAGCATGTACAAAGTCACTGTAAATAGTCGTATTTTCGCCATCCATTTTTTCAGTAACAACAACTTGCTTATTTGCAAAGCAGCTTAAATTACCTTGGTGTATATCATCATCTGTTGCACCCGGTGACCAAGGTAAATGCGGGGTGCGAGGGTATTTAACTCTCATCATGTAACTCCAACTGTAAACGTTAAGATTGAACATTGTGTTCACTCTTCTAATAGTTTTAAGCACCGCATAACAATCTCTCCAATACTGAAATGGCAAAATTAAATATGCGGTGTTGAGATGGAATTACATTGTTCTACCCTCTTACTTCAATTTACATTAGCGCTAAATAGCTGCCAACGCTTTGTTTTATAATGCTTACTAACTCTTTATCCATATATTGATATTCATCAGCAATATCTAATACTTGAATATCTTTATACGTTAATAAATGTCCAAATTGCGCTTTAAGTCTATTTTTGTGTTTGTGCTCCATAACAAATATGACATCAGCCCATTGCATCATTTTGGCATTCGCCGTTCTCTTTGCATTAGGGCTTGTGCCTGCAGAGCTAACAGCAAGCTCTGGGTGATTTTTCCATACTTGCTCACCCGTTGGGCTTCGCCACTGATTCCGACTACAAATGAAAAGTACATTTGTCACTTTATGTTCCTTCATTAACTATGCACTCCTTTATTAACTGAGCGGTCATGTTTTAAAGTAAACTTTTCACCAGTAAAAGTTTTTACTGGGTTACCACGTTCAACTTCCCAGTGCTGCTGCCAACGTGCTGTTTCTTGCTGAGTCATTTTATCCAACGCTACTTGCTCTAGTTTTTGAAACAACAACACACTTGCTAAACGCTTATTGGCATGTTGACTGCGCTCACTCTCAACACGTACCGAAATCCCCGTTGCTGTGTGGGTTGCTCTTATCGCTGAATCAGTAGTATTAACATGTTGACCGCCAGCGCCAGACGCGCGACATGTTTGAAAAGTTACGCCTTTATCAAGCTTACTTTCATCAATATCGAACAGTTGCCCGCTAAAAAACCAGTTTTTACGTTTATGCTTAGGCCGATACTGACTTTGACATACCCACAACATAGTACCTTGCCATGACTGAGCTAATTGCTTAGCCGCGCTATTGGCTGTTGAATCAAGTTGCAATAAAACCGACTTTAAACATTCTCGTTCGGTTGCGCTAATAGCCTCAACAATCTCGAGTTCTATGCCTTGTGCGAGGCATTGTTTTTTAATCATTTTTAACGCTAAACTTACAGCTTTACAGCACTCAATAGGTCCTTGCCCTGCTGATAATTGCAGTAATATCATGATCAACAACCTCCATTTGTTTTGAAGGTTAAAACTGGTCGTAACTTAGCGACCACCTCTATTAACCCTGCATCAACCATATCACTTATAACCGTTTCACACTTTTTGTACGCTTGGGGTGCTTCGTCGTATAACAACTCCTTGTTACCACAAACAACTCTGCTACCTAACGCTGTACGATATAAATCTTCGCGCTTATATTTATGACCTAATCGGCCATGGCATTCACCGCGCTGCCATTTTCGCCCCGCGCCGTGTGCAAGTGAAAATAAACTGGTATTGATACTTTCCTGCACTGTTAGATCATTACCACTTAACTCTGTAAATACAGGTTTTACAAGATAACTGTAATCGCCACGAGAGCCTGGGATCACTACATAGCCTTTATCACTCGGTGTAGCACCTTTTCTGTGTAACCAGCCATCGCAACCGTTAATATTTTTAGCCGATACTAAATTATGGTTAATATCTAAGGTACACTCACCATTGGCTCGTATAGCCTCTAAAAACCGCTTAGCGATCAACTCACGATTAAGCTCTGCAAAGCGCACCGCTTCATCATGCTTGCTCATGTAATCTTTAAAGTCAGCTTCACTTTCACATAATCCATCATGATTATGGCCCGCTATATGTTCAACCAATATCGATTGCCCTAAACCTCGCGAGCCTGAATGAACCAATAATTGAAGATGCTTTTTACTTAGCCCTAACTCATCTAAAGCACTTTGATTGTATATCTCATCAATCGCTTGAAACTCGGCAAAATGATTACCTCCACCAATGGTACCCAAGGCACTATCATAACCCTTGGTAGTAATATTTTTTGCCGCTTTGCTACTTTCTATGATTGAGGACCAGCTTTCGTCGAGTGGCAGCTCAATATCTGTAAATTTTTTGGCTAGTTTATCTAGATTTACTTTTGCTACTTTTGCTGTGGTTTGCCACAGCGCCATACCACAGCCAATATCGTTACCCACTAATGCAGGGTAAATTTTGTTGGTAGTGAAAAATGCAGCCCCGATAGGATACCCTCTACCTGGGTGTAAATCAGGCATACCCGCAACGCGTTGCATACCATTTAGCTCTGATGTTTTGATCAATTGCTGTATCGCCAGCCCCTCAATCCACGTATCAGCAGACGCAATAAGGCTAACTTTATCAGTTATTTTTTGGACGGATTTGCCCATAATACCAATTCCTTTTTCTTTGTTAGAAAAATAGGATTAAAACGAAATACGAATTGGCAGGTCTGGATCTATTTTGAAATCAAACGAAAGGAACGCGTTTAAACGCAATGTTTACCTAAATGTACTTAATATATAAAAGCGTGTTTAAGTAACAAGTTTCTTATCGGATAAGACCTGCAAAGGATGTTGATGTCATTGTCATAGTATTTTCTCCTTCACAGTTAGTTGATGAATCCAACACTTAGGGTAAGTGCTGAACAATTGAACGAGCGCATGTTAATCAGTTTTTGAACATAAAGCAAACTAAAATTATGGCGTGTTTTATGTACTCCTATATTTTATATATATGTTGTTACACGAGTATTTGCCCGCAGTAGATATTTTAACTTACATACATGTTCTGTAAAACGAAGTGATTCAACAAGAAAACAAGGATAAAAGTAACCATTAACTAGTTAGTAGGAAATTTTGCGATTAACTCAGGTACTATGTTGAGGTAAGGGTATAAGTTCTTCTTTGAGCTGAATTGGTTAACTCCATGTTTGTCAAAATAGCTGTCTTAACAAAATTTGTGCCAGCTCTTTTTTATTTCTAATAACTTCCACACAGTAGTCACTTTTTATCTAACCATTTGTTCATAGCTTGATCGTAGGCGTCGGTTACTTTTGTTTTAGCACAAGTGGTGCCTACTAAATAACTATCTGGTAGGTCACTTTTTGGCATTACACCAGCTCCTATCGATACCTTTTTAAAGCAGTTATCTCCGAGGCGATAGATAGTTAATTGCATGCTTTGCTTTTCAACTTTTAATGGGTCTATGCTGGTTTGCTGGTGCTCCTTTGGCACAGTAATACGCAGTGGTTGTGCTAAAGCTTGTGACGTTGGAGGTGTTGATGGGAATGTATTTTGCTGTTGCTTTAGTATGCTCTTTAAACCTAATTTAAGGTCTATTTTTTTATAGCTGTTAGAGTCTGTTTGTGCTTTGGGCGTTACAGGCTTTATTGTTTTTTTAATTTTTACAATCGTGTTTGCAGCAGGAATAATTGGTTTTTCAAGCTTTTTCAACAGCGTGGCTTCGTCGTGCTGGTTGCTCTTCTTTTCTATTGTAGGCAATGACTTAGGCAACACCATACTAACCATGTATGCTTTAATTGGGGGAGTATCTATCGCTACAAATTTTGGGGTTTTAACACTCATTAATATTGAAAAAATTATCCCGTGGAGCAGTAATGAAATAATAAAAGGCCAGCGCCACGTTGTCACAATATTTGTTCCCTAAACAATAAGTGTTCCCTATAACACTAATTTAATATGACCACATAGGCGCTACAAAGTTCCTAATATTAACACTATGTTATTATTTTTCTTAGCATTGACCAAATATTCAAACTCTTGTTTGAAAATGGATGTAATAAGAATTATGCAACTGCTCATTATCAATAACCTTAAATCAGCTAGAGAAAATGAGCATGTTGTAGCATATCTCACTACGGGCAAACTTTATTGTCTCTGCACAAGCTAACAATACTGCCCTGCTGCGAAGCCGCAGCTCCACGCGTATTGAAAATTATAGCCGCCTAGCCAACCGGTTACGTCGGTTACTTCACCAATAAAGTACAGCCCTTGGGCTTTTTTCGCTTCAAAGGTTTTTGAGCTAAGTTCGTCGGTGTCTATACCGCCTAGAGTTACTTCCGCTGTGCGGTAACCTTCGGTGCCGTTGGGTTTAATTTGCCAGTTATGAATGTAATTAGCTAGCTCGTCAATTTGGCTATGGGTGAGCTGATTTACATTGCAATCTGGAATAGCTTTACTCTCATGCAGTATTTCAATAAAGCGTTTTGGCAAAATAGTCGCTAGGCTATTTTTTAATGATTTTTGTGCTTGGGTTTCTCGCCATGTTGCTAATTGCTCTGTTAAATCAAGCTCTGGTAACAGGTTTATAGTCACTGCTTGCCCTGCTCGCCAAAATGAGCTGATTTGTAATATAGCGGGGCCTGATAAACCACGGTGAGTAAATAGGATGTTTTCTTTAAAACTTGTGCCGTCTTCACTGCTGACGATACATGGCACGCTAATACCCGATAACCCTTCAAAGCGGTCCTTATCATGTTGGTGCAAGGTAAATGGTACAAGTGCTGCCATGGTCGGTAATACTTTTAAGCCAAATTGCTCAGCAATTTTATACCCTATTGGTGTTGCGCCTAGTTTTGGCATGGTTAAGCCACCAGCGGCAACAACGAGTGACTCACAGCTGTATGACTGTTGTTCTGTGATCACGAGATAGCCAGTAGCGGTTTTTTCAACGCTAAGCACTTCGTTACGCAGCGCAACATTAACACCCGCCCACTCGCACTCAGTTAGCAAAATATCAACGATATCTTGTGCGCTATTGTCGCAAAATAACTGCCCAAGGGTTTTATGGTGATACGCCAAACCGTGTCTGTCCACCAGCTCAATAAAATCATGCTGGGTATAACGGCTCAAACACGATTTTACAAAGTGTGGATTACCACATAAATAATTCTCAGGGCTGGCGTTTTCATTGGTGAAGTTACAACGTCCGCCGCCGCTGATGAGAATTTTACGACCAGGCTTTTTGCCCATATCAAGCACTGTAACACTGCGGCCACGGTATCCTGCTTGTGCTGCACACATTAAACCTGCGGCTCCGGCACCGATCACTATTACATCTACTTGGGTCATTTGTTCATCTCATGAGGAAATTTTTGCAATTGTAGCAAATTTAAAAGTACAAACTGAGCGGTATTTCACTATTTTATTATTAACAACAAAGTGTGAAAAAATAAATGTTCACCTCACCAGTCTACAAATTAATTAATACTTTATAACCACTACAACGACATAATAAAAGTCATAAAATCGTATTTAGCCATATAAACATCCCGATATAACTAAAATAGAGACATTAATAATAAAACGTTATTTTAACTATTTTAACAGATCATTTACTTTTGTTCCCCTTCACGACAATTCATCGTGAAGCTTAATAACAATCTAGGGATAATTATGACAACAAGAAAAACATTTAAAAAATGCGCTGTAGCGCTTACTATAAGTGCAATATTTGCAGCGACATCAAGCATGGCAAATCCTAGCGAAGCAATAACACCATCTATTGCTGACATAACAACAAAACTACAAAGCCAAGCTCTCGGTACACGTTTTATCATCAAATATAAAAATAACGCTGATGAGATGAGCACAATGTCGGCAGCTGAAACTAGCCCACAAATGATGAATAAAAAGGCCCAAGGCTTTGTTAAAAACTTTACTAGTAAAAAAGGAAAAGTTAAGGCGCAATATATCCGTGCAATGGCGTTGGACAACCATCATGTTATGCGTGCAAATAAAAAACTAAACGCTGACGAAGCCCAACAATATATGCAAGAAGTAATGGCTTCAGGCAATGTTGAATACATTGAAATCGACCAGATGTTAAAACCATTTGCAACGCCTAACGATCCTCGTTATGACGACCAATGGCATTACTATGAGCAAGCTGGCGGGTTAAACCTTCCAACTGCATGGGATACCGCAACAGGTAGCGGTGTAACAGTGGCAGTATTAGATACTGGTTATCGTCCACACATTGATCTTAATGCCAATATTTTACCTGGCTACGATATGATTTCGGATACATTTGTCGCAAATGACGGCGGCGCACGCGATAGTGATGCACGCGATCCAGGTGATGCAGTATCTGCCGGTGAGTGTGGTAATAATAACAGTGCACAAGGTTCAAGCTGGCACGGAACCCATGTTGCAGGTACTGTTGCAGCCGTTACGAATAATGGCGAAGGTGTTGCTGGTGTTGCTTATGATGCTAAAGTTGTTCCGGTACGCGTACTTGGTAAATGTGGTGGTTTAACATCTGATATTGCCGACGGCATTATTTGGGCTTCAGGCGGATCAGTTTCTGGCGTACCAGCTAATGCTAATCCTGCTGATGTCATCAACATGAGTTTGGGTGGCAGCGGCTCTTGTAGCTCAACAACACAAAACGCGATTAACCAAGCACGTAATAACGGCACTGTAATTGTCATTGCCGCAGGTAATGATAACGACAATGCTAACAACTATAACCCTGGTAACTGTAATGGCGTAGTAAATGTTGCATCGGTTGGTCGTAATGGTGGTCGAGCTTACTACTCAAACTATGGTACATCTATCGATGTTGCAGCACCTGGTGGTGCGCAAAGCTTTGCTAATGATTCTGAAGGTATTTTATCTACACATAACTCAGGTTCATCAAGTCCTTCAAGTGACAGCTATCATTACTCACAAGGTACATCGATGGCTGCACCTCATGTTGCTGGTGTTGCTGCTCTTATTAAACAAGCAAAGCCAACTGCAACGCCTGATGAAATTGAAAGCATATTAAAATCAAGCACTCGCTCATTCCCTGCCACATGCAATAACTGTGGTACTGGTATTGTTGACGCTGCAGCCGCAGTTGCTGCTGCAAGCGGTGGTACTACACCACCCGTTGGCGGCAATGAGTTACTTGATGGCCAAGCTCAAACGGGCCTAAGTGGCGCTGCGAGTAGTGATACTTTTTATACAATGACTGTACCAAGTGGCGCAAGTAATGTGACTTTCACTATGAGTGGCGGAACGGGTGATGCAGATTTATATGTACGCTCAGGTAGTAAACCCACTACATCAACTTATGATTGTCGTCCGTATAAAGGGGGTAACAGCGAAGAGTGCTCTATAGACAGCCCAACTGCTGGTACATATCATGTGATGGTACGTGGTTACTCGGCTTACTCAGGCGTGAGTTTAGTTGGTAATTTAACAACCTCTGGTAACACAGGTAATCCACAAGCAGGTGGTGGAACTGTATCTGATATTTCAGCTAATGCAGGGCAATGGAAACATTATACCCTTGATGTTCCAGCAGGAATGGCAAGCTTTACCGTAACAACGTCTGGTGGCTCAGGTGATGCAGATTTATTTGTTAAGTTTGGCAGCCAACCAACAGGCTCTAGCTATGATTGCCGCCCATATAAAAACGGTAACGCAGAGACATGTACGTTTAGCAATCCTCAAGCAGGAACTTGGCACATGAGTGTGAATGCTTATAAAACCTTTGCCGGTTTAACGCTTGACGCACAATACCAGCCTTAATTAGCAATAAGGCATAGGGTTTGTATTAAACTCTATGCCTATAAGTGCTATTTGCCAGTTCCCTTGGTAACTTTGGCCGAATGAAAGTTCGGCTTTTTTAGCTCTTTTTTAAAGCTTTTCAAGTACCGCTTCTGCGCGACTTACTGCAAACTCTTTATCTTGTTCAACAAATAAACCTGTGACTTGCTGATCTTCAACAATCATTGCATAACGCGTTGAGCGTACACCACCAAATGCAGCAGTGTCTTTATCTAAACCAAGTGCTTTGGTAAAGCTAGCATCGCCATCGGCAAGCATCTCGATTGCTTGAGCATTATGTTGCTCACCCCATGCTTTCATTACAAACGCATCGTTTACTGATACACAGTAAATAGCGTCAACGCCTTTGGCTTTTATTTTATCTGCTAGAGTAATAAACTCAGGTAAATGTGCATTTGAACACGTAGGTGTAAACGCGCCTGGCACTGCAAATAACACCACTTTTTTACCTGCAAAAAGTGTTTCATTGGTAAGTGTTTGCATACCGTCGTCAGTAAGCTGTGTAAGACTAACGGCTGGTAATGTTTGACCTTGAGAAATCATGATATTTCCTTTTAAAGTGATGGGTTTTGAACAACACCAAAATAGCACAAAAGCGCAAGCCACCCTAACATCGAGTTGCGAGTAATTGTGCCTTTGCAAGCAAAGTTACAATCCTAAACTACTGCGAATAGTATGCATTTGCTGCTGTAAACGCTGATGAATATCAGCCACTAATAAACTGGATTCACTCACCTGCCCTTTCATACTTTGCATTGACTGGCTGAAGTTTTCTAACAATGAGTTTTGCTGCTTTGCCAACTCCATTGCATCAAAAGCGACTTTGTTAGCATCCTGTGCATTATGAGCTACCCCTTCGGAGTTTCGTTTCAGCTCTTGGGCATTATCGGTTTGCAATTGAGCATCATCAGCTAATGCTGATATTTGCGTTGACACCATAGTTGAGTTTTCACTCAATAGATTGAGCTGGTTATTAATATCACTCAGCGAACCTTGTGTTTGCCGAGCTAACTTGCGCACTTCATCTGCAACCACAGCAAAACCACGGCCATGTTCACCTGCGCGCGCTGATTCGATCGCAGCATTGAGTGCCAGCAAATTAGTTTGATCTGCAATATTGCGGATCACTTCAATAACTTTCCCTACATCTTGTACACCACTGAGCAACTCTTGCAAGCTATGTAAACCATGCTCCACCCGCTGTTGTGTATTTGAGCTAGCACTGAGCATGTTTTGGGCAAACCCTAAACTTTGCTCCATTGCTGAAAACGTATGCTTGGCGTTATCTGCTACTTTGCCGTTTATATCGTTTACTTGCTCACCAATATGTTGAATATCAGCCAATAATTCTTGATTTTGTTCAACTTGATGATGACTGGCATCTGTTTGCTGACTTATCGTATGTAGATGCTCGCTCATTTCTTGCATAAAATCGTTAATCACCTTGAGCATTTGTGCACGCTCTTCAGCCTCTAACCGTTGACGCTCAATTAACTGGTTAAAGTAACTAGCTATTTCACCAACTTCTGTTTTTGAGTTACTACTTTCAATATTTTTTAATTCGTTACTTTCGATTAAAAATGCAAAGCCATCACGTAGTTGACGAAGCGGGGTTAATACTTGATTTCGCTGTACAAAGTAAACACCAACAGCCAATACAACCAACATGCCAATGGCAATGCAAAACACTACGAATACTCGCTGCTTTAACGTACCTTGCTGAATTTTAAGTTGCTGCTCAGCATTTATCACCGTGTCAGAAAGTGTACTGATCTGTTTGCGCAGAGCCTGTATGCCTGTTTGACGCTGCTGAGCTTGTGCAATGGTGTTCTCTAAATCACGTGGGTAGCGGTTCGGCCAGCTTCTTAGCTCTGCCTTAATTTCACCGGCTAAATCTTCGGCTTCTTCATCTATAAACAAACTATCTTCATCAACTTCACCCATAACGCCCAAGTTTTCAAGCTCGTCAATCTGCTTTGCTAAACGGTTTAAGTTAGCAATACTTTGTTGTAAGTTGGTTTGTGTGTCTTGATCAAAACTAAGCATTAGCTGATAAGTAAACAACGACAAATTTGTCACTTCGCGGTAGTAATCACTGGCAAGCTGATAATAAGCCTGCGCGTTAGTATTTTGTTGCCCTGCTTTGTTAGCATAACCAATCAAGGAAGATGCTGAGCCCGCCATTTGCCTAAGTGCATTATCAAGCAATGCTGTTTCATTACCTGAAAGTTTACCTAAAGCACGATACTTACCTTTTATATCAGTATCGAGTTGGCTTAATTGCAGATCTAACTGTTGTTTTAAATCAATTGGTAAAATGGCAAGTTGGGTGTCTTTTACTTGGCTAATTAAATCCGACGCTTTCCCTAAATACTGACTATCGCCCTGTGCTAAGTAATCTTCTAGTAAGCCTTTTAAATCAACAAGTATTTTATTTTTTAATTGATTATAAGATTGGTCTTGTTGTTCGAGTTTAACTAAGGTTTGACTTGCCCAGTACAAGGTTCCGCCTAACAGCAGGCTAGCCAATGCCAGCAAAATAGCCAGCAACCGAGTGAATGATGACACGCGCATGAAATTAAATTCCTTTGGGTAACTGCGCGTACACTATTAACTATTTATGACAATTTAATGAAAGCCGATATGAAACACTTATAACTTTATAGGAACAAAAATAAAAAATACGAATAAAGCTTCACACCATGGCGGCTTTGACATACACATCAAAGCGATTCTTTTTGGTTTTTATTTGCATGCTTGGCGTTTGGTTGTTTAAAAACGGTGCGTAGTCGGGGCGTTTAACTACCACTCGCTTGCTGGCAAGTGGGTAGGCAAATGCGAGTAAGTCATCAGCATCATTATCTGCGCCAACCAAGTCTTGAAACACCCGCATTTCTTTTTTAACCAGTGCTGACTTTTCACGGTGTGGAAACATTGGATCCAAATAAACCACATCTGGCATACTTTCGCATTGCGCGAGTAAGGTATGACTGGAGCCAAACACTAGGCTCATGTTTTGCTTCATCCACGGACCAATTTCATTATCGCTATAAGCACGTTGCAAACCATCATAAAGTAATGCTGCAACAACCGGATGGCGCTCATGTAAAATCACTTTACAACCCAGCGATGCTAACACAAAACCATCACGGCCAAGCCCTGCGGTCGCATCTAGAACAACGGGGGTCGCTCCTTTATTTAAACCAACCGCTTTGGCGATAGACTGCCCTTTACCGCCACCAAATTTACGACGGTGAGCCACTGCACCGGTAACAAAATCAACACTAATAGCGCCAAGTTTTGGTTCATCGGTTTTTCGTAAGCTTAAGCCTTGATCATCATAATGAAGTGAAAAGCCTTCGCTTTGTGCCGCCCACTCAGCGAGCCCAAAACGCAGCTCAATTTCATTAAGATAAGGACGTACTTCTTTAAAAGGACACTGTATAACCAAAATAAACTCCGACCGTGAATAGCTCGCGAAGTATATCAACTGCTAAGCGCCATAGCACTAAAATAGCTCAATATCCGTTTGCGAAGTAACGTCTTGAGTGTGCTCCGGCGTAGCAATTTTACTCAGGCTATCGATCAATTCGCTACGCGATTCAATAATGTGATTGAGCTGATGCTTAATAAAAGCCAAGTCATCATTCAAGACTGTTAACTGTAATTGTGTTTGCTCTAATTGCTCAACCTGCAATGCCAATGCTTGGTTCGCAGCAAAAGCGGGTTCATGCTGCATAAGTGCACGTAATTCAGATAACTGAGTTGTCAATTTAGCTACGGCTTCTTCGCGCGCCTCGCTACTGACAAATAATTGCGAAGAAAGCTCATTAAAAGCATTACCAACCGCATGCGCTTGGGCCAGTGCTTTTTCGTTTACTTCCATATCTTGGATTTTGGCATTGGTTACTTCCAAAATATGCGGGAATAAATCTTTATAGCGGCCATACAACACAACATCATCTAAAGGCATATTTTTAATTAAAATAGACACTTTCGGGTAATTAACAATAGTATGACTACTAAAATCAACAAAGCGATTAGAATAACGGTGCTTTTCTAATAACTCTTGCTCTAACGGACAAACACCACCGTCATCAGTGCACACAACCCCTAAATCTTGATACCAAAAAGCCACAACTACATCGAGATTTAACGGTCGGAAGAATTCAAAAAAATGGGCCGATAATGATTGCACATCATGGGCGTGATAGGTTTGCCCTACATAACGCATTATGCGACCCATATCGCCGGAGTCAGTCATGGCTATTTCAGCGGTGATCTGCGCGCGCTCTACATCATTTTTTAACTTAATAGAATGCTGACGATATTGATACAACACCCGAATACGCGCCATTAATTCCTCGGTATTAAAGGGCTTTACAATGTAATCGGCAGCACCGGCATTATAACCTTTAACACGTTCTGATAATTCGCTTTTACCCGACAAAAACATTACTGGGGTATCTTTGGTTTGCTCATTATTTTTCAGCTCACGACACACTTCGTAGCCCGTTTTCCCGGGCATTTCAACATCCAATAAAATAATGTCAGGGCTATATTTATAAGCTTGCCTTAAACCTTCTTCGCCATTTTTAGCATGAATTAACTGACAAAACCCCGCTAATGATTCCTCTATTACACGATGAACATATTTATCATCATCAATCGCCAGTACCAGTTTTGTCATGCCCAATTCCTTTTTATTAATTACTTAAAAAAGCATAGTACGGAGCCCTGATTTTGCGACAATTTATTACTCTAAATAGTAAAAAAGCGCCAAACGGCGCTTTTTAAAGATTAAATATACGTAGTGCTTAAGCTGCAATACCACTGTGGCGCAATAGTGCATCGACACTTGGCTCACGACCACGGAAGTTTTTAAACAACTCCATTGGCTCTTCACTGCCGCCTTTTTCTAAAATATGCTGCATAAAGGCTTGCCCAGTTTCTGGGTTAAAAATACCTTCTTCTTCAAATTTGGAAAACGCATCAGCTGAAAGCACTTCGGCCCATTTATACGAATAATAACCCGCGCTATAACCACCAGCAAAGATATGGCTAAAACCATGTTGAAAACGGTTAAACTCTGGTGCTTTAACAACTGATGTATGGCTACGTACTTCATCTAAACGCGCTTGAATTTGGCATTCTTCACCCGCTTGATAATCGTTGTGAATTCTAAAATCAAATAACGAGAACTCGATTTGACGCAGCATTTGCATGCCTGAGTTATAGTTTTTAGCTGCTAGTAGTTTATCCAATAACTCTTTAGGCAATGACTCGCCCGTTTCATAGTGACCTGAAATAAAGTTAAGTGCTTCTTCTTCATAACACCAGTTTTCTAAAAACTGACTTGGCAGCTCAACGGCATCCCATGCAACACCATTAATACCCGCAACTGGCGCGGCATCAACTTGAGTTAGCATATGGTGAATACCATGGCCAAACTCATGGAATAAAGTGGTGACTTCATTATGAGTAAACAGTGCAGGCTTATCGCCTACCGCTTTATTAAAGTTACACACTAAATACGCTACAGGCGTTTGTAACTCGCCATTGGCGCGTACTTTGCGACCCATGCAGTCATCCATCCACGCGCCACCGCGTTTGTGATCACGCGCGTATAAATCAAGATAAAAACGGCCACGCAGGGTATTGCTACTGTCGTAAATTTCAAAAAAGCGTACATCTTTATGGTAACTATCAATGTCTTTTAACTCTTTAACACTAATACCAAATAAACGATTTACTGTTTCAAACAAGCCGCTTAGTACTTTATCTGCGGGGAAATACGGGCGCAGTACTTCGTCTGATATTGCGTATTTCTCTTGCTTAAGCTTTTCACCGTAATAACCATAATCCCACGCAGCGAGTTGCTCAATGCCATGTTTTTCTTTAGCGTAAGCTTGTAGCTCAGCGAGCTCTTGCTCAGCTTGTGGTTTAGATTTAGCGGCTAAGTCTTCTAAAAATGAGAATACTTGCTCTGGCGTTTCAGCCATTTTAGTGGCTAATGATTTTTCAGCATAACTGGCAAAACCTAATAGTTGCGCAATTTCATGACGTAGTGCGAGTTCTTCGCTCATTATTGCTGAGTTATCAAATTCGCCCGCGTTAGGTCCTTGATCAGACGCACGGGTTACAAATGCCGTATACGTTTCTTCACGTAGTTCACGGTTATCTGCATAGGTCATAATAGGTAAATACGACGGGAAATCTAACGTAAATACCCAGCCATCTAATTCTTTGCTTGCTGCTGTATCTGCCGCTAACGCTAACGCCGACTCAGGTAAACCTGCGAGTTCGCTTTCATCAGTAATGTGCTTTTGCCAAGCCAATGTGGCATCCATCACGTTATTGCCAAATTTAGCCGCAAGTTCTGATAAACGTGCGCTGATCTCGCCGTAGCGCTTTTGCTGCTCAGGCGCCAAGGCGATGCCCGATAATTCAAAGCTACGCAATGCATTAGTAATAGTTTTTTGTTCAGCCGTACTTAACGTTTTAAACTCATCGCTGTTGTGCAGTGCGTTGTAGGCTTCATACAACCCTTGGTGTTGACCAACAAAGGTTGAATACTCTGAGATAAGTGGTAAACATTGTTCGTACGCTTCACGTAATTCATCGCTATTAACTACGGAGTTCATATGCGATACCGGAGAAAACATTCGCGATAATTTATCGTCAACTTCTTCAAGAGGTAACACTAAGTCCTGCCAAGTGAATGATTTATTAGCCAGCACTTCGTCTATTTTAGCGCGGCATTCGCTAATACCCGCTTTTAGCGCCGGCACAACATGCTCTGGCTTAATTTTTGAAAACGGTGGTAAGCCTTCAAGGCCTATTAGTGGGTTATTTTGTAAATCGCTCATATTAGCTCTCAAATCGTTTCGAATATGATTTTTAAGTTGGGGCGTACGTCTCGAAATACAAGGGGCTTTTAACGGGTCTGCCATGTGTTATTATCAGAGAAATACGTTTTATATAAACTTGAGGACTAAAGATGGCTCAGCATTTTGATTACATTGCGATTGGCGGCGGCAGCGGCGGGATAGCGTCAGCTAACCGTGCAGCAATGCGTGGCGCGAAAGTGGCACTAATTGAAGCAAAACATATGGGTGGAACCTGTGTAAATGTAGGTTGTGTACCAAAAAAAGTAATGTGGCATGGCGCTCAAGTTGCTGAAGCAATTAACTTATACGCCCCTGATTACGGCTTTAATGTTGAAGTAAAAGAATTCAACTGGAGTAAACTAGTAGAAAGCCGTGAAGCCTATATTGGCCGCATTCATAAAGGTTACGATAATGGCCTTGCTAAAAACGGCGTAACAGTTATTAAAGGCTTTGCTAAATTTGTTGACAGTAAAACAGTCGAAGTAGACGGCGAGCACTACACCGCCGATCATATTTTAGTGGCCGTAGGCGGTCGCCCTAGCATTCCAAATATCCCAGGTGCTGAACACGGCATCGATTCAAATGGCTTTTTTGAGCTGAATGAACAACCAAAACGCGTTGCCGTTGTTGGTGCCGGTTATATCGCGGTAGAGATTGCCGGTGTACTACATAGCCTAGGTACAGAAACCCATTTATTTGTTCGTAAAAATAAACCACTGCGCACCTTTGACCCATACATCATCGACACCCTTGTTGATATTATGGCCAAAGAAGGCCCGACGCTGCATACCGAATGCTTACCAAAAGAAGTAGTTAAAGAAAGCGATGGCAGCTTAACTATCCACTTTGAAAATGGCTACAGTCAAAATGTTGATCAAGTCATTTGGGCCATTGGCCGTACACCGACGACTGATAAGATTAATTTAGTCGCAGCGGGTGTTGAAGTAAACGAAGGCGGTTACGTTAAGGTAGACGAGTACCAAAATACCACGGCTAAAAATGTTTATGCTGTGGGTGATATCATCGAAGGCGGTATAGAGCTTACCCCTGTTGCAGTAAAAGCAGGCCGTACTTTATCAGAGCGTTTGTTCAATAAAGACCTGCCAGATGATTTAAAAATGGATTACAGCTTAGTTCCTACCGTGGTATTTAGCCACCCGCCAATTGGTACCATTGGTTTAACTGAGCAAGAAGCAATTTCGCAGTACGGCAACGAGAACGTAAAAGTGTATAAATCAAGCTTTGCTGCTATGTACACTGCGGTTACTCAGCACCGCCAAGCATGTAACATGATGCTAGTGTGCGCAGGCCCTGACGAGAAAGTTGTAGGCTTACACGGCTTAGGTTTTGCTGTTGATGAAATGATCCAAGGCTTTGCAGTAGCTATGAAAATGGGCGCAACCAAAGCAGATTTTGATGCCGTTGTTGCACTGCACCCAACTGGCTCAGAAGAGTTTGTTACTATGTAAATTTTTCTCTGGAAAAGTGAAACTTTACATTTGCTAACTCTGGAAAACGAACTAAGCTGACCAAGTAACGTACAATTTTTGGTCGGCTTTTTCATGCTCACAATAGTTCAATCAGATGATTTTAAAACTGAGATCCAAACTCCCTTTTGCAAAACAAAATCAAGCATTCAGCTAAAAGGCTTTCCAACTTTTTATGAAGATGGTGAATACGTCATGCCAATAAACCTTTGGATGAATCACCTCATTAACGTTAAGCGCGCAAAAAACATCAATTCAAACGTTCGTGCCATAAGTCGATATTGGCGCTTTTTAAAAAGCCATGAACTCTCTTGGAAAGACTTTCCAACTATCAAATCAAATAAGCCCACATATATTTTCCGAAACCAAGATCTTTTGGCCTCAGTGAAAGCCGGTGAGCTAAATAGTTCAACAGCAGCTGTATATATGAACCATATAATTAAATTCTACGAGTGGGCATATTACGAGAGGTTAATTAACTTCTCTAAGGAAAATAAACCATTTGAAGTAGAGTTTGTTAGCATCAAAACGACTGGGATGCTTGCGCATATCAATCGTAATTATGTTGTTAGAAGCTCAGACTTAAGGATCAGGGTCCCAAGGCGTACACCAGAGCAAAGCTTGAATCCCCTTACAGAAGATGAGGTAAAATTATATTCGCGAGCACTCAAAGAACAGTCAATTGAGTTCCAAATACATCAACTATTACAACTCATGTGCGGCCTTCGTATAGAAGAAGCCTGCACCTTTCCTGCTAATCTAGTGAATAGATGTGACCCGAATAAATACCATATTCAAGTTAGTATAGGACCTCATAACGGTGTACTCACCAAATTTGGCTCAGTCAGAACTATCGAAATTCCAACACTGTTAATGAACAAGATGCATCGCTACTTGATTAGTGAGCGTCGCCAGAAAAGAGAGTCTAAAACCGATAAACCGATTACGGAATTATTAATTACCAATCGAGGTAAACCATATACTACCAATGCAATACAGCGTCACTTTAGCTTAACTCGTAATTACATACGCAATGAGCTAAATACCCACTTTCAGCATAGAACTCACGATTTACGTGCAACTTACGGTACATTTCGCCTTGCGTCCCTTTTAGACGAAAAAGTTGGGTTGTCACCATTCGATGCTATGTCATTAATCATGGGGTGGATGGGACATAAAGATGAGAAAACAACTTGGCGATACCTGAACTTTATAAACCGAAGCAAGGCATCGATACGTGCAGTTTGCTTTTTAGATCAAGTTATGGAGTCAGTCATTAATGAGGATCTCTCGTGATTAACAAATCAAATTTAAATATTGACCTTAAACTTAAGTTAAATATTTATGGTGATCAATTTGTATACCCAGACTTTCAAAGATTTAGATACAAAGGCGTGCCTAAACTTTTTGAAATGCATCGGGGTACTTTGCTTAACCGAGACAACCAAATTATTAAGTGGTATCAAGCATTCAAAGCTAATACAGAATATACTGACACAACAATGAATACCCTTTTTAGAACATTTACACGGTATGTGAATATTTGTGACAGTATTCCAGTAAATCCAGATTCAAAAGAGGGTATCAATGCATTTGAAACAGCTCTAGTTCACAGCGTTAGAATTGGCAGCAAAAGTTCAAACACAGCAAAAGGTGAATTAAGTAGTATAAGAACAATAATGAAGATGCTAGATCACCCTGTTGATGAGTGGTTTTCTAAATTCAAACTATTTCGCAGCCAAATAAATCCAACTCAAGCATACTCAGAATCTGAATTGAAAAAGTTAATTAAAATACTAAAAGAACTATATTTTCAGCTTTCCAAGCAAATTCAAACCTCACCTAAAGAATACATTCAAGCAAGGAGAAGCGACCAATACGCGAACTTTTCTTTTAATAAAATCGAAGTGCCTGTAAGTGGTGCTATTACCAAGTGTTACTGTGCTGCATATTTCTTACTTGCCTATTACACATGGGCAAACGCTAGTACGATAAGAGATATGGATATCCCCAAATCTTCACAAAAAAAGGGACAGCAAGGTAAGTGGTTTGTGCAAACAGCGTTAAAGAAGAGAGCTAATAAATTTGTTACCATCGAGCTCGGCGATAATCTTAGCACAGACATTCCAAAGCATGCGCTAAATTTTATTAATGACCTTATCACCCTTACGCACGTGCTGTTTCCAGATGCCAATAGACTACTTCATCAATGTCTTAACGGGATAAATAAGCCCTTGTGCCCAACGCATATTCGTTCCAATATGAATTGGCTAATTAACATATTCGATTTGACTGATGACAATGGTCAACAACTTAGGCCTGAAGCTAAACGCTTTAGAGCTACAGGTGCATCTAATTACTTAGCGCTCACAGGAAACTCACTCGAAACATCCATGTTGCTCAATAACACACCTGATGTAGTGCGAAAACACTATAGCAGAGGTAACGAGTCAGAAAATAACGCCCAACTTCAAGCCACAGCTAACACCTTAGAAAATGCAATTAAATGTGGTGATATTAGTAGAGCACGAGAACAAACTCTTGAGCAAATGAATCTAGAAATACTACCCTATGATGAATTCGTAAACCGCTATGCTAAATCAGGGAATGGTCAAAAAACACCTTTAGGTACAGGTTGCAAAGACCCCTTTGATAACCATGGAGATCGTTTTCGAAGAAAGGCCTCAATCGATAGTGTGGACATGAGTCATCTCGCTTGTGCTGATTTATTGAATTGCTTTTCTTGCCCAAACCAAGTGCTGGTTGAAGAAGTTGATGATATCTGGTGTTTATTGAGCTTTTACGAAGCATTAGAGGATGCCAAAGAAGATCACCTCAACATGTCACACTTTAAAAACAATTTTGATCGAGTACTAAGCAAAATAAAGCAAGTGCTTTTTAGTATCGACTTAAAAGTACGCAGGCAAGCTGAGCGGAAGCTACATACCAATGGTCGTCACCCTTTTTGGCCCGATACGCTTAATTTGGTTTTATAAGAGGTGATTATGAGGCCACTACTAGCTACTCCAGAGGAAATTATAAAAGAGAACACTGTTCTTGTAGAGCGTGCAATACAGTATTATAAAAGTAAAGATTGGGATAACCTCAACAAAACCCCTGTAATGATAGATCAGGATGGGAACGTTTTAAGCCATTTCGGCGACCAAACCTGGGATGTAACACATTATATAGATGTCAAAATTGTTTCGAAAAAGCGGGCTTCTTTTACTCATTTAACAACCATTTCCTTGTTGCAAGAACAAAAATTACTCGCATTCCTTGGTTTATTTGCGGTTGGTACCCTAAGGCAAGGAGCAACGATTAAAACTACAACATTTTTAGAGAGAAATCTCAATTTAACCCAAGTATATAAATACATAGAATCTATCAAAGCAGATTCGATTTGTGTTCTGAACCATCCCATACAGTTTTCTAGGTTTTGCGAATATTTAAAGTCACTTAAAATGAGTGGACCATATATTTCTAAACTCATTGTTGCATTAAATTGGATTCAGGCTGTAAGAAAACAAACCCCCATAAAACTATCATTACCTTTGACGACATCAATTACAGAATTAGGCCGTCAATTAGGTTGCCCAACCAAACTAGAAAGTGAGCAGTTTTACGCTATACCATCACGCTTGATGCAACTCATATACTCAAAGGCTATCGAGTATATAGATACTTACTATCCTATTCGAGATACATTATTAGCTATCCAGACCGAGCAACAAGATAACTATGAAATAGGCAAGGCTGTTGTCGACAGAAAAATAAAAACAGGCCAGTGGAACTGGCTCACATCAAATTCACCTCACTACAAAGCTGAAATAACCAAAGCTAAACCACAAAAGCCAACTGACATACTTCAAAGTTACGCTTCAAACATTGAAATTAAGGGATTAATTCCCCTCAAGATCACTGAATTTGATTGGCTGTATTCTCACATTTTAATGTGTTGTTTTTTAGTTTGCGGTGCGTTTTCTGGTATGAGAAGAAGCGAGCTTTATGGACTACATTCTGATAGCTTTAAAACATTAAAACTTAAAGAACAGACATTTTATTCTTTGCAATCAATGCATAGTAAAATGACTCCTGCAGTTCCAGAAAAAGCTGAGTGGCTAACATCTCCAATAGCAGGAAAAGCGATAGAACTCGCATCAGCTTTAACTCAGAATATGCGTATTCAGCTAATGCTCTCTGATGATAGGCTGGATAACGAGCGTGCCTCCAGTATTTGGTTAGTACAGAAACTAAAAAGTCGAACACCAAACATATTTACAGGACCTCCTTTTGTCAAGCACTATCAAAGACTTGTAAAGGAAGCTGGCGCTATTGTAAACGAGCAAGACTATGAAGAATTTAAGCTTCTAAACCCCAACCTAAACATACACGCCTACAAACAGAAAATTATTGTTGGCAAACCATGGGCATTGACAACTCACCAACTCAGACGAACCTTTGCAGTATTTGGTAAACGCTATAATTTACTTTCTGACGTTGCCATTAAACAACAGTATAAGCATATATATTTACCAATGTCTCAATGGTACTCAGAAGGAGGCGTAGCAGCCAAAATAAAACATGTAAAAGTGGACTCAGAACTCAATAATTTACTTCAAGAAGTAGATAGAGAAGTCACTACACAACTGCTGCATCAGTGGTATAACTCAGATGACAAGCTATTTGGTAAGAAAGGTATAGATGTTGTTAAAGATAGAGAAAATACCGCTGTAAAATACTCATCTTGGGATGCATTATATGCTCAAGTATCTGCTGGTAGAATATCTATTGCTGGTACACTTCACTCCTACTGCATGGCTGGTTATGAATGCAGAATGGAAAAGGTAGTATCACCAACCAACTGCTTTAACTGTGAAAACGTTGTTATAGACGAAACAAAAGCACAAGCTTGGCAAAAACGACATCAGTGGATTGTTGAGACTATAACTGAAATGGAGCAGCATACTAAACTATCTCAATCGCAGCTAAGCCATTTTATTACGCAATTACGTGCAGCTGAAAAGGTTATGGACTACTTTGAGATAAGCTACACTCCATACAAACCCGAAATTGAGATCAGACAGCTTTGAGTAAGTCAGAGAATACAAGGTTAGAGCTTCTAAGCGCAATTGACAGGATACTTTCTGGCGATACAGTACGTATTGATGCCAAACGAGGTTTAAGTGCCATTGCAGTTGAGGAAGAAGCTAACCTTGGTAATGGCTCAGCTTACTATTACTCAGACGTCATTGAAAAAATTAAACTACTAAAATCAAAAGCTATAACAAAAAAGCAAGCACAGCAAAACTCAGATGTTACTAAGTTACGTGAAAAGCTTGCCAACGAGAAACGGTTAAAAGAAAAATATCGAGCGGAAATAGCCAGCTTAAAAGAGCAAATGGCACAAATGGCTTCTACCCACAATGCCCTAGCGCTTTCAAATCACCAGCACTTAAAAAAGATAAATGATCTTGAGTCAGAGTTATTTTTACTGAAGAAAAATTAATATATCTTCAATTGCTTAAAGCATCGCCTAAAAAATGAAACAAGGTTAAATGAGATGTACCCTGATGAAGTTCAACAATTAAAAAGCCATATAACAAATATTGCAGCTCAACATAATGGGTTAGCACTTACGATACTACAATATCAATATAAAGCGGCTGAACTAACAATGTGGAAAAGGTAAAATAATTATTTAACTGAATAAGTACAATTGTCAAAGGCAAGTTTCAACACATGAGCCGATTATTAGTATAGCTGACATTAAATGAATACTATTTAAATAAATTTAAATAAATTTAAATAAACATTAAAGCAGGTATTCTGATCGTTTGAACAAACCTTTACATTCCCGCCATTAGCTTCAGCTAAGGCTTTAACTATAGCGAGCCCTAAACCAGCGCCATCACTATGGCGTTGACGAGACTTATCTGATCGATAAAAGCGATCAAATAAATAAGGTAAATGTGCAGAAGGTATTTTCTCACCGGTATTACTCACACAGATACATACTTTTTCAGCAGATGTTATTTCACTACATACCGTAATTGATGACCCCTTCGGTGCATATCTTATAGCATTCGATAACAGGTTTGATAACAATTGACGAAAATGTAGCTTGTCACAATAAAAGCTGATGTTTTCACCTGCTTTATGAAGTATCAGCGATGACTCTTCAGCTAATGCATCAAAATACTCAAACAGCACCTCAATTTCTTCATGGCTGGATAAAATATCTTGGGCTGGTTTAATTAGGCCGTTTTGAGATTTTGCCAGCCAAAGCATGTCGTTAACCATCTTAGTTAGCCGCTCAAGCTCTTCGAGGTTAGAAAATAATAACTCTTGGTACTCTTCGGATTGTCTTTTTTTAGATAGACCAACCTGTGTTTGAGTTATTATATTGGTAAGCGGTGTACGTAGCTCATGAGCAATATCACTGGAAAAATTTGATAGGCGGATAAACTCACCTTGTAACCTGTCTAGCATTGCATTGAAAGATTGCACCATATTAACAAGCTCAATCGGTACTTGGCCTTCATCAAGCCTTACATCCATTTTATTAGTTTGGATATCATGCATTTTCTGGCTTAAACCACGTATTGGGTTGAGTCCTTGATGTATAGCAAACCAAGCCACCAATAAAATGAGTACCGCTGAACCAAACATAATAGCCCAAAGGCTTTGCTGAAATTGATTGAGAAAGTGTAAATGAAAGCTCATATCAATAGCAGCTGTGATCTTATAAAGTTGCTGCTCAGTACTAAAGTCACTCACTAAAGCGCGATAAGTATGTGTGTTTTTTTGCCATTCAACTATGTTGTTTTGGTTAAAACGGTTTGAGGTGGTTACTTTTAAAACAAATTCGCTAAAGTCTGTTGCCGTACTTTTATATATAAGCCTTCCTTGAGCTGTATTAACTTGATAATAAACCCCATGATGACCCGCCACGGCTTGAGATAACGCATTTCTAAGGTTTTTTTCCGACGCGTATGGCTTAGATAAAACGGATTTGACAGACTGTGTGATAACTTTTAATTCACCACTATCTTGTTGTAAAAAATGATGATTTATTGAGCTACTTATAAGCGAAGCGACGAGGGTTAAGCAGCCTATCACTGTCAAAGCAACAAACAATACCACTCGCATTGTTAAAGATAATGGTTTTTCATTAAGGCTCATCGGTTATTACCTCAAGCTTGTAACCCATGCCACGCACAGTGTGTATTAGCTTTACTGGAAAACCATCATCAACTTTACTTCTGAGTCTGCGAATGGCTACATCAATGACATTTGTATCGCTATCAAAGTTCATATCCCAAACTTGAGAAGCGATTAGTGAACGAGGAAGTACTTCACCCTCACGGCGCAGTAATAGTTCAAGTAAACTAAATTCTTTATTGCTTAGGAGTATACGTTGTTCGGCACGAAATACATTCCGCTTTTGAATATTAACTTGTAAATCATAGGTTTGCAAGATGTCTTCGGTTTTATGCGCGTTTCCGCGACGAAGAAGCGTGCGTACCCTTGCTAACACTTCAGAGAATGCAAAGGGCTTTATTAAGTAGTCATCAGCGCCTAATTCAAGCCCTTTTACTCTGTCATCGACACTGTCACGAGCCGATAGAAAAAGAACAGGAACGTCTTTATTCACTTCACGAATAGATTGTAAAATTCGCCAACCAGATACATCTGGCAACATTACATCCAAAATTATGACATCAAATAACTCAGTCATTGCTAAATGATGCCCATCGAGCCCATTACGTGCTAATGAAACTTGAAAACCAGCTTCACTCAGACCTTGCTTTAAGTAATCACCTGTTTTCACTTCATCTTCAACAACTAGTAAGCGCATGCAAAACCTTTATTAAAGTTATAATTATTGTCTGTTATAAGATTATGCCGTATTCACCGTAACAGCAACATGACATCAAGATTACAACTTTGTAATGTTCGCGTCATGTTAAAGACAGGTCTATTTTCTATACTTAATAACTATTCTGCTATGAAGGAGTAAGGAAATGGGGTTTAAAAAGTCATCACAACAGGTTAGCACACCACGAAGACGATTTGTTCAAGGCATAATTGCAGGTGGTGTACTTGCTGCTTTTCCGAGCGTGTTACATGCTGCATCATCTTTAGTAGCAGGAACACTAACAGGCACTGTGCCCGAATTAAGCGGCGAAGTCATAGATCTGGTCATAGATGAATCGCCGGTTAACTTTACCGGCGTAGTACGTATGGCGACAACAATTAATGGTTCTATACCCGCTCCAACCTTGCGCTTAAAAGAAGGTGATGATGTTACTATAAGAGTAACAAATAACTTATCAGTACCGAGCTCTATCCATTGGCATGGCATCATTCTACCTTATCAGATGGATGGCGTGCCAGGTATCAGTTTTAAAGGCATTATGCCGGGCGAAACCTTTATTTATAAATTTAAGCTACAGCAAAGCGGTACATATTGGTATCACTCCCACAGTGGTTTTCAAGAAATGACAGGCATGTACGGTGCATTAATTATTGAACCGCGAGAAAACGATATTATTAGTGCAGATAACGAGCATGTTATTCAATTATCTGATTGGACTGATGATGACCCTATGGCGCTGTTCCGTAAATTAAAAGTACAGAGTGATGTATTTAACTTCAATCAACCTACTGTTCCAGAGTTTTTCGATGACGTTTCAAGCAGCAGTATTTCAAATGCTCTACAGCGCCGAAAAATGTGGAATCAGATGCGAATGAACCCTACAGACTTAGCTGATTTATCTGCATCAGCAATGACTTTTTTAATGAACGGTAGTACTCCAATGGCAAACTGGCGTGGATTATTTAAAGTCGGTGAAAAGCTTAGGTTAAGGTTTATTAATGGCTCTAGTAATAGCTTTTTTGACGTGCGTATCCCCGAGCTAAAACTGACGGTTGTACAAGCAGATGGGCAAAACGTTGAACCAGTGACAGTTGATGAATTTAGATTCGGCCCTGGTGAAACCTATGACGTGATTGTTGAGCCAAAAAATGATGCGTATACGATTTTTGCTCAAAGCATGGACCGCTCAGGTTACGCAAAAGGAACTTTATCAACGGCACCTAATATTGATGCGCCAATACCTGCTCTGGATCCTGTTGAGTGGTTAACGATGACCGATATGATGGGCAATATGACCCACGGCGGTGAGCATTCTGCAATGGCTGGTATGTCAGGCATGAACTCTAAAAAAATGGATCATAGCGCAATGGGCCACGGTGCAATGGCGATGGATCATAGCAAACATGGTATGTCTGAAAACCCATTGGCGGTTGCCAGCTCTAAAGTGCGTCATGCAAAAACGGAGTATGGAGCCTCAGTTGATATGCGCGTTGATATGCCTAGAACAAATCTTGATGATCCCGGTATTGGTTTACGTAAAAATGGTCGCCGTGTTTTAACACTTGCAGATTTACACTCACTTGAAGGGATCACTAACCAGCAAGAGCCAGAAGCTGAAATTGAGCTGCATTTAACCGGCAACATGGAGCGTTATAGCTGGTCATTTGATGGCTTAGAATTTGGTAAAAGCACGCCAGTGCATATGAAGCATAACCAACGTTTAAGAGTTATTTTACAAAACGATACCATGATGACACACCCTATGCATTTGCATGGTATGTGGAGTGATTTAGAAAACGAGCAAGGTGATGTGCAAGTGCGACGTCATACGATACCTGTTCAACCCGCACAAAGAATCAGCTTCTTAACCACCCCTCACGATGTAGGGCGCTGGGCTTGGCATTGTCATTTATTATTCCATATGGATGCCGGCATGTTTAGAGAGGTAGTCGTATCATGAAACAATTAAAACTATCTAAATCATTAGGTTTATTAATGTTAACTGGGGCTTCATTAATTAGCTTCCCTTTATTAGCGCAAAGTGAAATGGCACAAAAGAGTAGCGCTAAGATGCAACCACAAGGGGGAGATGCACCTAAAGATGCAAGAGACCCTCATGCTTACTCTGCGGGAACAACTTTAACAGAAGGCCCATATGTGCTTGAGGGCAATGAGCGATTAACACTCGCTGATGAGCATCCATTTTACGCATTACTAGGCGATCGTCTTGAATATAACGAGCAAGCAAATGCAGGTGTATTTGACTTACAAGCATGGTACGGCACTACCTTTGATCGATTGGTAGTTAAAACTGAGGGGGATTTCAGCGAAGGAAGCCTTGAGGAAAACCAAACCGATATTTTATGGGGTCACGCCGTATCAGCATATTGGGATACTCAAGCAGGTGTTCGTCTTGATTACAATAAAGAAGGTGAAAATCGGCAATGGTTGGCTTTTGGCTTACAAGGTTTAGCCCCTTACTGGTTTGAACTTGATATGACAGCGTACGTAGGTGAGCGAGGCAGTACCGCATTTACGTTAGAGGCAGAGTACGAACTACTACTCACGCAAAAGTTAATTATACAACCGCGAGCCGAAATTACACTTTATGGCAAAAACGATAAACAAAACGAACTTGGAAGTGGCCTATCAAGCAGCGCGATTGGTTTTAGGGTTCGTTATGAGTTTACACGCCAGTTTGCGCCCTATATTGGCGTTGAATGGAGCAATAAATTTGGCAGTACCGCCGACTATGCCACATCAAGTGGACAAAGTAGCAATAACACCGCATTTGTTGCGGGTATTAAATTTTGGTTTTAATCATTTTAAATAAGAGGTAATTATGAAGTTATTTAATTCTGCAGTAGTTATTTTAGGTTTAGTGCTTACATTTTCCGCATCAGCGCATATATCACTCAAGCAATCAACACCTACGCAAGAAGCCATGTTAATGCAAAGCCCAGAGCAACTTTCGTTAACTTTTGGTGGTGAAGTAAGGCTAGCAAAAGTCATCATCAAAGATGAAAAAAATAAATCAATAAACTTTGATTTCAAACCTAGCTCCACCCCAAGCACAGACTTTAATTGGTCGCTGCCGAGTTTAGCACATGGTACCTACACGGTTAAATGGACAGTACTTGGGGGGGATGGACATAAAATGTCAGATTCGTTTTCTTTTATGGTACATCAAAGTGAGTCAAGTAATATGATGCAAGAACAATCTAATGCCCACAGCAAACACAATCATTAAGTAGCAGCATGATACAAGTAAGTGAATGGTCAGTACTTTTACTATTATTAAAGCTAGCAAGCTATAGTGCTTTGGCCGCACTTGCTGGTACTTTTTTAATTCGTTTTATTATCGCCAGTAATTTATCTGGTCATCACTTTATAAGTTTCTCTCAGTATTTAAAGCGCTGGCAAATTCAATGTGTGGCATTGGGTTTTATTGCTGTCATTTTACAAGTACCAATTGAAGCTGGTGCAATTGCAGAATCTGGTGTAGCGGGAATGCTAGACCCTTTTATGCAAGAGATTGTTTGGCAATCAGTTATAGGAGAACAAGCTCTTTTCAGAGGCGCAGCGCTTTTTGTGGCTATGATTGTTGCACTTAATTGGCGCATTAACATAAAGCACCGTTTTGCAGTGGTTATAAATAATACAGTTATGTTGGTTTTGCTTATATCTATTGCATATAGCTTCACTTTCACAGGTCACAGTGCAAATGAAAATGGGTTAGTAAAAAGCATTTTAACTTTTCACCTTCTTGCAATAGCAAGTTGGGTGGGGTCACTGTGGCCACTATATAAAAGCTGTACCATATTATCTGTTCATGAAGTTAAGAAGGTAATGCACCTGTTTGGGCACTTAGCCATCATCGTTGTATTTGTGCTGCTTATTTCAGGTTTAGCGCTTTTGCTTAATTACCTGCATTCGTTATCAGCGCTGTTCACGTCAAGTTATGGGCAATTAATTTTGCTAAAACTGCTACTAGTGAGCGCGATGCTTATGATGGGGGCTTGGCACAAACTAATTTTAGTTCCGAGAATCACCCAAAAACAGCATGTAGGTACACTAAAACGTTCCATCAGTGTAGAAATGCTGATAGCTGCTTTTGTACTTATTACAACAAGCGTGTTCACCACACTTGTTGGTCCCCCAAATTAATTTAATAAAAAGAGAGCAACATGTTTAATAACTCTGCAAAAATAATCATAACATCGCTATTACTTTTTGGCGCATTGAACTCACTAGCTGTAAGCGCACACAAGAATGAGGAACATGCAAATGAGCGTGTGTTATTTGTTGGTACCGATACCCCAGCTGCGCAAGCAGTAAGTGCCTTTCACCAAGCATTAAATCAAAGTGATCAAAAAAAAGCTCGCTCATTATTAGCTGATAACGTCATTATTTTTGAAGGCGGAGGCGTTGAGCGTTCTGCCGATGAATATGCAAATCACCACATGCTAGCGGATATGAAATACCTCAGTTCGGTTAATAGCAAACTATTAGAACATCAGGTTTATATAAGTGGTGATATCGCTTACTCCATTTCGCGAAGTGAAACGATGGGCAGCTACAAAGGTAAAGCCATTAACACAACGGGTATGGAGTCAATGACTCTAAAAAAGACCCGCAATGGCTGGAAAATCACACATATTCATTGGTCAAATTAAGGAAGTAACATGCGATTAACGTACATAACAACTGCACTTTCAGTGATGTTGGCGGTGTCTATATCAGTAAAAAGTATGGAAAACCCACACAGTGTATTGCCAGTCCAAGAGGCCATAGAAAAAGATAAAACAGAGATTGAGTTGACAGTTTATAAAAGTAAAACCTGTGGGTGCTGTAAAAAATGGATTGAGCATATTAATGAAAGTGGCATTAAAACAAAAGCAATAGATGTTGCTGATATGGGGCTAATTAAAGCTCAATATCAAATAAAGCCAAATATGCGCTCATGCCATAGCGCTGTTTCAGCCGATGGGTATGTTTTTGAAGGGCACGTGCCAGCTAAATATATAAAGCAGTTTTTAGCTGAACAACACCCTCAGAAAACGATCGGGCTGACAGTTCCGGCAATGCCTGTTGGCACGCCAGGTATGGAGATGGGCAATCGTTTTCATAAATATAATATTGAAGTACTTACTCAAGATTCACAGCAACATACTTATAAGCATATCAGCAAATACGCAGTGCAGTTTTAACTCTTATGGCATAGTTATTGAATTAGCCGTAAGTATTAATGCGATGATTAAATATATAGTGGGCTTACGCCTTATAAATTGTAAGTAATACCCCTTAGTATAAATAAAATACAAGTTGAACAACTGAAAAGGAGCCATTGTAATGTCACAGTATTTAAAATTTTTCTTAATGATAGCCACATCAACATTAGTCATGTTTGTACTAATGTATTTGAATAGTTATCAGCTAAGCCATGTGTTTTTTAGTGAAACGCGTACCTATATGGCTATTTATATGGGGGCTGCAATGGCGGTAGTTATGCTGTTGTTTATGCTAAATATGTATAAGGATAAAAAGAAAAACAGCGTAGTTTTAGGGATCAGCATTATTAGCTTTGTAGGCGCATTATTTTTAGTACGTTCGCAAATAACGGTCAACGATCAGTCTTGGATGTCAGCCATGATACCGCATCATTCAATCGCTATACTGACTAGTGATAGAGCTAATATCAAAGACAAGCGCGTCCAAGAGCTTGCAACAAATATTATTGAAGCACAGCGTCGTGAGATTAAAGAGATGCAGTGGTTACTGAACGATATAGAAAAAAATGGCCTAGCAGAAACTCAGGAACAAGCACAATCTAGAGCTGTACCGGATTTTAATGCTAAGTAAAATTTTATAAGAATACGTAAAAGGGAGCTAAACATGAGTAAATCAGCAGAGCTTTATAGAATGGCAACAGATGAGCATATTTGCCCATTTGGCTTAAAGTCAAAAGACCTTCTAGAACGCGAGGGTTATGATGTTAATGATCACTTATTATCTTCTCGTGAACAAACAGATAAATTTAAAGCAAAGCACAACGTAGAGACCACACCACAAACATTTATTGCTGATAAACGTATCGGTGGTTATGACGACTTACGTGATTACTTTGATAAGCCAAAAGCTGGACAGCAAGGTACAACTTACACCCCGGTTATTGCAATCTTCGCGGTCGCATTTTTACTAAGTTTGGCATTTAGTTTTGCAATGGGTCATGGATTAATTTCCATGAAAACCGTGGAGCTATTTGTTGCGTTAACTATGGCTGTGTTGGCAATACAAAAACTTCAAGATTTATTTAGTTTCTCAAATTCATTTATCACTTATGACTTAGTGGCGATGAAAGTAGTGAGGTATGCCTATGTTTACCCATTTTTAGAAGCGTTTGTTGGTATTGGAATGATAGCTGGGTTGCCAGCATATAGTATTGCTCCTATTTCATTATTTATTGGTGGTGTTGGTGCTGTTTCTGTTTTTAAAGCCGTATATATAGATAAGCGCGAACTCAAATGTGCATGTGTAGGCGGTGATAGTAATGTACCGTTAGGCTTTATTTCACTTACAGAAAACCTGTTTATGATCGCTGCTGGGATATGGATGCTTGCCAGGTAGAAGGTAAAGTATTTAATTTAAAAATATAATGAACAGTTTATTTATGGGGGTACCTGACCCAGTCTAAAGTCTGAATTATCTCTTTGAGTCCAGCATCAATCTGTTCTGACACTTCGAAGACCTCACCAACTTCGATTGCTAAATAGCTAAAAGTGTTTTTGACGATAAATAGTTAATTGGCACTGTAAAAACTCACAGTGCCAATTAACAATTAGATTAGAAATCGTTTTTCGATTTTACATCTACAAGCTGACCATTTTTAGCTATTTTGAAATAAACTTGTTCACTATCATTTGATGCTTGGATAATATAAGTATCATCGCTCTCGTTTACGACAGTAAATGCTTCTGAAGAAATACCTTTCCAAGAATCATTTAGTTTTCCAACCTCAAAACCATAGTCTTTAAAGGCCAATTTCTTTATTGATTTAGCTGCAATACTAATAGCTTGTTGATCGCTAACGTGACCATGATCACTATGTGCTAGAACACCAGTACTCATTAATGAAATACAAACTAATGCTATTGGAATTAATCTATTCATTGTTTTCTCCTATTAAGTTTTAAGTTTATTGTTTTAAGCCAATTACTTTATATTGTCCTTTTACTAAAAGCTGTATAGCTACGGGGTTATCTGAGTTGTTTTTCCAGTACCAGCCATGTGAGCCCCCAAATGGGGCGGTAAAGCTGCCCTTCATTTCGCTTAAATTGGCAATTGCATAGCTTTCGAAGTAACCGGTTGTGTCTCCTGCTGGCTCTCCGTGTAAATCAAAATGTAAAGAAGCGCCATCGGTCATCCATTCGTAGGTCATTTTTTCATATTGTTGCATCTCAAATTTATATTCAACCCCGCGATTTGCAGGGATAGTGACTTCAATTGTTTGAAACTCATCACTGCCCACTTGCAATGAATCTGATGTTTTAAGTGGTTTTTGCGCTGATGTCTGAGCTATTTTAGTAACGCCCAGTTGTTTACCGAGCCCGGTTGGATCAATGTTATATTCTGCCGGAAGGATAAATAGCACAAAGGCGATTATCGCAACTAATGAAGCGGTGATACTGGCTTTTATAAGTGTTTTTGAACTAACTGTATGTTGCATATATTTCTCTAAATTAATTAATTATATAGCCGGTTAATTGAAGGCCGACTAGCATTAAGCCGGCACTCATTAACGCACCGTTGATAAATGTTGAAAAACGATGAAATGACGGCCGTTTACGCCACACATTAATGGCAATTAAGATAACTGCGAGCGCTAAAAATTGGCCAAGTTCTACGCCAATGTTAAAGGCAATTAAATTTGTCAGTAATCCATCTTCGGGTAATTGAAACTCTTGTAACTTGGTTGCTAAGCCAAAGCCATGAAACAAACCAAAAATAAGCACAGCCATTTTTGTATTTGGCTGCCAATTAAAACAACGCTTAAACCCACCTAAGTTATCAAAGCCCTTATAAATAACTGAAAAACCGATAATAGCGTCAATTAAATAGGCATTAATCTGAATATCGCCAAGCACACCAAGTAGTAAGGTTGTGCTGTGGCCGATGGTGAACATGGTGACATACAGCAATACATCTTTGCTGCGATATAAAAAGAAGATCACACCGATTAAAAACAATATATGGTCGTAACCGGTGATCATGTGTTTTGCCCCAATATAAATAAATGGCACAAACTGTACACCTTGGTTTTGCTCTAAAAAAGCGCGAGTACTATCATCGACTCCGTGTGCTAATGCCTCAAAGCTTAATAAAGCCAAAATAAGCATTAAAATCACTATGCTAAAGTTTATTATTTTAGTTGGCATCAGATCGCTCCAACGTTTCACTTTCAGTCAAAATAGACTCCTTTTCTTTGTGTAAAAGTCGATAGAGTGCGGGGATCAAAAATAATGTTAGTAAGGTCGATGAAATGATGCCACCAATCACCACGGTCGCTAGAGGTCGCTGTACTTCTGAACCAATTCCTGTATTAAGTGCCATAGGTATAAATCCTAATGAGGCAACCAGTGCTGTAGTTATAACTGGACGTAAGCGAGTTAATGCCCCTTCTGTTATCGCTTGATTAAGCCCCATCCCTGAGCTGCGTAACTCACGAATAAACGATACCATTACCAAGCCATTTAATATGGCGATACCAGATAAAGCAATAAAGCCAACAGCAGCAGATATTGAAAATGGAATATCACGCAACAACAATGCTGCAATTCCACCTGTAAGCGCTAAAGGCACACCGGTAAAAATAATTGCAGCATCTTTAAGTGAGTTTAAGGCTAAAATAAGTAAACCTATAATCATTAACAATGTAACTGGCACAACCACACTTAACCGCTCAGAGGCCGATTGTAACTTTTGAAACGTTCCTCCATATTCAATCCAATAGCCGGAAGGGATCGTAACTTCATTTTCAATAGTCGCTTGAATCTCACCAACAAAACTTCCTAAGTCTCGCCCTCTAACATTAGTGGTTACTACAATACGCCGTTTGGCATTCTCACGATTAATTTGATTTGCACCATTAGTTAGCTTGATGGTAGCTAATTCTTGTAATGGTATAGAGCTTCCATTTGGTAAGTTAATAGGTAAGTAACCCAACTTTTCAACATTACTACGTTGCACTTCTTCTAAACGAACGACAATATCAGAACGAATATCGCCTTGATAAAACTTGCCTGCGATAGCTCCTCCTAATGCGGTAGCTAACTGTGACTGAATTTGTGCTTTGCTTATACCAAACTGACTTAGCTTTTCAGTATTGGGTATAATTTCAAGCATAGGTAGACCTGTTGTTTGCTCAACCATCAAATCAGCTACGCCATCAACATTTGCAATCGCAGATTCAATTTCTTTTCCTAACGTAGCGAGTGTTTCAAAGTCATCACCAAATACTTTAATCGCTAATTCTGCGCGAACGCCGGCAAGCAATTCATTAAAACGCATTTGAATTGGCTGTAAGAATTCATATCTGTTACCTGGAATAGGCTCGACTAGTGCAGCTAACTCTTCTACTATTTGAGCTTTAGATTTATTTGGGTTTGGCCACTGATCTCGTGGTTTTAGAATAATAAAGTTATCAGCTACGCTAGGTGGTACTGCATCTGTTGCTACATCCGCGGTACCAATTTTTGCAAATACGCGTTCTACTTCAGGCATCTGCGTAATTTTTTCTTCCAAGACTTTTTGTAGCTCAATCGCTTGGCTTAAGGAAGTACCTGGAATACGAAGCGCGTGCATAGCGATATCACCTTCATCAAGATTTGGTGCAAATTCGCTCCCTAAGCGTGTTGCTTGATAACCAAAAAATGTCACAAGTAAACAAGCGATTAGTACTACTGCCCAGCGGCCTTTTAATGCTAATGCGAGTACTGGTTTATAAACACGGCTTAACCCCAGCATAATATGATTAGGTTTTTCTTTAATTGGCTTTTTAAATAATAGGGCGACCATTGCAGGCACAAATGTGATCGAAAGCGCCATTGAACAAAGCAAAGCAATCACAACCGTTAATGCCATTGGATGGAACATTTTTCCTTCAACGCCTTCAAGCGCGAAAATAGGTAAATAAACAACGGTGATGATGAATACACCGAATAAAGCGGGTCGAATAACCTCTCGTGTAGCCGTAAAAACAATATCTAAACGTGCTTTTAAAGAAAGAGGGGTATCACCTCTCATACTTAAACGACGTAAGCAGTTTTCGACGATAATTATCGTACCATCAACCAATAGACCAAAATCTAATGCCCCTAAACTCATCAAGTTTGCACTGACTCGCGTATGTACCATACCGGTTATTGTCATCAACATTGCAAATGGGATCACTAAAGCCGTTAAAAATGCGGCTCTGAAATTCCCCAGTAATATAAATAATACAACAATAACTAAAATGGCCCCTTCGAGCAGGTTAGTTTGAACAGTATTAAGCGTTTTATCTACCAGTTTAGTTCGGTCATAGACGGCTTTTGCAACTATACCTTCGGGTAAACTGGCATTGATTTCTTTTAACTTTTCACCCACGCCTTGTGCAACTGTGCGGCTGTTTTCTCCTATTAGCATGAACACGGTACTCATCACCACTTCGCGGCCATTTTGAGTAGCAGCACCGGTACGAAGCCCCTTACCATCACTTATAGTGGCAACATCTTTAATAAACACTGCGCTACCGTCGATGGTTTTAATGGGTAAATTTGTGATTTCAGTTAAATCAGCCACCTGACCAGGGACGCGAATTAACCATTGTGCACCGCTTTTTTCAATAAATCCTGTGCCTTGGTTTTGATTGTTTTGACCAATAATATCAACAACATCTGCTGAGGTAAGATTATAAGCCAGTAGTTTTTCAGGTTTAAACGCAATGAGAATTTCTCGCTCGTAACCACCAATAGGGTTTACTTCAACAACACCTGGCACCCGCATTAATTGAGGGCGAATTGTCCAATCATGTATTGTTCGTAAATCAATGGGAGTTACCTCACTACCGTCGGGGTTTTTAGCGCCAGGTATAGCATCAACCGTAAACATAAAAATTTCACCTAACCCAGTAGCTATCGGGCCAAGCTCAGGTAAAAGGTTTATCGGTAACTCGGAACGAGCACTAGACAGCCGCTCATTAACCAACTGGCGAGCAAAGTAAACATCGGTATCATCAGAAAAAATAGCAATAACTTGCGATAAACCATAACGAGACACAGAACGTGTGTTTACAAGCCCTGGTAGCCCAGCTAATGCATTTTCGAGGGGAAAAGTAACGCGTTGTTCAACCTCTAACGGCGTATAGCCTGGCGCTTCGGTGTTGATCATAACCTGAACATTAGTTATATCAGGTACTGCATCAATAGGTAGTTTAGTAAAATTCCATAAGCCTAATCCTGCAATGGCTAATACCATGACAAGAACGAGGATATTTCGCTTTATAGCAAAGCGTAAAATCGATTCTAACATTACGCTCTCCTAGTGATCGTGTGACGCGCCAGACTTTTCAATATCGGCTTTGATGATGTAGCTATTTTCAGTAACATACTCAGTACCAGCAGGCAGTCCACCTAGTACCTCTACCCATGTTGCATCTGAACGACCCAGCTCAAGCATCCTGACTTCATATTCATCAGCGACTTTTGTATACACGACCGTAAAATCACGAAAGCTCTGTAAGCCTATTTTCTTTACCGCTAAAGGAACTTCAAAAGAAGCAGTTTCAATATCGGCTTTAACAAAACTCCCTTCCAACAAAGGCTCAGCCTGTTGTGCCAACGTAACCCACACCATTCTTGCCTGATCACTTCTAACTTTTGGCTCTATAAATGATACCTTACCAGCAATATTCACAAGACTACCTTCTGCCTTAATGCTCACTAGAGTGCCTTGAGATACTTTGCTGTAATCGCTCGGGTAGACTGCTAATTTAACGACAGATTGACTCGCGTCTGTGATAACAAGCAGTTCTCGGTTATTCGTTTGCTCACCTGAATTAGCCATTTGTTTTGCGACAAAACCAGCAATAGGCGATTTTATCTCATAGGGGTTTAAACTTTCATTACTTTCAATCGTCATTAAAGTTTGGCCTTTATTTACTTTATCGCCAAGCTTTACATTTAAGTGTGTAATAACACCTTCAAAACGTGCAAAAACAGTGCGGTGCGCACTCGGCGGTAACCAAACCTGTCCATAAGCAGGGATCGTTTGATGAAGCTTTTGAGACCCTGCAATTGCAGTTTCAATCGCCATTGCATCTGCTACTGCGGGTTCGATTTTTGTTCGCCCCTCTAGGTTATCGTATTGCCAACGATATTTTTTTCCTTGGTAGCTCGCATTTACTGTGACAATAAAAGAGTGCGGTTCGTAAATTTCCATATCCCCACGTAAAAAGTCACTTTGGCTAATAAACTTAATATCATCAATCACATTACCTAATCGGGTTAACGTAACCGTTAATTCAACATCGTCGGGATTAATTGGGTTTTTATTATCCGTTAACCATACTCTAAACTCAGGTGGTACGCCTGTTTCGAAAATCGCTAACTCCAATGCGAAGCTTCCTTCACGAAGCATACGACCATTATGCGGCCCTTTTTCAGGCTCTGCTTGCTCTGTAGTAGGTGTTGATACTGCGCTAGCGGGTAAATGTACCCCCGCGCTGAGGCCGAGTAATACGGCAACGGTTATGGAGGGAATAAAGTTTGTCGTTTTCATAAATAATCTCATTGTTCTATCGATGCGCCAGTAAGACGCTGAATTTCTATATGCTGTAAATGTAAGCTTTCATAAGCGCTAAGTAGTTCTGATTGCGCGCTTAATTGCGCCAGACGCACGCTACTCCACTGGTTGTAATTCAATTTACCAACGTTAAATGCTTGTTTTGCTTGGGTAAGCGCGGTTTCTAGCGTGGGAATGATTTCATTTTTTGAGGTGGTAATTACATGAACAGAATGCTTAACTTCTTGAAGCAAAGCATAAAGCTGGCTATTAGCTTGTTGAGTTAAACTCTTCGCTTGCGCTGTTAATACATCTTGCTCGGCACGTAACTTAGCGACCGTTCCGGCATTGCTGCCAGATGCTCCCCACGGAATAGAAACACCGGCCACGAGCCCAAAGTCATCCGTAGATTCATAGCGACGTAAGCCTGTTGTGAATTGCCATTGTGGTTTTGCTTCAATTTGAGCTAATTCAATGTGTGATTGTGCAATACGTTTTTGACTTGCTAACTGCATCAAACGAGGCGCATTTTTAAAGCGCTCGAACTGTGACTGAAAATCTACAATTTTAGGTAACTGCAATAAGTTACCTGTAAGTGTAAAGTCAGTGCGAGGCTCTGCCCACAAGGCTGAAAGCTGATATTTTCCGCTAGCTATTTCATGCTCAAGATCTTCGACAAGTAATTTTTGTTTAATTAGTTCAGCTTTGGCTAAATTTTTATCAATAGCCAACGACTGACCAATACGAACTCGTTTATCTATTGCATTTACAACTTCATTCGCTTGTCTTACTGCCATTTTATTGAGCTTTAGTGCCTCTTCTTTCACCAGTAGTTGAATAAATTGCTTCGCAGTCATCGCGGCTAAATCAAGTGCAATAATTTGTTTATCTAAACGTAACTGCTCAAGTTCAGACTGGCTTGCTTTTACGCGACTATCAATTTGCTCTTGTTGCATCAGCCAAGAGAAAGTTAAGGTTGATTGCATATTTTGCAAACCACTATGCTCACCTGTCCCAAAAGCATCTTCAACCATTAAGCCTATTTGTGGTCTTTGGCCTATACTTGCTTGCTTTATTTTGCCTTGCTGGGCTTTATCTCGATAAAAGAAGCCCTGTAATTGCGGGTTGTTAGCAAGCGTAAATGAGATGGCTTGCTTTAGATTTAATGTTTGATAAGCCTCAGCACTTGCAAAACACGGCAGTGCTGTAAAAGCCATCAATACTCCCACAAAAAACCGACTACCAATCGGTTTTTTGTGGGTAAAATGACTACTAAATGATTTCATTTTAATCCTTACTTAGTGGATGAAAAAAGTTTCGATAAGATGGTGGACACTATCGACAGTCGACAGTGTGAATAAAGTGATAACCACAAAGCTAAACAAGGTGATCATTAAAAGTAGCTTAGGCGTAGTGGAGATTGGCATTAACAATGTTTGTATACGCTGAGTTATTTGTTCATTACTAAAATGACTCATGTATATATTGTCATTCGTAATATGTTGTTGTCGTTGAAATCGAGCAACATTAATAAGTGCTTGAGCCACATCTAATCCATCAAAACTTTGCGTTGCACCGACATCAGCGATTTGTTCTGTTAAAGCCGTATAAGATTGCTGTAACGCCGCGCGCGTTGACGCAGGAAAACACCAACCAAATAGACTAAACAGTGTTTTAAAAAGCGGATCTCGGGCTTTTAAATGTGCTAGTTCATGCTGTATGACTATGTGTACTGTTTTTTCATCAAGTGCTTGTAATCCGCTGGTTATATACACTTTTGGATTGAAAAAACCAACAGTAAATGCCTCTGGTACAAGGTGGTCAATAACGTGTACAGACTGGTTGGGATAATCTTTGTGAGGTTGAGTATTTGATAAAGCCAACAGACTGCTCATTGCTGAACTATGTCTATTAAGACTAAAAAATGCATGTACGCTAGCGCTTGTCATCAAACAAGCTGCTGATATAAGTAATACCGAATGCCAACTATAGACAGAGAAAACCTCTAGGTGATGCCAGTGAGCAACCCCTTGCAACCAATTAGACATTTGGTTTTGATGTGCCTGCCAAAATACAGCTGCACACAATAATGAGATCCACCAAGGGCTGCTAATAGTTAACCAAAGCATGAACTTACGCTCGGTAAACTGGAAAATAGTAAGTTTTTTACAAAGCGAGGTGTGGAAGAAGGAAATCAATATGATCACACAAATAAAAGCGGTCACCGCTGCGCTCGCTAGATTTAAAAACACGGCCCAATTTCCAACAATCATGTTTACACTTTTCCGCTTCGTAGTTTTCGCTGTTGCTCTATAAGCTTTTCGAGCTCATCTAATTGTGTATCATTAAAATTAGTCGAAGTAGAAGAAAATGCAGCAATTAAACTGTTTTCACCCTCTTCAACAAAGTCAGCTGTAATATCATTTATTAAAGTAGCTATAAGCGAGTTACGATCAACTTTAGTTCGGTAATTATAAGCATGACCCTGCTTAGTTCTGCTAAGAAGGCCTTTTTTATAAAGTCTTTCAAGGGTGCTTTGAATAGTATTGAGAGTGCAGCCACGTGTTTTACCTAAACGACTGTGCACATGCTTTGCATCCGCTTCTTTAGAAGACCACAAATATTGAAGTACTAGTTTTTCTAATTCGCCTAACTGCATAATCAAATATCTCTTAACAACATAGCCATATCATGGCAAAATAAAAACCGATAGGCAATCGGTTTTTATTTTTTATTTAAAAAGGAAAGTAATACATGGGTTGGATAATTTTTAAATACTTAGTGACAGCAGCAATTGTTGTAGCGGTTTCAGAGGTCGCAAAGCGCAGTGATAAACTCGGAGCACTAATTGTAGCACTTCCATTGGTAACCATTTTAGCGATGATTTGGTTGTACGTTGAAAAACAGCCGCCAGAGAAAATTGCGAGTCATGCCTGGTACACATTTTGGTATGTTGTGCCTACCTTACCGATGTTTTTAATATTTCCATCATTACTACACCGATTTGGTTTTTGGCCATCACTCGGCCTCAGCGCCTTAATAACTTGTTTTATTTTTGGAGTGTTTGCATTCGTCGTTAGTAAATTTGGAATAAATTTATTACCCTAAAAGTTGTTTCTGAAATTAATAATATGGTGAAATCAAGGATGTAGCTGAGGCAATAATTTCGATACTTATCTCTAAAAAATTTCCCATTACTTAGCAGAGTCAAATAAAAGCTAGCCTTATTTATGTACTAAGAGTGATAATATAAACAGAATATGGCTCATTTTATGGAACTATAAAAATGCTTCTATAACTCTAGTTCTAAGTGATTTAATTTGTATACTGCTTAATGAACAACCTGAAAGCAGCTCATCATAAGCTATACCGCGTTCTGAAGTTAGGCCCCCTAGAACGAGTTTATCAAGGGTTTCTTTTAACTTATTATCCCTGTTTATCTTTGGCGATGTTAAAGGTCTAAATATATCTTCTCTCACCAAGATTGTGTCACATTCCATATCAACATAAGAGCAACTATCTGGTATATCAATATTAATACGCTCAGCAAACTCAACTAAGCTTGTTTCTGCAAATGTGAATAACCATGCGAATTCAATTTTACCTTTGCCAGACCTAAGAATGCGCCCTAGAACTTGCCTAAAATACAACTCTGTTTTTATAGAGCTTAAATGACAGCATACTTGTAGCCTAGGTATGTCGGTCCCTTCACTGATCATACCAACACTAACAATCCACTGTTCAGTAGATGACTTAAATAAATTAATTTTCTGTGTTGAATTATCGTGTAAGTAAGTAACTATGGTTGACGTTTGATTAAATTCTTCAATTAATAAACTATTTATCATTTCAGCGTGCTTAACTGAAGACGCGACAACTAAGCCTCCGGCAGTTGGGTTTGAAGCTCTTATCTCCGACAATTTTAATACGGCTAACTTTAGTAAATATCTAAGTGCAGAGTCATTATTAAGCACCTCTTGGTACGTTGAGTGAGCTTGCCTAACAAATTCAGCTATAGACCCATATGTATCGTGACCATCCGAAATATTATTGCTATCAACTAAAACTATTTTTGGCTCTCTACACACATTATCTCTAATGGCCTGACTCAAGCTGTATTGATAATCGCATATCAACTCACCTTCTGGGTCAGAATAGTTCACTAAAGCGATAGGAAGAGCGTCTGAGCGCCAAGGAGTGCCTGATAGCGCAAGCGTGTAAGTTGCAATATCCTGTAAATGGAAAACAACTCTCTCACCCCACGTATTGATTTTAGATTTATCTTGCGAGAACGAGCAATGGTGTATTTCATCAAAAATAAAAAATGTACGGTATTTACTTAGCCCATCCCAGGTACTTTGAGGAATGGAGCATAAACTTTGATAAGTCATTGAAACACCTACAGCCGTAAATGAGCCATCAAATGAACACCCAATTATTTTTCCAAATGTTCTTTTGATATTATTAGCCACTTCAACCGATGGTGAAAAGCAGATCACTCTGTCTATCATTTTTTTATCAAATAACGTTTTGGCCAATGATGCTGCCATTATTGTTTTACCAGCACCTGGAGTAGCCTGACATAGAAAGTGCTTATCACTAACAGCGTATTTCTTTACCGCTAACTCAACACATTCTTTTTGCCAACTTCTCAACATTGCCGTGCACCATTATCCAAAGAGGCCAATACAGTAGTTAAAGCGTTAACTTTTCCTAATAACTTAGCTGAATTATTTTTAGCATCATCTAATGCAGAGTAGAACAAGCTAAGGTGCTCAGGGAATCGCTTTTGTAGAGCTTTATATTCATCAACTTCCCCTAATAAAATTGCAAGCTCAGCCTCAAAGTGTTTCTTTTCATTTAATAAGGTTTCAACAAGCGGTGATGCTTGATTATCAGTATTACTGCTAATTGATTTTTCTTGTTCAATTACAACCTGTTTCGCCACAAACGTAACGTTATTAAACAGCTCAGTTTTAAAATATTTTTTATGGCGGCCACTTCCTTTTGAATTTAGGAGTTCCTTCCGCTCAAGAGCTGTCGTTTGTCTATAAATGAATTTACGTGCCTCATCTATATCTTGATATGTATCAGTTACGGTTAATAACTCATCCCTGAGCTCGACAATTGTAAAGCCATTGCACTCTTTTTCGATCAAAAGGGAATAAATATGTTGGTTTAATTTGATAACGTGGGGCATTTCTTATACTACAACAATTAAGAAAACTTAGGGTTGCTAAGTATATAGAACAATGCAAAACTTAGAAATACTAAGTTTTATGCTTGAGAGTGATTTTAAGAACATACCCACAAATCAGACTTAGGATTCCTAAGTGTACAAACTATTGTAAAACTTAGACAATCTAAGCTATTAGAGACTGAAAAAATGATACTTTTGTGTTCCAAAATCCAATCCCAATTAGACTCAAACAAGCCCGCGCTAAGTCAGGTATTACTCAAAAGCAGCTGGGGATACTTATCGGTATGGATGAAAACTCAGCGAGTGGTCGCATGAACCACTATGAAAAAGGCCGTCATATTCCAGATTTAACGACTCTAAAAAAGATCGCTGATGAACTAAATGTTCCATTGAATTATTTTTTCTGTGAAGATGAGACAACAGCAGAGCTAGTAATTGAAATATCAAAGTTAGACACGGAGAAAAAGCTTGAGCTAATCAAGGAACTCAAAAAATCAACTAAATAACTAAAGTTTAAGAATAAACAACCTGATACTAACTTGATATTTTTGGATTAAGTGCTGCGCCAACACATTAACTTTTATAACAATTGATCTGAGAGTATATTTTTAACAAACAAGAATTAAAAAAATCAATAAAGGGAAATTAATGTGAAAATTAAAATGTACCCAGCCGAAAATGGAGATGCATTTTTGATTTGCTCTTCCGATACTAATATTTTGATCGATGGCGGTTATGCAAAGACCTTCGATAAACACATAAAACAAGATCTCGATAACTTAGCGAGTAAAGGTAATATTCTAGATTTAGTTATTGTAACTCATATTGATGCTGATCATATTGGCGGAATTATCCGACTTTTATTACTGAACGAAAGTAAAATATTAAGTAAAGTTATCTCGATCAAAAAAGTTTGGCACAATAGTCTTCGAAGCCTTTCATTACCAAATAGTTCTGAAATTTCACAGGAAAGCTTAGAAATCCTGAAATCGTTCATAAGAAGAGGTCACCCCAAGAATTTAATTGCAGAAACTGAGCAAGTAGAAGAAATTAGCGCTAGACAAGGCAGTACACTAGCAACTTTGATAAATAAAGGTCGATATTGTTGGAATGAGAAACATGGTTTAAAAAACATATGCGTAGAAGAGAATTCATACACATCTCTTCCTAATGGTTCAATAAAAGTTATAACCCCTACAAAGTTAAGACTACAAGAACTTCTACACTCATGGAAAAAAGAGCTAAAGCGTTATGGACTTACTGAATCTGTTACATCAAATACAATTGTCGATGATGCATTTGAGCTAAGCTTAGAACATAGGCAAGAAGAAAATACCAAGCTCCCAGAATTAACATCTTCTGGCCAAAATATAAAGCTTGAGGATATATACTCACCTGATGAGTCAAAAACAAATGGAAGTTCAATTGCAACTATAATTGAGTTAGACGGTGTTAGAGTACTTATGCTAGCTGACGCTTGGGCCGAAGATATTATAGTTGAATTAAATGCAATGAAAGCTCAAGGCGATAACTTAGAGTTTGATGCAATAAAAATATCTCATCACGGTAGTATCCACAACACCAGCCCAGAGCTCCTAAAATTGATAGATGCACCGGCATTTTTTATTTCAACTAATGGTAGTGGAAATCATAATCACCCCGATTTAGAACCCCTTTGTGCAATCGTTGATAGAGAAGCGAATTTTATGAGAACTATTTACTTTAACTATTCAACCTCAGCATCTAGGAAGCTTAAAAACTATCAAACAACCACTGGAGCAACTTTCACAGTTGTAGAAAATGCTACAAATTGGATTAATATCAAAAAGGATTAAGATGCTAGATAAAACAGCACAATCAGCGACATGTAGAATTCAATGTGGTGAGGAGTCAGGAACTGGCTTTCTTGTGTCTTCAAAATTAGTATTGACAGCAAGCCATTGTTTGGAAGATCCGACTGAGAGTAACAATGAGGTTGATGTTGTTTTTGAATATGGCACAACCAAATTACCTCACAAAGCAAAAGTGCTGGATTATGATGAGAGCTTAGATGTAGCTCTATTAGAGCTCGACTCAGAACCCGACTTAACTCCGTTAACTATCAGTTGTCAGATGCCACTAGATGGTTCAAAGTTCTACTCTTATGGATGGCCAGTAGCTAAACTAACAATCGGTCACCGTTTAGAAGGAAAAATAATCCAAACTTTTGAAGCTACAAAACTAAAATCTGACATCGAAATTAGTATTAACCAAGAATTATCTCTAAGTAGTTATAAAGGCTTTTCTGGAGCTGCTTTAATATGCGATGAAGCTTGCGTTGGAATAATTCGAGTTTCAATTGAGAAAACATTACATGTCATTTCAACTTTCACACTACGACATTTTTTAGCTCAAAATGATATTCCAATAACACAAGAAGAAAGTTTGTCTAATAATGAAACCATAGCTTCACGATTTGAATTCGTGAAGCAGTTTGATGAACTACTCACCAAAAATTGCAATAGTTATAGGTTCATTAACGGCGCTCATGGGATAGGAAAATCCACTTTTTGTGATACTTACTCCCCATTGAATGACTCACTTGAACACTTCGCTACTTATTGCTTTTCGCAAAGTCAGAAGTCCAAAAATGCAGTACAGCTAGCACAGCCTATAGAGTTCTTTAATTGGCTAAATATGCAAGTATCAAAATTAATAAACGGGACTCCTATAAGGACAGATAACTATGATTACCACAGGTTAATAAAAGAAACAGAACAGCTCCTTTCCATAGCTTGCAATAAATATGATTTAAATAAAAAAGTAGGTATTTTATTTATTGATGGGCTTGACGAAATTTCTCGGCATGACCCTGCTTTATTAAGTAAGTTCATTGGGCTTTTACCAATACAACTACCTAAAGGCTTGATTATTGTTCTAGCAGCCCCTAACTATGAACAATTTGAAGCTCAATTGGGACAAAGGTTGAATAAAAGTTTATGTATTTCGCTCCCTCCCCTGAAATATAATTCAGCCCAAAGTTTCTGCTATACCAACCTATATAATGAATTTGCAGTACCTAAAACTGTAAACTTAATTTGTGAAAGAGCTCAAGGACACCCTCTATACCTTCGCTATTTAATAGACCTAGTAAACTCAGGATTAACTAAAAAAGAGTTATCTGATTTCCCCCTGATTGATGGAACAATCCGAAATTACTACGATTTACTTTGGTCACAGTTAAAAAACGATGAAGCTGCGGTAAATCTATTAGCAATTGTTGCTCGATTACGATGGGGGATTCCTATTAGTTTCTTTTCGGAGATTTTAAATAAAAGCGAACAAGCTATTCTAATAAGTACTCATAGTAGAATAAAACACTTACTTTTAAATGAGAATGAAACAACCGTCTATCACTCATCATTTTCAGACTTTTTGGTTGAAAAAACTCAATTGCTTGAGAAGAGTATTCAACTGAGACTATTTGAGTTTTGTGAAAAAAATCAAAAGAGTCAATACGGCTTACTTAATTTAATTTATCACGGCCTCAAGATAGAGAATGATGATAAATCTCATGTAATTCTATTATGTAATCAAAGTTGGGTAGATAAATGTGTCCTACAAGGAGTAGAGCCTGACACTTTGCAAATTGATATTCATAAAACCTTAGAGGCTGCAACACTGTTAGGTGATTTAGCTGAAACAGTTCGAATATTATTATTGTCCCAAAGAATTAATTTCCGCTATAGCGTTTTATTTGCTCAATCAGCTAGTTTGACAGCTGGAGCACTTATTTCTATTGGGAAACAAGAAGAAGTTTTGCAACATGTAGTTAGGTATGGTCAGTTAATAATACCTCCTCAAGAATCTTTCAAAATAGTTTTACACCTCTCGAATGAAGAAGCTAATCAAGAAGCTCTCAATCTAACAAGAACTACAGAGATGTTTATTGAGGACAAGTTTGAAAATTTATTAAGTGGAGATGGGATTCCATATGACGAATTTATGAACTTCTTTAGCTTGTACTCTCAACTTTTCATGCTTAAAACTCGACTTGGTGACGAATCCGCTTATAAGAAGTTCGTGAACTTTCAACTTTATTGGTCGGAAGTTATTTCATCCAACGCAAAAAATAAAGAGTATAGCGATGCGTTCAAAAACGAAATGGTAGCTAACTCCCAAGCAACCGCAATGTGCCTACTGGAACACTACGTGCCTATTTCAGAGCTACGCAAGATCTATCGAGGTCCTATCAGTGACTACACAGGAATTATTTTATCCTCGATTCCTATTTATTTTGAGTTATGTCGCTATTACGGCTTAACTGCCAATAGAAGTATACTTACAGTAGTTTTTAATGACCTTCTAACCATCATTGCTGAATGTGGTGGTGGAGTTAATAAACTAAATAGTGTAGCTACTAGCGCTCTTTTAACTCTCAATGCGCCAAAAGAAATTATAGAAACCTTTAGTAAAGAAATTGAAGAGTTGAGCTCCTTTACCTTCATCGGAGAAGACGGAATCACGAGTGATGAATACCTTTTCATTCAAAACATGTCTGACTGGCGACTAAAAGCATATGCTAAAACTTGCTTTAAATGTCCGAATTTTATCCCATTCACTAATAACAACTGGGAAGAAAGCATAAGCTCCATCTGTAAAATAGTTGCTTGGTGTAGTGGCAAAGCAAGAAAATACAATCAAAGTAGTGATGCTAAAGAGCTAGAAAATGTATGGGATATACTCAATAAAAGCGTTATTGATAATATAAAGTTTGTTTTGTCAGAGCGAGAGCAATGGCAAGATTCATATAACATACCTGAGGGTATTTTCCCGCTAATTTACAAGGAATTAGCTGAGACGATATCTCAAAGTTTTGAAAACAAAATTAGCTATTTAATAAACCATCTTAATACTCAGTTTGATACTCAATATGGAATATATTCAGAGGGATTTAGAAGAATACTTAAGAATACGATTGAGTGTTTAACGAGAAAAAAAATAGATTCTCAATCAGAAGATCTTGTTTTCAATTTAGTTCATCAATGGAACAAGTATGTAAGTCAAAATCTTAAAAATAGATATGAACTGATCCCTGAGCTTTTAGAAATAATTGCTTTATATAAAAAATTAGACGCACAAGAGGAAGCAAAAAGAACCTATGAGAGAGTTTTATCTCTTTCAATGGGGCCAAGCTGGTATAAAGAGGACCAATTTGGTTTATGCATTACCGCACTCGAATCTTTAAGTACTACTTCGAACTTAAAACATGAAGTTATCAAAGATATTGCAGGTATACTTGACGCAGCTAGCGGAGAAATGACTTTTCAAAGATTTGTTAGATACGCCAAAAGAGATCTTATTGGTGCCTTGTGTGTAAAAGGTAAGTATAAAATTGCTGTAGATTACTTTATTACACAAACATATGGCACATTAGAACAGATGCACATCGAAGTCACTCGAGATAACATTGACCGGCTCAATGAACTTAGGGGATCTCGCTTTCCTGGCAATGCTCTTGACGAGCAAGATTGCATAGTATTGATTGTTAAAAATATTTATAAAGTTGCTGACTGGCAGCTTTGCTGGGCTCTTCTAGAATGTTTTCAATTTGGAGACGATCGCCATTATAGCAGCTTTACCCAAGCATATGGATTAATCTTAAATAATATTTCAGATGACCAAAGTTCAGTGAGTAAAGCTTTTGATAGATTAGAAATAATCTGTGAGTCAGAATTTAATGACGAATTAAGTAAAGCTCAGTTTATTAATACAATTTTTTCAATTATTTCCGAGGGACTCAGAGAGCAGTTTGAAACAAAGTTTCAAACTGAATTAACTCTGATCAATGAGATTGAAAAAGAGGAAATTACAGATAATGATGAGTCGTTAGCTCCAAATGCTGATGTGCATAAAGATGAAAACTTAGGCCGTAACTCTGATGATATGGTTATTCCTGGTATATTTGGTAAACAGTCAGTAACCCAAATTGCAGAGAAGTTATTAGATAACGCTGAGAGTTTACTTCGCCGAAATAATTTCTCGAGTGCAACAAGTAAAATTTTAGCAGGGATGGAGGCAATGCAAGGTGGTGGTTGGACTATTTGGGGAGAAAGCCTATCAACAACTAGCAGAAGTCGTTTTCTATTGGCACAAACCACCGACTCAGTCCCAGAAATAGTAAAACTATTTTCTTCACTTATTTTAAATGAAACAAACACTCAGCGCTGGCAAATAGCTGAAGGGCTAGTTGATTGGCTGGGGAAGCGGTCATCACATGACATACAAAATAAACTACTAAAGTATACTATTGAGCATATCAATATAATAGTCGGAGATACTTCAGAATACATTACTAGCTACACAAAGGAAAAATCAAATAATAAAGTGGGGAGTAGTCTTGAGGAAAGTCTAACACAACTTTTATGCCATACTCTTAACCACCCTGCTTGGCTAAGAAGAGAAAAAGCAGCTGAGTTAACATCTTGGCTATCAAAATCTTATCCTTCTTTTATTAAATTTTTCAGCCCAAAAGCATTCTCTATGGACTCAGGATCACACTCAGATATTATTTGTGGTGCAATTGAGCTAATACCTTTTAATCTAAAGTTATGGGATCAACTTGCGGACACGCTAGATTTTGAATCTATATTAAACAACTGTAGACACACAGGGAGGTATTCTGTTTTAACTAAACTAGCTAATAAAGCTGTAATACAGGAATCTCAATCAGCACAAGATGCATTAAACATACTTAGGCATCGTTTTAATAAATATAATTCTTTAAATCATGATGAAATAGAGTTACCAGAATGGGCTGAGACTATCAAGTATGAGTGGGATAAACTTGTTCAATATGGTGCTATAAATAATGAAGTCGTAGCTAAAGCCGAAAAGATGATGAGGGAGATCTGCTCACCATTACCAATTGAAAAGGCTTTAGAGTTGGAAGAGTTATTGGCTGAAGGTTACTCTAGTAGCACTACTCCTCCCCAACGTTGGAAGGATAAAGTATTTTATGTATTCCAAGTAGCGCTTACTGATAATGCGTCTGAAAAGAACTATGAATACATAGGGAGTCTATTTAGACAATATAATCCTAATTCACTAACCAAAGAACGCATCATCAACTTTAACTCTCCTGTTGATAAATGGTTTAAATCTAATAAAATTACTCCAGTTCATGAAGGAAAAGTTTATTTAGACTACTGTGAGAGACTATTGTTAGAAGGTGAGCTAAAGTTTGTTAGACTAACAGCATATATTGCAGAGTCACAACAAAGCATCCCACTGATTTCTGGCAGATTTTTATCTACCGAACAAATCAATCAATCCAGTGTAAGTGACCTTGACACCTGCGCTAATGTGGTAGCCAATCCTGCATATTTTGGAGGGTTTACACCTGCAAACCCCGCATATCATTTTATGCAAATTACCAATATTAATAGCTCTGACATCACAAGAGGTTACTGGAAGTCAGGTCGTGTATTGGATGACTATAAAGGAGCACCGATGAATGAAGGGTGCTTCCTTGCTATAAATGAAAAGTCTTTCTATCGCGCTATTAACACTAACATTATTTGGCGGTTAGAAATTGATTTCAAAACTGTTGCACATATAACCTACAATTAACACTGGAGAAGTTATGAAGCTTGAGACATATGATACTCCCCATACTAGAGAAGAGTTTGAGTTGAGATTTCACTATCTCAGTGTTCAAATGAAACACGGTAAATGTCATTTCAATGGGAATATAACGATGGATGGATTAAAAAATATGAGAAAGCTACCAAATGGACGAATTGATTTTTTGAGTGTAAATGAAATGGCACGCTTAATGGCAAACCAAATTTACCATATGCGCAACATGAAACTCCCTGATGACAATTAATTTGGGGTGCTGAAATACTTACTAGCTCCCCTAAAGAAATACTCTTTAAATAATAAAAATTAATCATCAAAAGATAGACAAAGCTACTGTCAAAATTAGGATATATTAAATATGAATAGATCTGGAAAACTATTTTCCAGACCTCAAAAAAGTCCAAATTTCTTTGCTATTTTTCACTTTTTCTGGAAAAGCCTTCTAGACTAGGTAAAGTGTAGGTTTCCAGAGTATTTCCAGATTTGGATGTACAGAGTATGGTGGTACTATGAGATAAGCTTCGGGCTTCGGGCTTCGGGCTTCGGGCTTCGGGCTTCGGGCAAAGATTAAAACCTTGTGGTGCTGCCACAAGGTTTTTTTATGCCTATGATTACAAGGTGATGGTGAGTTGTTAAACTCAGTTAAAAGAATAAGAACGTAAACTACTTTGCAATCAATCTCTTTATTCCCTGTACACCTTGTACAGAGTATCTTTCTGTTCCAAATGTTATTTGGTGCATTATTAATTAATAGCCAAAAACAAAGTCGTTCCTTGGTGCTGCTATTTGTATTTCAAGGCTGTGTATGCGCCTTTAACCTGTTAGAAGGGTTAGGCCTTTCTGATTACTTAATCACACCGGCATTTACATTACTGTATGGGCCTATGATTTACTTTTTTACCTTGTCGATTACAGGTAAGCAGCCCTTTATAACATCACACTACGCGGTTCACTTAATTCCTGCGGCTATTTCCTTGGCCTCTACCCACTACACGCAGGCGATCATTTTACTCGGTTCGCTCAGTCAACTTGGCTACTTCTACTTTGCTTATGGCACTTTAAAGGGCTACCACAAACAACTTATGCATGCGCGCTCAGATGCTGAGAGCCTTAAGTTAAAGTGGTTGTTCAAAGCATTATTTATTTTTGCCATTATTGTCGTATTCGATTTGCTGCGCATGAATGTGCAACCAATCACGCCGCTCGATTTAAAGATGTACTGGTACTTATTAAACGAAATACTGTTACTGCTTATGTTTAGCTTTTTGTTGTTCCACACCATCAAGAATAGCTTTCAATTCGAGCCTGTCACATTACCTGAAGAAACCGAAGCTGAAGAAGCTGATTCGTCTGATGAGCAACTTGCACAGCAAATTTTCTCAACCATTGATAACTTGATTATTAATGAATCGCTTTATCGACAACCTAGGCTGTCACTAAACGACTTAGCAGATCAAACAGGGCTCGGTAGTAAAGAAATATCTTGGGCTATTAACAGCACAACGGGGAACAACTTTTGTGAGTACATCAACCAGCATAGAGTGAATGATGTTAAACGCGAAATAGAGCAAGACTCACCTCAAAAACTCAGCCTGATAGAACTGGCATTTCAAGCTGGCTTTAATTCTAAATCGACTTTTAATGCGGTGTTTAAAAAAGAAACGGGATTAACGCCGAGTCAATTTAAGAAGCAAACACTAAAAAACAGCTCATAAAACAGACAAAAAACGTCCTAAATCCTGTTTTAGGACGCTTTTTTACAGCCCAAACGCTAATTTAAACAAAAAACAGCTTTGAGACTCCAGATGTACAAGTCCTATTTTTTACTACTAATATTGTGCCTATTAATAAACTTTTCGGGTTCTGCGTTAGCAACGAATCATTCTTTAGAGGTAACGAATCAAGCCTTAAAAGTGCAACCAAATCGCGTTGGTGCAACAGACCCAATCGCTTACTTTCAATCGAAAACAGCAGCAATAGAATTTGCTAAACAACAAAACTGGGCTCTGGTGAATAAACTCACAAAACAGCTCATTAATGAATATCAAAATGATGGCGATACTTGGTATTTACTTGGTCTCAGTTATTTTCAATTGGCCGATTATCAAAATGCCAGCAATGCTTTGCAACGCGCACTTGCAATTGGGACTAGCTTAAAAGGCATTCCTAATGGGGCTAGTAATCCTAACGATTTAATGGTGAAAATTGCAGAGGCATACGCAGAGCTTAATAACCAACAGCAAGCCGAGTATTGGCTCAAAAAAGCACTGGCAGCAAGATGGGATGACCGCCCAACACTTGCTGGCACCAGCTTATTTAAATCTGGTACTAACCCTCACTTTGAACGCTTTGCGCAATCAACCAGTTATAAATCACTTGCAGGTAATAATTTGGAGACTGAACTCAATCGAGATCAAAAATGGCGCACCGATTTAGCGTTTTTAGCTGCAGAGATTAAACGTTTACACGTGGCAATGTATCAAAACATAAGCCCTCAACAATTTGCTGAAAAAGTAGCAAGCATTGATAAAGCGATTCCTATTATGATTGATCAGCAAATTATTTTTCAGTTTATGGAGCTAATTGCACTACTTGGCAATGGTCATAATTTATTGATCCCAGCATGGGGTGAAAAAGGCAACTTTCAGCAATTGCCATTTCAGTTTTATCAATTTAGTGATGGCTTATACATCACCAAAGCAAGTAGTGATTACCAGCAATATATTGGCTATAAAGTTGCAGCATTTGCCGATACACCAGCCGATCAAGCCCTTGAGTTAACTAAACGTGTTAATGCTCGTGATAATGAAATGCAAACCCTGTGGTTGGGCCCATATTATTTAAGTTTGCTTGATGTACTAAACGGGCTTGGCATTAGCAAAGGTAACGAGGTAACACTCACGCTCAGCTCACCAAAATGGGCTATCACCACAGTTACACCAGCGCTCAAGTCAATGCAATTTGCAGGTTTTCCTAAGTTACCAAAACTTACTGAACACCCTACGCTTAGATACTTAGCAAAAAACAACACGCCGTTTTGGAGCGAACAAATCAAAACGAATAAATTACTGTATGTACAATTCAATGATGTGCGAAATAGCAAAGATCTCACACTTGCTGAATTTGCTATGCAGCTACAAGCACAAATCAAACACGATGACATTGAGCATATGGTGCTAGACCTTCGCCATAACAGTGGTGGTAATGGCTCGCTCAACCCACCTATGGTGGCAACTGCCGCATTTTTTAAAGTATTAAAGCCACAAGGAAAGTTATTTATATTAATTGGCCGCAATACGTTTTCGGCAGGCCATGATGTAGCAGTTAAGATTGCCAATATAGTGCCAGCGATTTTTGTAGGTGAACCATCAGGCACCCGCCCTAACGTGGCTGGTGAAGCAGGCTGGTTTAACCTACCATACAGTAAACAAACAGGACTTATTTCGAGCCAGTTCCACCAGCAAAGCAGAGCTGAAGATCATCGTATTTGGTTAGCGCCCGATATGCCAATTACACTTTCTGCAAAAGATTACTTTGCAGGTGTCGATCCGGTGATGGATGCTGTTTTAACCATAACTAAGCAATAAACAGTGCTGGCATAAACCTTGTAACTATTCAGTTATAGCAACAATTTGCCCTTGTTTACTGTGTAATTAAGCAACTTTTACGCAGTACTCAAGGCATTTTTACAAGGAGGCACTGTGTCTAAATCTGCAATTTTATATCGCATGGTGACCGATGAGCATATTTGCCCCTTCGGTTTAAAATCAAAAGATTTATTAGAGCGACATGGTTACGATGTTGATGATCGTCACTTAACCAGCCGTGAGCAAACTGACGAATTCAAACAGCAGCATAATGTAAAAACCACGCCACAAACCTTTATTGATGATAAACGTATAGGTGGGTACGATGATTTGCGCGATTTTTTCAATCTGACCAAAGCGGGTCAACAAGGCACAACTTACACGCCAGTGTTAGCTATTTTTGCAGTCACACTATTACTCAGCTGCGGGTTTAGCTATGCCAATGGCGACGCTTTATTGTCTATGCAAAACTTAATGCTGTTTATTGCACTGTCGATGGCGGTGTTAGCAATTCAAAAGCTACAAGATTTATATAGCTTTTCAAACTCATTTATTACCTATGACTTACTTGCCATGCGCGTTGTGCCTTATGCTTATGTTTATCCTTTTATTGAAGCCTATGTTGCCATCGGGATGGTGGCCAAACTTCCGGCCTTAGCGGTGGCGCCGTTCTCGTTATTTATTGGTGGTATTGGTGCGGTATCAGTATTTAAAGCTGTATATATAGATAAACGTGAACTCAAGTGCGCGTGCGTCGGTGGCAACAGCAATGTACCGCTAGGTTTTATCTCATTAACCGAGAATCTATTTATGATAACAGCGGGTCTTTGGATGCTAGTTAGTTGATAAAACATATAACGGTTTTGCCCCTTTATTACTGTTCTACCGTGGTTAAATCTGCAAAATTTAGTTAGTATGGTCGCGTGTTATTTTTTATTAACGCTCCATCAATTAGGAATTTATGAACAAAGATTTACTGCTCCATCCGGTACTTATTTCACTAGCAATGATCACTATTGCGTTTACTCTTAAGGCGCTGGTTGACAGATTTGCGCGCCATAAAGCAGAAAAAAAAGAAAAAGATATTCGCTATATTTCGCACAATATTAAGCACTCTATTAACCTAGCAACGGTGCTATTACTGCTATTTGTATGGTCTACTGAAATCCAGAACTTTGCGCTGTCGATCGCGGCATTTGCAGTGGCTATTGTATTTGCGACCAGAGAGTTTATTCAATGTATAATTGGCTTTTTCTATTTAGTTACCACGCGCCCGTTTCGGGTTGGTGACTGGGTACAGGTTGGTGAATACTATGGTGAAATTGCTGAAACCGATTGGATCAAAACCACCATGCATGAAATTGACATGCACACCTATCAGTTTTCTCGCAAAACCATTTATATTCCGAATAATAAGCTGATCACTAACCCGATTAAAAACTTAAACTTTGTAAAACGTTTTACCACTCATCACTTTAGTATTGTGCGTAAAGAAAGTTTTAATCCGTATCCAATTTACGAAACTCTAACCACGAAAGCGAAGCAATATTGTGAAGAGTTTCAAGATGTGGCTGGTCGTTATAATTCGATTATCGAAAGAAAATTAGATGCAAAAATTTCTGGCCCTGAGCCTGAAATACACTTTAGCACCACCGAATTAGGCGAGTTTAAAGCCAGCTTCACTTTATTCTGTCCCACTGACAAGGCGCTGGGAATAGAGCATAAGCTAACTGCCTTTTTTATGGAGCTTTGGTACAGTGAAGCTGCAAAACAACAAAGCAGTAACTCTCACATATAATAAGAATATGCCACTATATGGACATAGTTTAACTCACTTGATTGAAACTGAAGTGAGTTAAGCTTTTAACGCTAGCCTCCCGATCTAATATCTCGCTCAAACTCAGTTTCAGTTTTTACTGGCTGACAAGTTGATTGAACCGTGCTCTTATTACTTTCATCTTCGTCAGAACTAAAGATTGTATAGTTATAGTCTGTCTCAACTTCACCACCTAAGCACTCATGCTCAGCAAACACCTCATTGCTATATCCGTCTGGCATTTCCTGTGACGCACACCCACTGAGGAGCAGAAGTGTTATTAAAATTGACATTACTTTCATATTAATCATCGTAAAAGAATACGTTATAAATTATAGTTCATACTCAAAATGCCATGAAGGAAACTTGTTGAGTAATGGCAGAAGTGCTTTTTCTTTTCTTAAATCACGACGCTCTCTCTCCAATAGCTCTCGCTCTCGGCGTAACTCTTTATTTTGGCTACTTGACGCTTTATCACTCGCTAATTCATTACTAATAGATTGCAACCGCCAATTAATCTCATTGAGTCGATCATCTATCTCGGCTTTTCTTGCTTCAAATTGATAACGCTCATTACCCTCTTGCCATGCTTTTCTAAACTGTGTGTCATTACAAACCCCGTTATACGCATCGCCTCGTAAACCGAGAGTAAAGCCATTTTCAGGTTCACAAAAGGCTGCGAGCCCCTGTTTGTAACCAGCTTGATAATCATCTAATTTTGCAATGATGCCAAATTCACTACAAGCAGATATGATTTCTCTGCCATGTTCAAATGTATACCCTTGCTCACCATGACTAAAACCTAGATTTGTCCAATTGGCCTGTATACATTCATCCTGAGACAAAGAAGAGCATCCTGATAGAGATAGTAGAAATAAAATAAACATACAACGGCTAAACATGCTATTTCCTAAAATGTCATAGACTATTCAAGTACCCATTTTAAGAGATACTCGTTTAAAGTGAATGATAAAAATGTAACAAGCTATTCTAATTCCGTTGAAGTTTAAAATTTACGACAAAACTTAATCCCTTCATCACTAAAAATAACATGAGGCACACTTATAATATTAAAAAGCTGCCTCATAGATATTTTCTTTATCTAACCGTTTGAGTCGGATTAGTTGGTACATTATTTTGCTTCATTATCCAACGGGCTATGTTATCTTTTCGCATGAACTTAACACCAGTATGCTGTTTTGCATACTGGATAAAATCATCAAGCGCTTTTACTCGTGCAGGTGTGCCTGCAATACGGTCATGAGCACTAATCGACATCATTCGTCTTCTGTGTTTTCCTTCAGCGTATAACACGTCAAACTCATCTTTTAACTCTTGTAAGTAGGCTTGGGCCGTCATTGCAGTGCTTCCTGAATAGCGCACAATGTCGTTATTACGAAAAGTATAAGGTACAACCACAAAAGGCTTATTATTTACTGGTGTAAAAGAAGGCTCATCACGCGATAGATCATCAATATGATAAATAAACCCCAGCTCTTGCAAAAGCGTAAGTGTATTTTTTGAGTGTCTCATCCAAAATGCATTAAAGCCAACCGGCCGCATGCCTGTCACTTTTTCGATAATATCTGCACTTTTAATATATGAAGCGCGCTCTTGTTCAACACTCATAGAATATTGTGGTGTCCATGTTTGGCCGTGACCCGATGCTTCATGCCCTCGTGAAACCACTTCTTTAGCAAGTGCTGGATTTAATTCCACAGCCCTACCCACCATATGAGAAGTAACTTTAATATTATGTTTATCCCATAGATCAAGTAATCGTGGGATCCCTTCATTCATCCCATACTGATACCAAGTAGGCGAAATCGTATCGTGATAACCCTGCTCTATTTGAGGAAACGGCCCTGCATCAGAGCTATCTTGTGCTGTTGCTTCAAATTGCATTGAAATAGAAATCACTAATTGTGCATCATCAGGCCAATAACCTGATTTATCAGATAATGGGGCCGCATTTAACAACTTACTGCTGCACAGTGCCATTAAAACAGTGAGTAAAGGTAAAGCCTTCATTTTTATCTCCTTAACTAATTAACGCGGTCCTGCCGTTACTGTGATCTCGGCTGTTTGCAAAGAATGCTGGTGTAAGAAAAACCCTGTAAGTGCACTTGTTGCCCCTTGTGGAACAGCTAATTTTTCTACATCCAATGCATACACTTTATAGGTGTAGCTATGCTTGCGCCCTTCTGGTGGACATGGCCCAAGGTATCCGGGCTTCCCCATATCTGTATTACCTTCAATGGCTCCTTTGGGCAAAGTCGTTGAAGATAGTGAGTTACTAGTAAGAGGAATATCATGTACTACCCAGTGCCAAAAACCACTGCCAGTTGGTGCGTCATTGTCATACACTGTCACGGCAAAGCTTTTGGCTTTCTTAGGCGCATTTTGCCATTTAAGTTGTGGCCTAACATTACTCCCCTGACAACCAAAGCTATTCCAATATTGCTCACTCTTTATTGCCTGCCCTGGCTGTAAATCAGGGCTCGATAAACTAAATTCAGCCGCAAAACTGGCACTACTAAACAGCCCGCTGATCAGTAAAGTAACTACTGAGTTTGAAAAATTAACCATTTTTAGCCCTTATATTTTCAGTTAAAAAAAGTTACTTTTGATACGCTGGGTAATCGGTATAACCTTTGGCTGTACCGCCAAACAATGTACTCCCATCGGTAATCGTGTTTAGTGGCAGTTGCTCTTGAATACGATACGGTAAGTCTGGGTTGGCAATAAAACGACGACCGAATGCAATGTAATCGGCAAGACCTTGTTCAATAAGCTGCGCACCTGAATGCTCGGTATAATTACCGGCAACAATAATCGCGCCACTAAAATACTGACGAAGTGCGGCTCTAAACTCTGGTGTTACACTGGGCGCATCGTCCCAGTCCGCTTCGGCAAGATGAATATACGCAATACCAGTTTGCTCAAATTGCTTTGCAGCTAATAAAATAGTGTCAATTGCTTCACTATCATCCATACCACGCTGAGTGATAAAAGGCGCTAATCTAACACCCACTTTATGAGCTCCAATGGCATTACTAATTGCGCTAATGATTTCACAGGCAAAACGAATACGGTTTTCTTGGCTACCGCCATATTCATCTGTGCGTTTATTTGCTGAACGTCTTAAAAACTGATCAATTAAATACCCGTTACCTCCATGTATTTCAACGCCATCAAAACCAGCCTCAATCGCGTTAATTGCCGCTTGCTTGTAATCATTTACTATTTCTTTAATTTCTTTAACACTTAGTGCTCGTGGGGTTGGGCAATCAAGCATCCGTCCTTCTCCATCATCGCCTACCACCCAAACTTGTGCATCTGGAGCAAGTGCAGATGGAGCAACTGGCGTTCCATCATGATGAAATGAAGAGTGCGACATTCTACCAACGTGCCACAGTTGTAAAAATATTTTACCACCTTCTTTATGCACAGCTTGTGTTACTTGCTTCCAACCTTCAATTTGTTCTTGCGTGTAAATACCTGGCGTAAATGAGTAACCTTTGCCCTGAGCAGAAATTTGTGTTGCTTCAGAAATAATCAGCCCCGCAGTAGCACGCTGCGCATAATACGTGGCCATCAGTTCAGTGGGAATATCACCCGGTTGCGCAGTTCGCGAACGGGTCATAGGTGCCATCACAATTCTATTTTGAGTGACCATGCCACCGAGGGTTTTAACTTCAAATAAGGATTCTATAGACATAACTAACTCTCTTATAAATAATGTTTATCTGGATTTAAATTAAATTTCATCACTACTAAATAGCATTTCGACCTTCATCTCTTCTGGTCCTTGTATAAATACTTGGTGCTCTAGTAGCTCTGGCACGGTTCGCTCGAAATAACTTATACCTGTTTGCGCTAAGCGACTTTTCAATCCTTGATAACCTATGCTGCGAATGGCAATGTGATCTACCACTCCTCGGCCTTGGATTTTGCTGTTTAATGCTGATAAGTAACCCTGTTGTGCTTTATTACCCGCGGCATTAACCAGATGAATCAAAGCAACGTTATCGCTGCCGTATAACCATGCCCCCTCGAAAGGAAAAGGCGGACGATACCCTTCACTTAGCCCAACTGAATTAATAAAGAACTGTCGCATCGCTTGGTAATCACAACTAGAAATTAATACATGATCTAAACGCATAAACTTTCTCTGTTGATAATAAGTACAACCAGTTTAACTATTTACTTAAATTTGATAATTGAGTTAATATCAAAAACACTATTCATTAATACTGAATTATAAAGAGTAAGGAACGATGGCTAAGATTGATGATATGCAGCTTTTTGTTCATGTGGTGCGCTCTGGCGGGCTTGCTGCAGCTGGGCGAAAAATTGGTTTATCGCCTGCGAGTATGACGGCACGTATCAACCAGCTTGAAAATCACTATCAAACCCGACTCTTAATACGTAATACTCGCAGTATTAAATTGACCGAGGCTGGAGAGCAATTTTATCAAGGCTGTTTAAGAGTAATTGCTGAAATTGATGCCACAGAGCAAAGTATTCAGCTTAGTAAAAACACCCTTTCGGGTAATCTCAAAATAACCGCACCCTCTGACTTTGGTAAACAGTTTGTTGCCCCTGCAATAGCTAAATTTGTAGCACAAAACCCACAAGTTAAACCACACCTGCATTTAACCGATGGCTTAGTCAATTTAGTTGAAGAAGGTATTGATATTGCTATTCGCTTTGGAAACTTACCCGATAGCAATTTGATTAGCCGAATGATCAAGGCCAATCAACGTGTGTTATGTGCTTCAGCTGAATATTTAAAAATACATGGCCAACCCTTGCAGCCAAACGATTTATTAAATCATCGCTGCCTAGTAATGGAGCGATTTGGTCAATCGATGAATGATTGGCATTTTAAAGATCAGGTAATTCGCGTCCCTGTGGCTATGAGTAGTAGTGATGGTGCGGTGATCAGACAATGGGCAATTGACGGTGCAGGGGTTGCTCTAAAATCAATGGTAGATATTAGCGATGATCTGACTAAGGGTAATTTAGTGACGATACTTGATGACTATATTCTCGGTTTTAGTAATAAAGATAAACAACAAATCGGCTTACAGTTTCTTTACCCATCTAGGCAATTTCAGCCACGACAAGTTGCCGCATTTATGGATTTTTTTCAGCAGCAAATTTAACAATAAACAGCCGACAAAAATAAAACCTTGAAAGCATGCACTTCCAAGGTTTTATTTGTTGTATTTGGCAGTAATAAAATTAAGCCGTGCCACCCACTGTTAGGTTATCTATTTTCAGGCTTGGCTGGCCAACGCCTACTGGTACACTTTGACCGTCTTTACCACAAACACCGACGCCTTTATCAAGCGCTAAATCATTACCTACCATAGAGATTTGTTGCATAACTTCAGGGCCGTTACCAATTAATGTGGCGCCTTTGATTGGCCGAGTAATTTTTCCGTTTTCAATTAAGTAGGCTTCTGAGGCACTAAATACAAACTTGCCTGAAGTGATATCTACTTGGCCGCCACCAAAGTTTGGGGCGAAGATACCTTTTTTAACTGTGCTAATAATATCGGCTTGGCTGTGCTCGCCGCCTAACATATAAGTATTGGTCATACGTGGCATAGGTAAATGCGCGTATGACTCACGGCGCGCATTACCAGTTGGGTTAACGCCCATCAAACGCGCATTCATTTTATCTTGCATGTAGCCTTTTAAAATACCGTTTTCGATAAGTACGTTGTACGCTGCAGGAGTACCTTCGTCATCCACATTAAGTGAACCTCGGCGATCGGCAATGGTGCCGTCATCAACTACAGTACACAGCTCTGATGCGACTTTTTGGCCCACTTTACCGCTAAATGCCGAGGCTCCTTTACGGTTAAAGTCGCCTTCTAGGCCATGACCTACGGCTTCATGCAGTAATACTCCTGGCCAACCTGCGCCAAGTACCACTTCCATCGTGCCCGCTGGAGCGTCAATAGCTTCAAGGTTTACTTTTGCTTGGCGTACGGCTTCTTCTGCGTATTCCATCCAACGGGGTTTACCATCCACCAGTTCTTTAAAGTAACCATAGTCTAAACGTGCGCCACCACCTGCGCCACCGCGTTCACGGCGGCCGTCTTTTTCAAGTAATACCGAACAATTTAAACGGATCAATGGGCGGATATCGGTGGCAAATGTACCATCGCTGGCCGCAATCAATACTTCTTCATACACCGCAGACATAGAGCTAATAACTTGCTCTGCGTCAGGAGCAAGCTCACGAATATAATTTTCAAGCTCACGTAATAAATTTACTTTGTCGGTATCACTCATGCTTTGAATCGGCTGCAGTGGTGAAAACTGCTGTTTTGCTGCTACATCACTAAATACCTGAATGGCTTTACTTTCACCTGCTTCGGCAATACTGCGCGCAGCGGTTGCGGCTTTGTTAAGTGCTTCTAAATTAATTGCATCTGAGTACGAAAAACCGGTTTTTTCGCCACTAACTGCGCGTACGCCGACGCCGCGTTCAACGTTGTACGAGCCTTCTTTTACTAAGCCATCTTCAAGCACCCATGATTCATGGTGGCTAGATTGAAAGTAAAGATCCGCGTAATCAACTTTATGCTGATGAATAAAACCAAGCGTTTTTTCGAGTTCTTCTCGATTTAGCTGGCTGTCGTGTAATAAATGCTGTTCAACCGTGTTCATAATAAATGCTCTCTAAATCGTTGGTGAGATTGCACTGGCATATCTCGACGAATGGCGTGTAAGCGGTTTAGATCTGGCTGACAACCAATAAACCCAATGCCATTTGCAAGCTCGCTGAGGACGTCGCCCCAAGGAGAAATAATAATACTGTGGCCGTATGTCGCGCGACCATTTTCGTGTTGCCCTACTTGCGCAGCAGCAATCACATAACTTTGCGTCTCTATCGCTCTGGCCGTTAATAACGGTTGCCAATGAGCTGCACCTGTTATGGTAGTAAATGCGCTAGGCACTAAAATAACCTCTGCCCCGGCTCGTTGCAAAGCACTAAATAAGCCACTAAAGCGTAGATCATAACATACTGTAAGACCTATTTTACCAAACGGTGAATCTACCACCACAATGTCACTGCCCGCTTCGGTGAAGTTAGACTCGCGATACGCACCAGTCCCATCAGCAACATCAACGTCAAATAAATGCATTTTATTATACTGGGCCAGCACTTCACCTTGCTCATTAAACAGCAAAGACGCTGCAAAATATTTGCCATGCTCTGTGGCAATCGGCACAGTACCGGCAGCTAGCCAAATATCATGTTGGCGACATAACTCACTTAATTGTTGTTGATAAACATCACTTTGCTTTGCTACAACAAGTGTTTCATGACCGCTATTAGCAAACACTAAGAAGCTTTCAGGTAAACACACCAGTAACGGGCGTATTGCAGGAAGCGTGGTTAACTGTTGTCTAAGTTGATTCATGTTGCCATCAGCACACAGCCCGGAGCACATTTGTAGAGCGACTATCATAGCTTGCATCGTTTAAGGCCTCATTGGGTGGCTGTATCTACAGCATCTTTGAGTGTTAACTCACTGGAGGCGGCGGCTTGAGGTTGGTTTTGTGCGGCTTGCGGAAGAGTCACTTCACGGCTTTTACGATCTACTTCTTTCACTACAGGATCAGTCATGCTACCGGTCACTTTAAAGTTAATCTCAGAAATAACGCGCGCCGAGTGGATCACTTTATCTATCGCCAGTGCCGCAAGCCCGGTTACCGGATTGACCATCCACGCAACAATCACCGGAATACTCGAGGTCACTTGTGGCGCAACCGCTAAATCGTAATCAATCTCCATGGTATTGAGGTTAGTATGGCCTTTAATCGTCAGATCAGCAGGCACCCCATCCATTTTCGTATCTTGCGTGTAAGCGATGCCTTTATCTACCTGCATGGTGCCTTGCAAACTGTTATAAAAAAAACCTTTCGAAAATACATCTCTAAAATCGAGTTTTAACTTACGCACTAATGAATCCAGGCTCAGCAACGAAAATACCCGTGCGCCGCCATCGCTTACCTCAGCTAAATGTCCTTCGCCTAAACGCCAATCTAAATTACCATTGAGGCTGGCAATATCAAATAAATAAGGCGCATCTTGCCATTCAAGCGTAAATTTAATATCTGCGGGTGAATCTTTAACTGTGGTGGTTATATCAAACTCATCAAATAGCTCACCAATGTCATCACTTTGCATATTACCGCTAAATTGACTTATGCCATCTTGCCAATGCCCTTTAGCACGTAACACATGCTTGCCTTTATCAACCACCAGCTCAGATATGGTGAGCTTATGACCATCGCCATAAAGCGATGCGCTGACTTTATCTAATTGATAGCTTGCCACTTTACAATCAGTACACTCAAATTCAATGGCCGGTATGTCACTCAACCAAGTGTAATCTTGAGGTGTTTCAGATGGCTGTAATTCGTCTGTAGTAGGGGTAAAGTTAACACGTAAATAATCACTGGCAATATGAATCGGCCGACTTGATTTATCTAGCGGAATAAGTACTTGCGAGCGTAATTCTTTGGCGTTTAGCCGTAAGCTCATGTCACTTGGGGTCGGCGCTAAACGCATTTCAAAATCATTAAATGCAATATCACCAATGGTTAATTGCTGAATGTTACCCACCACTTCTTTTAATGGTGGTAGTACGCCCTGCTCAGCTGATTCTGTTTGACTGATGGTGATGATCTGCTGGATCAAGCCAAGCCAAGGTAATAGATCGGTTTGCTCTAAATCAATTGCAACACTTAAGTCTTGCTGGTTTAAACCCAGATCATGCTCGCCTAAAATAAACTGTGCATTGGTTAGTTTGCCAACGTTATTCGCTAAGATGCCATTAAAATATAAGTTGTTATTAATATTAGCGGTGATCAAATTAGAAATATTATCACCTTGAATAACAGCCGTTAGCGGCCATACTTGATCGGCACTTTTAGTGTACGGTGCGGGCAGGTCACTACTGAGCCCTTCGAGTTGTGAGCTGACATTAGCGCGATAATCAAAGCCGTCCGTTAAAAAGTTTAGGGCAAGATTAATAGCCACTTCACTTTCACCATGCAAGTAACCTTTTAGTAAGTCTTGACCATGAGAAATTAACGTATCAGCATTTAACTGTGCTTTTATATCAACGTCAGCACGATAGTTTGGGCCAATATTTTTACCATTAAAGTTAACTTTCAGCGGCATTCCTAACCAACTTGCGTTAGCATTTTCTAAAGTGATCTGATCATCATTAAAATAGAGCTTACCTGTCACACCTTCAAGCTGAAGCCCAGGTTGTGCTAAATACACTGGCAGATCTTTTAAATTAACCATGCCTTTAGCTGTTACATCTAACTCATTTAAATCAACAAGTAGCTCAATATCAGCGCTGGCAGCGCCGTTACCTTGGATCACCTCAAATACATTTGCTAGTGGGTCAGCAATTGGCGTTGCTTTAAAAAACGGCAGTAATTTTTCCATCTCAGCACGTTTATTAATTTTTACGCTCAGTACATCTGCGTTCATTAGATCTGTAATACTGACATGCACGGCATCACCGACCGCTAAGTTAACAAGCCGCCCATGCTCAGAGTAAATATCCATACGCTGATTTTCAAAATATAATTTTGCACTCGCTTGAGTTACTGCAGGCCAATCAGGGGCAAATTGATAATTGGCGTTATCTACCTGCGCTAATACTTCAAACTGTCCTGAATTATCAGCAAACGGAAAGCCCGTTAATGGCCCAGAAAACAGCACTTGTGTTTGCGTAAGTTCACCACCTTTAATAGCCCCAGTTAAGTAATCAACTAAATTTTTAGTCATCACAGGGCGTGGGAAATAATGGCTGGCAACACTGGCATCTGGTGCAAATGCTTCTGCATATAAATCAAGCCGAGGCTGTTCGTCTAAGCTAAGCTTCATTTCGGCTGCAACAGTGACCTCATCATTATCAAGCCACATATTATCACTGCTGATCTGCCAACCTTGCTCACTATTGGCTAAATCAATTTGCATATTCAGTTGGTTATATTTGATTGGCTGGCTAAAAGTATCAGCGGTAAGTAACTCGCTATTTTCGCCAAACAGATTAATACGACCACGATCTTGATTTAACAAACCATCGACAAGTAAGCCCTGCACACCGGGCACACCTTGCTCTGCAAGCCAGCCCAATTGCTGGACTTCAAACCATAATTGCCATTGCTGTGTTGATGTAAATTGCACATAAGCGCGCTTAACTTGACCACTGGGTTGACGACTTAACAGCGGCTCTAATTCAGCAAAATCACTTAACTGGGCTAACCTTGTAACCAAATCAAAATCGAGTTCTTGCAACCAAATTTGTTGTTGCTTGTTATCCAGCTGTGCTTCAAATTGAAAGTCGGGCCAATGCTGTTGATCGTTTGAGAGCCGCACCCCTGAACTTTTTAACCGCCAACCTTGCTGCCAAGGATAAAGGTGAAAACCCCCTTCACTTAAACTAAATTGATGACTTTTTGTATCTTGCTGCCAATTAATAAAGCTTGGCAACCATTTAACTGTGACATCTTTGATCAGGCCTTTTTCAATACTCAACCATGATTCTAAGTTAATGTCAGAATTGAGCTGCTCTTTACTAGCATTAATATACTGAGCCAGCCATTTCGACACATCAACATTATTTGCTTGCACATAAATATCACCCAGCATGGTTTCTAGCGTCGATCCGGTTAATGCCAAGCGAGCATCAAATGTACCCACTGAAATCCCGGGCAATGCTAAAGTACCACTAGCTAAGTGTTGTTCGTATTGATTTTGCCAAACGATATCTTCAAGCATCACCCGACGCTCTTTACCATCTGCCAAGATAAAATTAAGACTACTATTTTCAACCGCAAAATGACCGGTTTTACCTAAGAATAAGCCTTCAATCAGCTCTTTTTGTTCAAACGATACCTCACTGCTGTTTGACTGCAACATAGTCAGCATATCAACATCAGCATGGAAACCGTTGATCACAAAGTAGTTAGATTTTAACTGTCGTGTTTTGATGGTTTCCCAGACGTTTAATTCAAGGCTAGCTTTAGCGATAGTCAGTGCGATGGGTGAGCTTTTATTATCTTCAAAGCTGATATCTTCCAAGACAATAGAAGGACCTTGGCCATGCCAGCTGGCAGAAATAGCCCCAATTGATAAATTAACCGCAAACTTATCATATAGGTAACTTTCAAGGTCACCTTTATAGTCATTGGCATACGGCAGGGTATATTTTAAAACCGAAACAACAACGGCAAGCAGTACCAGCGTTATGGCGAACACTTGCCATAACTTACGGATACAAAAAAAACAGACCGTCTTTGCTTTCATTACATCATAACCACATCAAACTGCTCTTGACTGTAGAGGCTTTCGGTTTGAATGCTCACTTGCTTACCAATAAATAACTCTAGTTCTGCAAGATTATGATACTCATCGTTAAGTAATGCCTCACTTACCGCGGGAGCTGCATAAACCATAAATTTATCAGCCGCGTAAGCACGGTTTACTCGGACAATTTCACGCAGTATTTCATAGCATACGGTTTCAACGGTTTTTTGTGAACCGCGCCCAGAGCAGGCCGGACATACATCACATAAAATATGTTCAAGACTTTCTCGAGTACGTTTGCGGGTCATTTCCACTAAGCCTAATGCCGATAAACCATTAATATTTGATTTAACGCGATCTTTACCCAGTGCAGACTCAAGTGAATGCAATACCCTGCGCTTATGCTCTTCGCTAACCATGTCAATAAAGTCGATAATGATAATACCGCCCAAGTTACGCAACCTAAGCTGACGGGCAATCGCAGAAGTTGCTTCTACGTTGGTGTTAAAAATAGTTTCTTCGAGATTTCGATGGCCAACAAAGGCACCGGTATTAACATCGACCGTGGTCATCGCTTCGGTTTGGTCGATAATTAAATAGCCACCTGACTTTAACGTCACTTTACGATGTAAGGCTTTTTGTATTTCACTTTCAACATCAAACAAATCAAAAATTGGTCGCTCGCCTGGGTAATACTCTAAAGCATCGGAAAGGATTGGTACAAACTCTGCGGTAAAGCTTTTTAGCTCTTCATAGGTTAGCTTTGAGTCAACCCGAATACGCTCCATGTCTTCCCCTACGTAATCTCGTAGAGTTCGAAATGCTAAGGTTAAATCTTCATGCAAAATACTTTCTTTGCTGGTTTTTTTACGTTTAGTGACGATTTTTTTCCATAGTTTTTTTAAAAACTCGGCATCGTGACGCAACTCAGCTTCGCTGGCACCTTCAGCTGCAGTACGAACTATAAAGCTGCCGTCTTCATCGCCATACTCACCTACAATGCTTTTCAATCGCGCGCGTTCTTCTTCGGTTTCTATACGCTGACTCACACCAACATGGGTGGCATCTGGCATAAACACTAAATAACGAGAAGGGATGGTGATGTCAGTTGTTAAACGTGCGCCTTTAGTACCCAGTGGATCTTTTACCACTTGCACCATAATGTATTGACCTTGGCGCACTAACTCGCGAATATCTTGTACTTTTTTGATTGGTTGCTCGTCAACACCTTCAACAATAGAGGCGCTATTTACAATATCAGACGCGTGTAAAAAAGCCGCTTTATCTAAACCAATATCAACAAACGCAGCTTGCATACCCGGTAACACTCGGCTTATTTTACCTAAATAAATATTACCGACGATACCTAAATTGCCAATACGTTCTAGTTGAATTTCTTGTAATACACCGTTTTCAATCAGGGCAACACGGCTTTCACTCGGGGTGACGTTGATCAGTAATTCTATACTCATGTTACCTACTTAGGAATTCGCTTAATAATTTTTCGCATTCATATAAAGGTAAGCCTACTACCGCAAAATAGCTACCGGAAATATTAGTAACAAAGCGCCCACCGAGTCCTTGTATGCCATAGCCACCGGCTTTGTCTTGTGGTTCACCAGTTTGCCAATATGCTGCTAATTCTTGTTCTGAGAGTGTTTTAAAACTCACTTGCGTGGTTACTACACAACTCATGACCTTGTGTTCAGTGGCAAATGCAATTGCCGTTAACACTTGATGACTGCGCCCAGATAAACGTTTTAGGGTTGCCATAAAGTCAGCTTTATCGCGGGGTTTACCAAGTGACTGATTATCTATGACCACCACGGTATCACTGCCGAGTACTGGGCGATCTGTGTATCCCATAGCAACACCAGTTTGGGCTTTTAGACGCGCTAAACGCTCAACAAGTTCAAGGGGTGTTTCGTCTGCTAGCTGGCTTTCATCAGCATCGACACTAAATTGTGAAAATTCGATACCAAGTTGAGTGAGCAATTCTTTGCGCCGGGGAGAAGCTGACGCTAGATAAATGGCGGTTTGCATTATCTGATCCTGAAATGACGGCGATATTTACGTAGCAATAAGAAAATCCAAGGCCAACTTAACATGCCAGTCACGACTGGCCATAAATACTGCGGGTTGAAATAAACGTCCATTAAAAAGTGATTAAGCCAAAATTGCATTAAGTGATATAAGGTTAAAAATAAGCCCACGAGTATCGCTTGCTGCCAAATTGAAAAATTACGAATTTTTTGAAAGTTACTTGCGGTTACAAAAATACAAATTGAGTAAGTGAGTGAATTAATTCCCAGCGGTGACCCTGTGGCTAAATCAATCAGCAAGCCAACTACCCAAGCCGTACCAATATTTAATCGATGTGGAACAGCTAAAGACCAGTACATTAATACTAATAACACCCAGTCAGGGCGAAAAGGCTCAAACGAAAAAGGCAATGGCATCAATGCCATGATCAACGCAAGGAAGATGCTCACGGCGATTAATAAAAAGTAACGACTATTCATTACTGATAGTTTCCTGCTGATTACGCCATAAGATCACTAATAAGCGAATACGATCTAACTGAGCTATCGGCTCGGCGTATACTTGAGCAAACGGGCGGCCCTCATCGCGATTAATTTCAGTTACCACCGCAACCGGGTAGCCCTCAGGAAAAGTGCCTCCAAGTCCTGATGTCACTAACACATCGCCAATCCGTACATCTAAACTATGGGGTACATGGGAGAGTTTAACTAAATTAATTTTACCAATCCCTTCAACCACGGTACGCACATCATTACGTAAAATACGTACCGGTGTGGCATGGGTTGTGTCGGTCATCAGTAACACCCGAGACGTCGTTGAGCCTACTTTGGTAAGTTGTCCGACGACCCCCATTTCATCAATCACCGCTTGGCCTTCACTGATGCCATCTATCGTGCCACGATTGATCACCACTTGATGGCTATAAGGATTTGAATGAACTGAGAGAACTTGAGCAATAATTTTACGATTTGACTGCTTAGCAGAAGAACCAAGTAACGCGCGTAGCTTTTGATTTTCTTTGTTTAAGAATTGATATTGCTGAAGCTGTTCGCTTTGCAGTAATTGTTTTTTCTTGAGGGCTTCGTTTTCAGTTAATAATTGATCGCGCGTGTGTAAGCTTTTAGCCCCGAGGCTAAATACTTCATAAGGTAAATTGGCTAAATACAATAACGGACTAACTAAGGTGTTTAAACTAGTGCGTACTGTGGTGCCACCTTGCGTATAACGATCGCCTACGATCAACACGATACTCAAAAGCACTGCGACAAAAAGTCGCAGCTGCAAAGAAATGGCACGCCCGAACATTAACTTCATTAGTCGTAACTAAATACATCACCACCATGCATATCAATCATCTCAAGTGCCTTACCGCCGCCACGCGCAACGCACGTTAATGGATCATCAGCAACCACAACAGGAATGCCGGTCTCTTCCATTAATAAACGGTCTAAATCTTTAAGTAATGCACCACCACCTGTTAATACCATGCCTTTGGCTGATATATCTGACGCCAGCTCTGGTGGCGATTGCTCAAGGGCAACCATTACCGCACTAACAATCCCCATTAATGGCTCTTGCAAGGCTTCTAATATTTCATGTGAATTAAGCGTAAATGAACGCGGAACACCTTCGGCAAGGTTACGGCCACGTACTTCAATCTCAATTGGCTCATCTGTTTTAAACGCAGAACCAATTTGATGTTTAATGTTTTCAGCCGTTGCTTCACCAATTAAACTACCAAAATTACGACGTACATAGTTGATAATTGCTTCATCAAACTTATCCCCACCAATACGTACAGATGATGAGTACACCACGCCGTTTAGTGAAATAATTGCAACTTCAGTGGTTCCACCACCGATATCTACAACCATTGAACCTGTTGCTTCTGATACCGGTAAACCGGCACCGATTGCCGCAGCCATTGGCTCTTCAATTAAATAAACTTCACGCGCACCTGCGCCCATAGCCGATTCACGAATTGCGCGTTTTTCTACTTGCGTAGCACCGCACGGTACGCAAATAAGCACACGCGGACTTGGACGTAAAAAGTTATTGTTATGCACTTGCTTGATAAAGTGTTGCAACATCTTTTCAGTTACATAAAAATCAGCAATTACACCGTCTTTCATTGGTCGAATGGCTTTGATATTACCAGGCGTTCGACCTAGCATTTGCTTTGCTTCAGTCCCTACTGAGGCAACACTTTTAGGACCACCAGCGCGTTCTTGGCGGATCGCAACTACAGATGGTTCATTAAGGACAATGCCTTCGTCTTTAACATAAATGAGGGTGTTGGCTGTACCCAAGTCGATCGATAGATCGTTTGAAAAAATACCACGGAGCTTTTTAAACATGAGGCTGGATGACCTTTGAAAAACGTTCTTATATTAGCTTATGCAACTTTACCATGCTGAATCAGTTCGGCAATAAAAAGTGCAGCTACCTTTGTTAATTGGGTAAAAAAGGAAGCAACGCTTCCTTTTTAAATTAATTTTATCGTTCGCGTACTAGACGAAAACCGATATAGTTTGCACGAAAGTCTGGCGCTAAAATCAAACGAGTTGAAGCACGAGCTAAACTAGGTGCAAAATTCCACGCACCACCTCGGACAGTAACATCCGCTTGTTCAGCTGACTTATGAGTCCATTCCCATACATTTCCTACCGTGTCGTAGAGACCAAACGCATTAGGTGCAAAGGAGCCAGTTGGCGATGCACTTTTATTTGACCACTCACTACCACACCATCCACAATTGGCTAAATTTTTACCTATTTCATTACCCCACGGGTATTCAGTTTTAGTACCAGCGCGTGCTGCATACTCCCACTCAACCTCATTAGGTAACCGGTATTGTTGACCTGTTTGACCAGACAACCAATCAGCGTATGCTTTCGCATCGTTGTAGGTTAAGCACACGGCAGGAAAATCACTGCCTTGCTCAAAACCTGGATTACGCCAGTTTAAATTTGCTTCCCAGACTGGTTCGCCATTTAAATAATAGGCGCAACCACGATTACGCTCAGCTTCAGTTTTATAATTAGTGTTGCTGACGAACTTTTGATAAGCACCGACTGTCACTTCTTTATTTTGCATCGCAAATGAGTTTGCAATGGTTTTTTCAACAACTGGACGCTCATTTGCAAGTCCATTACCATTGATATCACCCATTTCAAACTTACCTGCGGGAATGACTACCACGTCAGCAGCTGCGGCATTGCCTATAGCTGTACTGGTTACTGATGTCGTATTACGTTGCTCACTGGTGTATGTCGGTGCAGCAATCGACTCAGGCTTTTTTACCAACTTAGCATGAATCGTCTGCGGCTTTCGTAAATCAACACGCACGCGATAAGGTTTATAACCCTGCTTGCGAACTTCAACATCATGAATACCACTTGGTAAAGTCGTTGCTAAACGTGTTGAACCAAAACTTACGCCATCAATAAACACTTCGTCATCGTATACATTTGAACGCAGCGTGAATTCAATCATTTTATTACTATCAACGACCTGTGTATCAACCGTTGACATTGGTTTGACTGAATAATCGCGTATCGGTTGCTCGCTCAAGCGTGACACCGAAACGTTGGCATTATCCTGACCATCACTGAATGTTAACTGACTATCAGTAAAAGTAGTGTCATAACGAGTTTGATAAGTTGCCGTTAGCGGCGTGCCGTACTCTGAACAATAGCGATTATCAACACTCAATAAATTACATAAGCGACTGCTATTCACATCACCGCGCATAGTGACGCTTAAGTTAACGTTATAATTGCCTTGGCCGCTAAAAGCACTATTGACCACATGGCTACTTAAAACCTGTACTTGCGCACCAGCCATATTGCGCTTTGGTTCAACTAGGCGCTCTTCAGTTAAGTTAGCAAATATTTGATCTACAAAACGCTTGGTTGCTTTTTGTAAGCCCATTTGCTGGCCTCGTTGCTCACAGGCTGCCAATGTTTCTGTACGTTTACAGTTGATAGTGTGATTAACTTCTAGCGTCCCTTCACGGGTAAACTCATTACGTAAGCGCTCAACTCGGGCTGTTGTTAATTGTTCTTTTAAGCTTTCGAGTGTATTTAACTGGGTATGTTTTGCTACGCGAATTTGTTCAATGTCTTTGCGGTGGGATGCAATTGCCGCCAACTGCATCGCGATATCGTCTTTATTTTGCTTATGATCAACCACAGCTTGCTGGTATCGCGCCTGTGCAGCACTTATATCAATAGTGGGATCATCAATTAAACGACGATACATTTCATTCATGGCATCAAGTGCTTGATTTTTTTCTTTGTCCAGCTCAGTCGAACGAGTGCGTAATAAATCAAGTTGACTTTGTAACTGACTTTCTTCTTTTAAATGTTTTTCAAGTATCTGTGTAGCGTTATCGTATTCAGCTTGTTTAATACTGATCTCAGATTCAATTCCAGTAACTGTGGCTGTATCTTGTGCAAATGCACTTGATGCAAACAAGCTAGCTGAAATTAACAGAGATAAAGGAGCAATTCGCATATATTCCATTCCCAAAAAGCGGCAATTATTTGGTCATTATTTATTTTTTATAATTAAACTCTTATGCTATGTACTTGCAAGGCAAAACACAAGCTTTGTTCAAAAATTATCTGAGTTTATACCTAATTAGCCTCAAGATGCGAGCTTCAGTTGGAATTAAAAGTGATTTAAGCTAGGCATTAGTTGCAAATGATGGCTGTTCCCTTGTTAAGATCAGCCCCCTGTAAAAGTAACCTAATATAAATTAGCTTTTAACCAGCCCATAAAGCGCTTTATAGGAACCAACTTTGTGAAACATTAAGCTCTGAATTTTAAGCTGGTTTGACATACAGTTATTACCGTACTTCACGCCAGTAAATAACACGATCATTTCCTCTAAAACGGCCAAATTGTAAAATTCCTTGCGGATTTAACTGACTTGCGTCTCCTTGCCAATCCCACTCAAGCCAATTTTCTGTATCGTACTCAAGTGTAAAAATACCTGCGCCTTTAGGCTCAGCATAGATACCATTACTCGCTGGGTAAATGCCTTGTTCGAGTTGACCACTTCTTCCACTGCCATAAATATAACTGAGCTCAGGCGTGCTAGGAGTGATTTGTGTTATTTGTGGGTGTGCAAAGACAGTGCAATTATTATTAGTATCAAGTACAAACTCGCTGCCATTAAAATACTGCGCCTGCATAGGCACAAGTAAATTATCTAAATCAGACCCTGCATTATCACCCAGCACTAAGCGGCCAAAGCGAAAACTAATAGGCGTATCGTTAAGCACAACACTATTACAGCTGCTGTTTGCTGCGCAGTCGGTTGCTAAATTAGGATTATCGTCGGCAGCTGTTAATACAGCCCCTTCAATTCCCGTCACAGTTGCCATCAAATTTACACTTTCAAATGGGCCATCGGGATCATTAAAGCCGCGTCGAGCTAAAATAGTATCGCTATCACTTATAGTAAAAAGTCCTGCTAGGGCTGCGGTACTGCCCCACTGGCTAGCCTCTAAGTTTTGCAATCTAGGAGTTAAACTACTACCCGAGACATAATTTCCTACTTCACTGTTCTCTGCATTAATGCTTACCGTTGAATTAACAAACCCGCCTATATAGTTTTTCATTACTTGGTTATTTTGATTAAGCGCCTGAACAGTAAACCCTAACGTAAACGGTTCACTCAAATAAGTGCTATTGCTGCCATAACGGGTGCACTGTGCATTGGCTTGAATATTTTGTACCGCATATTGCGAAGGCGCAAAACGACCAACACGAGTAATCGCTCCGCGCACATCACCGGCCCCCAAATAGTCGGCATCTTTGAGCCCCGCAACTAAATCAATAATACCAACTTGGTCGTAGCTATAACTTGATATTGATTCACTTAAGTTACCGGTATCTGCAAACGCAACTAAATTTTCTTCTTGTAACGTACCCAGCACACCCGCTGTTGGCAAATAAACGCTGGGTTGCACATCCGGTTGCTCACCAATAAAGTGCTTAGCGACTGGATTACTTGAAATAGCACTGTAATTATCTGGGTAGCCATCATTATTGGTGTCTTGGTTATCAAGCCATTGCACCGCATTCATTTTTAGCGAAAATGACTCGCCGGTTAGTTTAAATAAACTGCCGCTGGCATCATTAGCTTGCGCACTGGTATCAGCAAAGTTCATTGCTAAACCAAAGGGCTTAACCACAAATTCATTTGAGCTACCCGTTAAATTCACCGATAAATTAGTCACGGGATCGAGCACTAAGTTTAATTTTGCATTCAAACTCAGTTTGCCAGCATCGGGATAATTAATCACAATCGGTGCTTTTGAATCACTATCAAACTTTAAAGGCACTGTTTGATAACTTTGACCAATGCTATGGGTTGTGCTGTTATTTGTTAGAGCAAGATTATCGATGCACGTAGAGCCTGCACTGCAGCTATAGGCTAAATCTATAGCCACCTCTCCACCAGCAGGAAAAGCAGCTTCGCACACTCCGGTTGTGGTATTCGTTTTCACAGCTTGGATTGCTAATTGTGATGCATTGAACCCGGTGTTTGACGGTTTACCTGATAATTGGTTTAAAATTGATGTGGTGTTATTAGTCTCATCGCTAAAAATAAACCCCGCGTCTGAAAAAGTAACCTTACAACCACCTAAGCCCACATTTGTACCACCAATATAACAACGTAGCGGCGCTGATGGGTCTGCAACATTATAACCAAATTGCACTTGCCCTGTAGTACGCTTAGCGAACTGTAAATCTGTAATGCCAGTAAAAGTTATCACCTCACCCGTCACCCAACTTTGTTGAGTACTATTATTTGGTGATAAATCTAAAGTGGATACTTCATCATAAATTATATCGCATGCATCATTAGCACAAGCAGTTAGCGTTAGTTCTTTGGCTTCGCAGGTAAGGCCTTTATTATCACTCATTGATAATCGGTAATGATCCAATAAAACCGGCGTATTAATACCACAAAAACCAGGAATGTTATTTGGTACTGCAGTACCAGTAAATGATGAACTTTCTTCAGCAATTATCTCCGTGCCTGAGGTGATCATGCCAGTATAATGAGCTTCTTGTGCAATGCGTACTTCACCTGTTGCCACTAAAAAAGCTGAAAAATCGACTGCGGCACCAATCGACACCGCACCATCTACATAAATCGCTAAATACGCCCCATTTTCTATTGTAATTTTAGTATTCGCCACAGTTAAAAATGACGTCGACAGTAACGTAGTAGAGTTTTGTAAAAAAATACGTGTGGGTGCGGTTACTCTATACTCAGGCGCAATCATGGTCATTTGTAACTCATCAAAAAAATAGTCACCACCGAGTGTTGTAGGAATTGCACTACCCGATGAGCCATCATTGGCCACTGTTGGTACTTGTGAAGCTTGTCCTGCAGTTAACGCATTTTCACCTTTTGCAGCGCAAGGCTGACCATTACAAAGAGGGATATTAGTTAATGCCGTTGAAATATAGTTTGTGGTCGTAAGCATATTCGCGTTGTTATCGGTGACTGTCACTCCTTGGACTAACTGAATTTGGCCATTGTTATAGGTTGCAATCGCACCGGGGAATAATGTGTCACAACTTAGAACATCGCCATTTGACACAAACGTACTGGTCATAGCTAAGATAGAGGCTTCTTCGTCTGGGTGCCTACGCTCATTGTCTCCATCACGGTCTTCATCAACAACTATTCCCAAACGCGTACGAGTCAAATTGCAACTTCGTAGCCAACCACCATCTTCGCCCACTCGGCTATTTTTACTTGCAACAACCAATGGAGCAGTAGCAAAATTATTTGAGAAATAAAAATAGTTACAACCGTCACTCCAACCATCGACATTGTAACCAGTAAAAAAGCTCTCCCATAAAACTTCTACCTGATTATCATCAACAAAGGTACGATTGTTGCCAGGCTCAACAACTAAATAAGCCACTTTTTCACTATTTATTAAGCCACTTCGTGTCTCTGAGGCTTCTAGCGCAATATTAACCCCCGAAGTTGTTAGCGAGTTAGTTTCTACGGCAATCGTTAAAAATGGTCGTAATGCATCTGTAGGTGGATTGCTTTCCAAACTATTAATGGTTTGTAGAGAGTGAAAAAAGTTCGGCCTAACAGCAAAAGGTTGAGCAAAATTTATTGCCTGATAACTTTTAGGCAAAACGTAGTTAGACTTAGGACCATATTGAATCTCTAATTGGATATCTGTACTGCCAACCTCCATTATTGTGCCATCTGGAAATTCATGAACACCGTACTCGACCGCTAAGTAATGTGCTCCCATAGTAATATGCTCACCGTCTTCCCCGGTAGGTTCCAAAGGTAGAGCTTCAAATCCGGTTGTTGTTACATTACGAATTCGTACAATCGCAGGATTACCCCCTTGATTAGTTGATAGCATAAACACCGCGGGAGGTGTTTCGTACTCTTGTTGAAAGTTTATCTTGGTCCAAATCGGTGAGACATAAGTGTCTTGCAACTCAATAAAGCGCCCTTCAATTTTAGGAACTACAGCAATGCTGTTAGCACTAAAGATCATTATGATTATGAAGATGAATAACTTATATATCATGGCAAAGTCTTCGCTTCGACAGAGAGTGTACGCTGAGTTTGCCAGTAGTCTTTACGACATGCTTCGCCGATAGCACAACTACTTGGCGAGCATGTGGCACGGCTTTGTAAATAAAAAACATTCACCGAGCCTGCGCTATTACTGCTATCAGGTACATTCAAGTATTGCTGACAAGTTATCGTTACTGTGCAGTTCTCTAAATACTGAGTTTGAAAAACAGGGGAGGTAGTTACTGCTGCACAGTTTAGTGCTGGACTATTAAGTGGAAATATTTCAGTTAGCCCGCTTTCTAACCCACTTTGTGCAGCTAAATAAGCGCGAGAGCCATAATACTCGATCACATTTTGCTGCGAAGATGCCGATAAAATCCTGACTAAAGCCAAGCCAAGTACTAGCATCACAACAATGATCACCAAAGTGACAATCAGTAGGTTACCACCTTGATAAGCTTTATTTATAACCGTTCTTTTTATTCGTGGGCTAAGGTACATTGGGTATATGCACCTCATGATTAAACATCATAGCTTCATTATCATTAAACGCCATAATCGCGTGAATGTTCAGCACTGCATTACGAGTTAATGCAATATCCCCAATTCTAAAAAATGCATTATTTGCTAGGTTATTTTCTATATGGAGCGCTAATAGATCACGTTTAACGCCTGTTGTAGCCTGTAGCTCAACTGCATCCAGCTGGGAGCTATTGAAGCCATAATCTTGATAACGATAAAGCTGTGTCCCTTCTACACAAAAACTAACAGGCGTCGCCAGTAAGTAAATTCGTTTTGCTGGTGACTCTTGTGCAAATGCTTGATCAAATTGCCATTGATCTAACTCACTGTTTGAAGATGATACGAAATTAGTTAATTGCAGACGTTTATTATTACTTACGTCGTAGACTTCTGCTGGATCTAATGGATAAATACTGGCCCAATCGCCAAGACTTGGTTGAGTTAAGTCATTTAATTCAAAATCTACTGCCGTAACAATAAAGGGAGCAGTGTTAGGTAAGTAGCCAGTGTAATGGGTAGCTGATTGAAAAGGCGTAAACTCAAGGCATTGGCTCAAACCACAGTTATTTTCACAGCTTAAACGTAAAGAGTTTGGCATCGCATGACGTAGCTCTTTTGCTAAACGTGTCAACATAAAGCGTGCTTGTGCTACAGCCTCTTGGCGCTCCACCCCTTGACTATAAATATTAAATCCAGAGTTAATAAAAGCAAAAGAAGTAACAGCCAGTATCCCCAATATAACCATAACAAGCAGAAGCTCTATTAAGGTAAATGCTGATTGTTTTAGGTACTTACTCATCAATAATTACCCTTATATGCACTAAAACCGTATTCTTCGCCATTGGGACTGCTTATAATTACCGTGACACGCTTTGCTAGTACACCATCGTTTGCTGTTGCGCTATTAAAGTCACTGTCATATACAACGGTAACGACCACATTAAAGCCTTGATATTGGGTAAGCACTTGACCCAAACTATTTGTTATAGGCTGATCACTCAATGCAATATAATCGTCAACATCATCATAAGTGGTGCGTGTTTCGCCCTCTTCTGAGCCTAAGTTCTCTGAGCTTGTACAATCTTCAGCATCTAATGAACTTTCAGAGCAACGCCTAAATGGCGGTGCACGCTCGCTGTGCTCATCAAATGACTTGGCCAAAATTTCATTCATTAATGATTGCCCTAACTCATTTGCCCGCAACTGTATGATAGGGTCTGCGCTTTGCCGTGCTTGAGGTGCAATTAACCCTGTAATAATCGTCAGTGCAATGGCAAAAATGACAATGCTGATAATCAATTCAATTAAGGTAAATCCATGATTATGGGCACGCATAAATAAGCCCTTCGCCACTGATACACACACCGGCAAGCGATATATCAATGCGACAAGTGCCATCACAACTTTGATCGCTTCGACCTAAAGGATCAAAATTAATCTGCGTAAATTGGGCCCCTTTATCGTCCAATGCAGTAAAAACAAAATCACTGCGCTGCGTTTTAATAGCTACTACTGAATCTTCCGGGTTATTTACATCAGCACCACCTGTGCAGGTATCCGGTGTCGGTCCTGCAATTAAGGTCGCGGTTATGTACAATTTATGACAACTCGTAAGCCCAGTATCTTGCATTGCTCGTAACTGAGCTGTTCTTAGCACTGCTAATACCCGATCGCGATATGCATAAGCGTCTTCCGTTGAACTCCCTAGAAACTTGGGCCCTGCCGTTACCGACAGGATACCCAAAATAACTAAGGTGATAATCAATTCAACCAAAGTAAAGCCACGCAATCGTTGCTTACACGTATATTTCATTGTTAATGAATTAACACTCATCCAATACGATATTAACTACTGGTGGATTATCTTTACTCGTTGCTGGTGTGTACTCAACACGGCAATTATCGGTTACAACATAACTATTAGGGAAGATAGTAACTATTGTGGTTTCACTATCACCATCGACCAGATTGAAATCAGCACCATTTACATTTGAAGCAACAGCAGTCACATCTGCAAAATCAATATCTAAGAATTTCTCAAATGCTTCAATGGTACCAACAGGGTAGCCATAATGAAGTGCTACGCCTTCCACTTCTGGGGTTACATTGGCGTCGTCATATGCATAATTTTGCACACTGGCAATTATCGCCTTACCATTGACTATATTCATCCCACTGCGAATAGAGCCTTGAACGCCCTCAAGTGTTGATGCATTGGCATCTCCTTGAAGATTCAAAAAGCGAGGGGCGGCAACAACAGCCAAAATACCTAAAATGACGATCACGATTATCAGTTCTACCAAAGTAAAACCAGCTTGTTTATTAACTACGTTACTTTTCATTGATTGCGTTTTCATAAGTAAGCCTCTTTGTTATTACTTAAGATTTAAAAATTTGTACTTTGCCTGTTACAGGAAAGTACGAAAATCCACTGGTGCCAACATATGGTTCACCATCTATTGGAATATTTTTCGCATCTAAAGAATGAGTTAAATAGTAAATGCATTGCAGTTTATCTGCGTTATACCTCACTAAAAACTTTGCATCTTTAACTACTGACGCGTCACTACCTAGGGTATTGCTTGGCGCACCTTGTAAAATCACATTCAGCACCTGTTGGCATTTGTAACTACTCATCACTAATGCCTGCGTGTTCTCTTGCTCTGTTTCATCACTTGTTGGCGTGCCTAATCGGCCATCAACACCAACAACTACACCTCCATAATTTATATGCGTAACAAACTGCGAAACCCCATTTCCAGATGGTCTCGCGTCCAGCTCCCATTGCCCCCTAATTAAACCAACAGCACTGGCAAAACCACCAGCAACGGCATCAATATTTGAACGATGGGCTCGCTCCTTAATATCTAAAAACTGCGGTACAGCAACACTCATTACAATCGCCAATAAAATAACCACAAGCACAAGCTCCAAAAGAGAAAAACCTGCTATATGGCCTGGTTTACTGGGCATTGTTAACCCCCTTTAATTGCAGACATCATGTTCCACATCGGCATAAAAATACCGAGCGCGAGAATTAGCACCATAACGGCAACTATCACTGTCAAAATAGGCTCTATCTTGGCGGTTAAACTACGTAAGTCGTAATCGACTTCTCGCTCGTAATAATCAGCGGCTTCTTGCAAAAGCTCATCAACTCGCCCTGTTTCTTCACCAACAGCCACCATTTGTAGCACTAACTGGGAAAAAAGCTCGCTACTCCTTGAGGCCCTTAACAGGCTGTCACCTTTTTCTATATCTTGACGAATATTTAAAATTGCACGTTCCATATAGGTGTTATCTACCGCTTTTGCCGTTAAAGACAATCCTGTAGTCATAGGTACACCAGAGCGCAATACCATGGCTAAACTTTGGCTATACCGTGCAAGTAATGAACGATGAATAATATTTCCAACAATGGGGATCTTTAATTTGTAGTGATCCCAGTTATATAACCCCTGCTCGGTTGCCAAATAGCGCCGCCAAGCGATCACACTGCCAATAAGAATGAGTAATAAAAGCCACCAGTAATTAACGAAGAAGTAACTTGTTGCCACCAAAATTTGGGTCATTAATGGTAGTTCTGCATCAAATTTCGCGAACATGGTGGCAAACACCGGGATCACAAATATATTTAAAATCACCATTGCAACTAATAATGCAGCAATAACAAAAGTGGGATAGCGCATTGCGGCCTTTATGCGTTTGCGCGTTTCTTGTTCTTTCTCAAAATAACTAGCGAGTTGGTGAAAAGCATCTTCTAACCGCCCTGAGCCTTCGCCAACCAATACCATTGCGATAGTTAATCTGCTAAAAACTTTATTGTGCATGGTCATGGCACTGGAAAGATCCCGACCTTGCTCTAGTTGTTTGATTATGTCTGTTAAAACCAGCTTAAACTCTTTATTTTGTGTGGTATCAGCTAACCCCACCATGGCACGAATAATCGGGATGCCAGCTTTGAGCAACGAGTACATTTGCCGCGAAAACATAATCATGTCTGCCAGGCCTATTTTTTCTTTGAATAGTTGCGCAAGCGGAAGGTTAATGTCGCTTTCTTTATCAATTTGGGTAATCGAGATCGGCGTAAATTGGCGTTTTAACAAGCTGTCGGCAACACCTGCCTGGCTGGCAGCTTCAAGTTGCCCCTTAATTAAAATGCCTTTTTGGTCTTTAGCTTGATAGTTATAAAGGTGCATCATCACCTCCTATCAATTCAGGGATATATTCAGCGACTTTAAATACTTCATCTAAAGTGGTTATCCCCTGCTTGGCATACCCTAACGCCATGGTAGATAACGGCGCAAAGTAAGGGTTGTTCTTGGCAGCCCGAGCAAAGCCTTGAGTGTCATTTTGACGAAGACACTCCATCATAGCTTCATCCATTTCGAGTAACTCAAAAATACCGACTCTCCCTTTGTAACCTAAGTGGTTACACGCAGTACAGCCTTTGCCATGAAAAAATGCGGTATTGTCTACATCAACATTTAGGTACTTTAACCAACTCGCTTCTTGCACATCAGGGTAGTATCGTTGTTTGCAGTTATCACAGACTCGCCTAACTAAGCGCTGGGCAATGATGGCTCTTAGTGAGCTGGCAACTAAATAGGCTGGTGCTCCCATATCAATTAGCCGCATAGCACTGGTTATAGCGTCATTAGTATGCAAAGTTGAAAGCACTAAGTGCCCTGTTAACGCGCCCCGCAGGCCTATATCAACCGTTTCTTTATCACGCATTTCCCCCACCATTAAGATGTCGGGGTCTTGCCGTAATGCTGTTCTTAATATGCTGGCAAAACTAAGCCCTATTTTATTTTTAATTTGCACTTGGTTTATCCGGCCAATACGATACTCCACCGGATCTTCTACAGTTATTATTTTATTTTCTGGCTGATTTAGCTCACTTAACGCCCCATATAAAGTGGTTGTTTTACCTGAACCTGTAGGCCCTGTTACCAAAATCATGCCATGAGGACGCTTTAAGATTGAGCGAAACCGCTTTAGCAACGCTGCTGGCATACCCGTTTCATCTAATGATAATAGCCCTGCAGATTGATCTAATAGCCGCATTACAACCGACTCACCATATTGCACCGGCATAGTAGACAAACGCACATCAATGCTATGTGTATGCACTTTAATATTAAAACGGCCATCTTGCGGTAAGCGTTTTTCTGATATATCTAAACCAGACATTAACTTAAGCCGCAGCACTAATGCTGAGGCTATTTTAACTTGATTGAGTACATGCTCCTGCAACACTCCGTCGACGCGTTGACGAATCCGTAACATACCTTCATCTGGTTCAATATGGATGTCTGATGCTCTGACTTGTACAGCATCTTCAAAAATCGATTGTAATAGCTTCACTACGGTAGCATCAGAGGATTCATCACCTAACGAATTTAAATCAAACTCTTCTACATCTTCGTACTCTTCATGTAACTGCTCGGCAAAGCTGGTAATTTCTTCTGTCCGCCGGTAAACGTTATCAAAAGCAGTCATGATCTGACTTTCTTGCACTACCGCTAAATCAATTCGCTTTGGCGCTAAAATTGGTGCGAGTTGATCAAGCCCTCTTAAATCGGCCGGATCACTCATCCCCACAAGTACTGAGTCACCATTATCTTCTATAACGAGCGCTCTATAGCGGCGCGCCATTACTTCAGAAAGCAACTTGGATACTTCAGGTGAGATTTTGCGTTGCGAAATATCTAAAAAGGGAACTTTTAATTGCTGAGCTAAAAACCTTAGTAATTGTGGCTCACTAATAAACTCAAGAGCAATTAACGTTGCACCTAGCTTACGCCCGGTTGCAGCCTGCACGTTTAACGCTTCACTCAATTGCGCTTCAGTGATCATGTTTTCTTCAACTAATAAATCACCTAACCTTAGACGTAGACTGGGTCTCATGACACACCTCCTAAGGTCTGCAAACGTTGCTTTGCATGTTTTAACACTGCAGGGTTTAAGTTACCCACTTCGATTGCAGCTAGGTAATAACGTTTCGCCGAGAGGTAATCACCTTGTGCATCTTTAGAAGTCGCCATAGCTAACCACCATTTACCTTGCTGAGGCTGTAACTGTGTTAATTGCTCAAAGCAAACCAATGCACGAGTATGATCACCTAACTGCTGCGCAGCAGTGCCTTTAAGCGCCCAATATTGCGCATCACCTTGGCTATCAAAATCATCGCTTAATAATTGTTGTACCACTGAATATTGCTTGCGCGTAATATAAATTTTACTAAGCTGCACTCGCCACTCGAGTACTTGCGAGTCAAACGCAATGCCATGTTCTAAAATACTTTGCGCGGATAAAATATCTTGCTGCTGAAAATAAGTTGCTGCGAGTAAACTTCTTGCAGCTATATTCCCTTTATCTCGATTAAGAATTTGGCTTAAATCATCTATGCCTTCCTGATATAAACCAAATTCGAGGGCTTGCTTAGCTTGGCGCAGTAGCTCAGCTATTTGCTGTTGCTCTGTTCGTTGCTGAGTCACTTTTTTAACCTGAAAACTACTTTGTTTATTGGCACTAGGCACTGTATTTGGCTCAACCGTGATAGCTGCAACCATGGGTTTTTCAGCTACAAACGGCTCTTTGGTGTCCGTTTTTACCGCTGCGACTTCTTCAATAATGGGTTCTACTTTAGCAACTGGTTTAATTACATCAGAGTTACTCACCACAGGAGCATTAATTAACACTGGCGTGTTATTTTGCTCAGCCTCTTTTGAGCTTTGAGCTTTGGTAACTAGATCCATTCGTTCTGGTAATTGAGCAGCATCATCACTTGCTGTAGGTAAATAAATATAGCTCAATACAACCACTAACAAGGCAATGGCGATTATTAGTAGCTTTTTAATAACACCATGCGAATCATAAACAGGGTCTACTACAACTGTACCTTGCTCATTTAACGAAGTTGTTGGCTGTCGCTGCTCAATATTTTTAAGCATAGAATTAATGACACTCATAGCCATTGCCTCCACGCCCAAATTATCATAATGGCAATAGCCGATAGACTCACCACTGCAATATTCCAACCATTGATGTAATTATTCACGGTGCAATCTTCGGTGTCTTTTACCGCAAGCTTTATGTGCCGGCTACTTACTGCGGTGAGCCCTTCACCGTAAGCTTGCAGCAAGGTTTTATGACATAAGATATTTACTAACCGAGGAATACCACGACTTGCTTGCGCTATTTTTAAGCCTAATTGCTTGGTAAATAGCGGTGCACCTTTAAAACCTGCGACCTGTAATCGATGATTAATATAGTAAATTACTTCGCCGCTAGTCATTGGTCTTAGCTGGTAAGAAAAGCTAATACGCTGGCGTAATTGGCGAACCCGTGTATGCGCTAGTTTTTCGTCTAATTCGGGCTGCCCAAACAGCACCACTTGAATCAGTTTTTCGCTTTCAGTTTCAATATTGGTAAATAGTCGTAACGCTTCAAGAGCATCCCAGCTTAGGCTTTGCGCCTCATCTATCAGTAAAACAACTTTTTTGCCTTCTTTTTGTAACGCTAATAAATGATGATTGATCAACTGACTTAGTGCTTGCTGATCTAATTGTTTATCAACGTCCATACCTAGCTCTACAGCGAGTGCCCAGCGTAGCTCATCTGGGCTTAAATATGAGTTAGGTAGATAAGCAACGGTGTAATCATGCTCAATTTGATTAAGTAATTTACGGCACAATAAAGTTTTACCCGTGCCGACCTCTCCTGCTACCTTAATAAACCCCTCTCCCATTTCAAGTGCAGTAATAAGCACCTGCATTGCTTCATTATGCGGTGCAAGCGCACAGAAAAACTCGGTGTTAGGGGTTAAGGTGAAAGGCATTTCACTTAAATTAAAAAAGCTCAAATACATAGCTAGTTCTCATACCAAGTATTAAGTAGTTGGCGGCTGCGTGTTTGCTGTTTTTTCCACGTATCTGGCATTACAACTGTTGGCTTTAGCAATATAACGAGCTCTTTCTTTTCTTGGCGTTTACTAATACTTTTAAATAAATTACCAAATAAGGGGATATCACCTAATACCGGTGTTTTAGACTCTTCATCGGTGGTTATCGTTTGCATTAAGCCACCAATCACAACAATTTCACCGCTTTGCGCACGAATTACCGTGTCTGATTCCCTAATGTTGCTTTGTGCTAACGGTAAAATAAACTCATCATTATTAAGGGTAATGACCTTTTGTTGCTCTTCAGTTTGAGTGACGGAGGGGTGAACATGTAAGATCACTGAGCCGTATTTGTCTATTTGTGGGGTTACATCGAGGGCAATCCCTGAAAAGAAAGGAGTTAGGTCAATTTCTGGGGTTGTTGTGGTGGCATTCCCTGTTACAGTGGTACTTGAAACATTCGTAACAAAATACTCATCTTGACCTACTTTAATGACCGCTTTTTGGTTATTAGTCGCAGTCACTCGGGGGTTTGAAAGCATCTGTACATCGCCCTGAGTTTCTAATAAGCTAATCACCCCAGTAAAGTCTGCGTTATTAATAACTAAGTTTGATACACCACCTAGAGCGGCCGTAATACTATTACTAATTTGCCCTGCTGCAGTGGTCGCGAACGACAGACTTGTACTGCCAATTGAACCCGCAATTTCGTTCCAATTAACACCTTGCTGGTATTCATCTTTAAGCGTGACTTCGACTATTTTGGCTTCTAAAATCACTTGTCGCTGTAAGTTTTCTTGGGTTTGCCGCAAAAAGTCCTTTAGCTGCATTATTTCACTCGGTAATGCATTAACCGTTACTAAGCTGGCTTGTGGGCTGGCGATAACATAGCGCCCATCACCGGTGCCAATCAAGGATTTTAAAGCCAGCTCTAGATCTTTCCAAAAGTCATTACTGTTAGTGGTTTGAATACGCGAACCGTTAAGTTCAATATTTTGATTATTACCAAACTCACTATCTTGTTGATTATTATTGTTATAGTTATTCGAACTATTGCTTTGATTAGAATTATTATTATCAGCCATTTGGCTCACACCACCAGCAACAACACTTACCGTAGACTGACCACTACGTTTCATCATTAAATAGTTAACAGGTATTGTTTCAGTGCGCATTTTTGCAGGTAGCACCTGTACAACTCGTCCTTCGTGAACAATATCAAGCGGGTACATACGTTTAATTACATTTATTACCTCATCAAAGGTAACATTTTTTAATGTGAGACTAATGGTGCCAGCTACCTCTGGGTGTATAGCAACGCTATATGGCGTATCGTCAGTTAAACCAGCAAAGAAAGCGCGCACTTCTACTTCATTTGCAGCCACTTCAAAACGCTTAACTGCCAACTCTGTATTAAGGCTTTGCTCGCTATCAAATGACGATAATAAGCTTTGCGTAACTTCATCGGGCACTGTCAACGGAGCTACTGTAGTTTGCTGCTCAGGCTGAGCTGTGAGCTCTTGCTCAATATGGGGCTTTATTTCTTTACCTGGAGCAAAACTATGGCAACCACCAAGGTAGATAGGTAACAGCAATAAAATAGTCAGCTGACTAGGTAATTTAATTTTTAATTTCATAATCATATAAATCTAATTTTATTTGCTTATTGTCATTCGCTAACACAACTTGCTTAGAGCTTATGGTTAGCACTTTATAGTCATTTATTTGATCGCCTACGGTATAAATCTGTCCTGAAATAATCGCTTTATAGCGGCCTGACCTTTTAATTATTGATTGCAGCTTGAGGCTACTTTGCTGATTTTTAACTACGCTAGTAGCGAGCAAATTTTGTGGCTTAGTTGGATCGGCCAACTGCTGCGCAACCACGTCTGCTGAGCAAACAAATAACCCAAGCACACTAAAGAGCAATAAATTTTTCATTCGCGCTCACCGTTGCTATATGTATGATTAATTGCGCCCGAGGGTAATCCTCTACTTGATAGTCAAAACGCTGGATTAAGAGTTTTTCTTTACTTTGTTTTAGCGATGCTAAATATTGTTGCAAGTTAAAATACTGTCCCTGTAATGTGAGCACCATTTGATGTTCAAAAAACAGTGTTTTAGCTTCGTTTGCACCAACCTTAGTAACATCGACAGCTTTAGGCTCTAACACTTTAAAACTAACAACCTTAACCTCGGTACTTTCTTTTAATAGCTGCTGCAACATATTAGGAACCCGTTCAGCGCTGACAAAGCCTTTGCTAAATTGGCTCAATTTTTCATCAGCAATAGTCAATTCACTCTTTGCCCGTTCTATTTGAGAGCGTAATTCTTTTGTGTAATCATTACTTAGAGCTTGCTCTAACATCGCTAATTGTGTTCTATTTTGAGTTATTTTTTGTTGTGCTTGAGTGTTAGCTTGGTGCTGTTTATTTGCTTGAATTTGCGTCGGCTCGACAATAAATAGATAGCCTAAATATAAAATAATAAATAACCCAGCAAATAAAATAGCCAATTTTTCTCTTATTTGCAGTGCAGCAAAACGCGCTTGATACTTCACCCAAATAGGCCAACTACGAGAGGATTTTTCAGTTTTCATGGCTGTCCTCCTTAGCTGCAACCTCTGTAGCTACATTAAATTCACTTAAGCCGTTTTTATCTTCAAACTCTAAAACCGAAAACTCTTTACCTGCAAAGTATCTTGATTGTTTTAAACTACTCAACCAAATAGGTAACTGAGCCGATTGACTTGCTTGCCCTTTTAAAGTCACTGTTTGCTCAGAAAACGTTACTTGGGTTAACCAAATACTTGCCACATGGTAACGCGCTAAATCAAGCATCACTTGGCTATAGTCCATACTCGATAAAGTTTGTGCAGCCTCCAAGTAACCAAACACTTGTTGTTTGTGGGCAATTTCTTGTTCCATCTTTTTTAACTGCTTAACAAACTGATCTTTATTTTGTTTCTCATCTAATTTAGCTTTCACAGCTTGTAACTGGGTGCTCATTTCATTTAATGTTAATTCAGTTTGTTGCGCCTCTATTTGGTTAAAGTGAACTGATAACGCAAACCCACCCCAACTTATGGCAATAACAAATAACGCTATGCCCCACAGAGCTAATAAACTTTGCAATGGCATTAAGTCACGACGAGGACGTAGTGATTTTTGGTAAAAATTAATTCTATTCTTCATTGCGCGGCTCTTTACTTTCAGCCATAGATATAGCTGCAGCTAGGGCATAGAAGTACTGACTATCTAAACCCTCTGATAAGGCAAGGTTAGGTTGAAAATCAACAACCTTAACTTGTAATAGCTCTGCAAGCTCAGCTCTGAGTGTTAAAGAAGATAAATCGTCGCATTGCAGCTGAATACTGCGTATAGGGGGCTGCTTAAGCTGACTTTCAAAAAAATCCATCGACCGTTGTACCTCTAAACCTAAAGCGTCAATGAACGCACTATTTTGATCTTTTTCTGTAATGCCTACAAAGCCATTTAGCCGCCTTGCCAATACAAGCTTACCGTCACAAATAATCAATATTCTCGGCTCATGTTCAACATGCTGCACCACCAACATATGCGCATCTTTATCTTTACCAAATAAAGTGAGTAATACCATTTCTTCTGACGTCATTGAGCGTAAAATTGCGTTGGTATCTGCAAAGCTATTAATGAACGGCTGAATCTGTGTTTTATCAGTAATAAACACATTCATTTTATTCGCTTGCATTGGTAATGAGATGGGATAATCAATAAAGTCTGCGATGATATTCTCTGGCGCAACGTTGACAAGGTCTTTCGTAGTCCATGGTAACGACTGCACAATTTCGTCATCTGTCAGGTTAGGTTTTTCCATTTGCACAATTTGATAATAGTGGTGAGGTATCACTAAATTAATCGCACAACGCAGCTTACTAACTTCATTTGTACAAGTTACAATTGCTTTTGTATAATCCCGAGGTTCTGTCACTACAACACTGTGGGTTTTATCGATTTGCCAGTGCCCCTGCAAGCGTTTTAAGCTTACAGCATTCACTGTTTTTGCATATGTAGCTATCCCTATTACACAATTCGAATCTAACCCTTGTTGCAACCAAGGAAATAATGAAAAAATCTTCTTTTTCATATAGCTACTTATGTTGGCTATTGATTTTTTAAGTATCGTATATTTTTACTAGCCCGCAAGTTTTCACATAAGAAAAAAGGAACTTGAATGCATAACTCTTTCACTATTGATGAAAATAGCCCGATACAACAAATAGATAGTACCAAGTTAAAAAAAAGAAATATTTCATTATGCATTAAACGTGATGATCTGCTACACCCGCTCATTAGCGGTAATAAATGGCGAAAACTCAAGTACAACTTAATTGAGATGCAAGCACAAAATAAACAGGAGTTAGTAACGTTTGGTGGCGCTTTTTCAAATCATATCCATGCCTGTGCTGCCGCAGGAAAGCATTTTAACTTAACAACCCATGGTATTATTCGCGGCCCTGAACTTGATCAACACAACCCCACCTTACAATTTGCTAAGCAATGCGGTATGCAGCTTCACCCTATAACACGTATAGAATACCGAGAGCGTAACACTCCAGATTACCTAGCTCAGTTACAAGCACGTTTCCCCAATGCATATATATTACCGGAAGGTGGCACTAATAAAGCCGCCTTGCTAGGTTGTAGAGAACTCGCCCAGTCATTACCTCTCGCTGATTATGTTTTATGCCCAACAGGTAGTGGCGGCACCCTAGCAGGACTGATTGAAGGCTGCGATAAGACTACTCAGGTTTTAGGGGTTGCGGTATTAAAGCAAGCTGATTATCTAGTGGATGAAATCAAATCTCTTAGTGCAATTGCTACGCAGCAGCAAAACTGGCAATTACTCACAGAGTTTCATGATGGTGGCTATGGTAAATTTAGTCCTAAACTTTGGCAGTTTTGCCAAATGATGCAAACCCAACATCAATTACCACTTGAGCCGATTTATTCAGGAAAAATGATGTACGCTTTATGGCAATTAATCGCACAAGGCTACTTTCCAGCAGGTAGCAGGATCGTTGCGATTCATACCGGCGGTCTGCAAGGCTTAGATGGACTGCGTTACCGCCAGTTAATAGATTAATTAACCATTACATTAGTAAACTCTTGCAAAGGCTCCGTAAAATAAAATCCTTGCGCGCCAATGACGCCCTGTTTTTTAAGCATATTGAGCTCTTGCTGCGTCTCAACACCAACACCGTATACGGGTAAGTTCACTCGCTCTGCACTGGCTACAATTTGGCGCACCACTTTTTGCTGCGTTACATTTTTATCAATGTCGTGGATTAAATCATAGCTAAGCTTGAGTCCTTTAATCCCTTTGTAAGGCGCTAATAAAGCGATTTTATCGTGCGATGAAACATTATCAATTGATACTGAGCTCCCCACTGATTTAATTGTACTAAAAGCAAAATTCAATCGCTGTTGATGTTGATAAAAATCCACCTCCGATATCTCAAACTGTAGTTTATCAGCGCCTTTTACATTTTTCATCCTTTGGCCAAACCAGCGCCAATAGTCATCAGAAAACCAATTAAATGCGTGTAAGTTAATACTCACGGTTAACGCACTTGTTTCACTTTCTAATAACTTAACAACTTGATCCAATACTGTTTTATCCAATAAAACAATCGCTGAATCATTTTTTAGTTGAGGAATAAATTGCTTAGCAGAAAGCATCCCTAAAGACTTATGACGAACCCGGATCAAAGCTTCATGCTGTAAAATATCACCACTGGCGAACTCAAATAACGGCTGAAAAAACAACATAAATTTCTTTTTGCCAATGTAATCAGCTAAGTTCTCATCGCTATTTGCCAGCACCGTTGAACGCGTATGGTTAAACGGTACCCGATGAGTATGCTGCCATGGGCTTTGTTTTGCTAATGCGAGTGCTGATTTAGTTAGCTGATAAACCACAGTTTGATCGGCACCATCGCGGTAATTACATACGCCTATTTTAATTTCTTTGCGAGATAAGTCACCGCGATAAAGCAAAGAAGCCTGATAAATAATTTGATGCAAGCGCTTAGTGTAAGCATCGATATCAGGTTGAGGTATATTCTCCAAGGTAATTGCCAGCCCACCTGAAGATAACAACTTAACTGATACCCGAGATAACTCTTTAAAGCCTTTGCTCACAATAAGTTTAAAGTGGCTTTCTAAATCAACGTTATCTGGAAATGGCTGTGTCCAATAAAGTAAAGCAAAAAGGTGGTTATGATTATTTTGGATACCGTACATTGCGGTAATTGCAACATCGTCAGCGGAACTTAATTTTCGCTTGGCTGTCAGTACTTTTGTACTATTAATAGCAATATCATTTAGTGCTAATTTAACCACATCTTTAGGCGCTTGTTGGCTGCTTGATACTTTACCACCAGTTAATAATGCAATTGAATCTACACCATCGCGCTGTTTAAATAGCAGTCGCCACCAGCGATAACTCCAAATAGCAGCGCCAATCATCACTAGGTTTAATAAAATAAATAGTGGGCTTTCAACAACCCAAAAAGGCAAATGATAAAGCTTTAAACTAACCGTTTTATATTTAAAGATATCACTCTTTTGGGCCATAAAAGCAGAATAATGAAACGAATCACTGCCTGATTCAAGCATAAAACCATGACTTTCAGCAAGTGCGGCAATGATCTCTTTATCTGCAATTGGTTGCAATTTTAAGTTGTAGATCTGTTTAGCTAATTGGCTCCCAGTGATGTGTACTTTTTGATGCAATATCTCCCCTAAAAAAAGATTAAATACTGTTAGTAAAAGCATAAAAGCAATTACATAAAGACTGAACATCCGCACTTGAGCATTTTTAAATTGAGTCACCATGGCTATTACGCTATTTGTATCAATAGCTAAAGTGTTGTTCAAGATCCTTATAAACACAAGGCTGAGAGCGGTGTTTAAATGTTAACGAACATTATGATGAATAAAACCATCGCATTTTTAGCTACCTAAGTCAGAATAAATATTTATAATTTTTAGCGCATCACAATTGCCTCCTAAAAATAACAAAACACTTATGATGTTTCACTTGTTTGTAATTTTTATCTATTTAGTCAACAGTTATCTAAGACAGCAAATATGGTAATGACTTCGAAAGGTTTATTACAATCACTCTGAAGCCATCAATTTTATTGATATTCGTTTAACTCCCCAGTATTACACGTAAAAGCTAAAGGTTCATCATCAACCGAAAAACTCTTAAAACGAGATTTACTAAATAAATACAAGCTATTATCTAACATAAAAGCCATTATACAGACAGACCTCAAATAAAGACGAGTTCCATATTATGTTTAGTCTTCAGTTAGCAGCGTAATTATTTTTTCTATCGTAAGATCCTTTTTCTCGCCTCTTGCGGATTTATCATAGGGGTCAACCTCAATATCAACAGGCACACCGAGCACTTCAGCATTTAGTCCCTCACAATTTTTATAGTATTCATTACTAAGTTCATAGACCCAACCATTAGGTAACATACGAGGGAAGGTATCTGATGTGGCCCCTGCAGTGGGTTCTCCAACCAAAGTAACCTTAGGAAGCGTTGACATAGCAAGTGCAAAACTCTCGCCTGCACTGAAAGTACCATTTGATGTCAGTAAATAGATATCATTTTGATAGTATGGTCTGCTATCAGGTTCTGCATAAACAGTAATTAGTTCATGAAGGCTACCAGCATAAAAAGTACTAATATCCCAAACTAAGGTATTACCAGATATAAACCTTTTGATTAACTCCAAGGCTTGAATATCATAGCCGCCTTCATTATCACGAATATCAATTATCAATTTTTGCGTACCATCCAATGCAATAAAAACCTCATCGAGCAAGTTATTAAATGCTTCGTTCGCATAGCTGATATCTTGGCGCTCTAGGTTATCGGTTTCAATAAAATTTACAAAGTGAGGCAGTGACAGATATCCAACTTGAATACCTTCAACATCAATGATCCCCCAGTTTGGGCTAAATGAGTTCAGTGTATTACGTGCAATAAACGCTGGCTGAGTTGCTTTATTTAGGTACTGCGTAATATTTTCTCTAACAAGTACAGTTTGCTCGATAATATAATTCTCAGCAGCTTCGCCTTTCAACTCTAAATCATGCGCTTCTTGTTCCAGTCGTTTTGCAAGTGTTAACTTAGCTTCAAAGCGGATTGGCTCTTCGTCTAAGTTATAATACAAGCGAGTATGACCATCACTCAAAATTTCTAATATTTCACTAATTATATTAATTAACTGCTCTTCGTCATTTCCATGTAACTTAGGAGCGTACACTTCATAGATATGCTCCCAATCAATGTTACGCTCCTTAAAAAAGGCGTAGTGATTTTGCATATCTAGCCAAAACAACTGAAAAATAACTTCGGCATCAAATTCATAGCTGTTACCGGCGATTGTATCTAGTATGCCGTCAGTGCAAACATCTTCAATGTTTTGTATAGATCTATATGAAGCAGGACCACTATCATACGGTCGTTCATAAATAAGTTGGTCTTTATACTTTTGGCTAAAAGAATCAAAAAGTGGCAAGGGGTCTAAAGTAATTATTGGATAACAGAAAGCTCCTGTTACCTGCCAAGTAACAACGGAATCACCGCTGATCTGTTTTATTTCACCATAAATATCCGAATACCAAAGCTCATTTCGCTGCTCTTTGATAATGTCACTTTGATCACTATCAGAGTTACATCCAAGTAAGCTGATACAAAATATGGTGACGACTAATTTAGCAATACATTTGATCATTACAACTTCCTATAAATTGAAATAAGAAGTTATTCTAATATTCAAAGCACTCTCGGTTTGTCACTTTAATGTCAGAGTTTCGTAATGCCTATTCGACAAAACAACTAGACAAATCAATAGTCAAACAAGCGCCACCAAACTGGCTTTTACTTATTTTTACATTCGCATCATGGCTAGACAAAATTTCTTTTACGATTGCAAGCCCTAGACCCACACCATGGCGCTTACCTGTCCTACTTTCATCAACGGTATAAAAGGGTTGAAAAACTAACTCTCGTTTGCCCTTGGCAATTCCTATTCCATCATCCTCAACTGTCAACAGCAAACGTCTACCTTGCCTAAGTAGTGACACATGAATCTGCTCTACAGCGTACTTATCCGCGTTAACAACTAAATTATGTATAACTCTTTTGATACCAGCGTTATCTACTCGCGCAAATATAGATTGTTGGACATCCAAAATAATAGGATGGTTACAGTACTTTTCTATAGACTTCGCATAGTTTTGAAGTGAATTGCTCAAATTAATTTCAGTAAAATTCAAAGATGAAGAAAACTGCTCTACTTTACTATATTCTAATATTTCATGGACTAAAGTATCCAGTTCGTCACATTCCTCAAATAACTCGTAAATAAGCTTTTCATTATTTGAGGACTTATCTAACAGCTCAAGCTTCAGTTGCAATCGAAAAATAGGGGTTTTTAGTTCGTGAGAAATTGCTCTTATCATATGCCTTTGCTGAGCAAACAAGCGCTCCAACTTCTCTGCCATGTGGTTGAAAGTTTCATTTACACGTCCAATAGCGAAAAGTCCAGTATCAGCACGCCCCGATAATTGGCCCTTTGCAATTAGTTTGCTTGCAAGCTCTAATCTAAAAAGTCTGTATTGCAGCCAAAGTGTATGCAATAAAAAAAGAAATAATATTAAACCCAAAGGCAGCCCATATTGAATAAAAAACAGAATGGTCTCGACATTATCTTTCACTCTAAATGCTGAAAATTGAATTAACTCATTCCCCTGTATTTTTGCTGTAACAGCTTGCAAATTCCCATCATGAACATTTTCTACAAGTATAGTTTGCGTCTGTTCTGAAGCTGGGGTACTAATAGTTTTAACAGTTAGGTTGCTTTGCTCCGAGATTCGCTTTAGCAAAGCAAGCCATTGTTCATTGCTCAGTGCTGGGCGAGCTGCATCTAAAGCATAAATGTAGGCTCTATAGTCTAATTCCACATCTTGCTTCAATTCAGTAGAAAAATAATCCGTAGCAAGTGAAGTTAAAAGGGGATTAATCGTTAAAAATATCAAAATGAAAATTAAGCTCTTTACCCCAAAGCGTATTAACAACATTCGGTTTCCTTGCTATTGACAATAATGTACCCCTTCCCCCTAACTGTAATGAGGTGGCGATAAGGTATATTATCCCCAATGACTTTGCGTATTTTCATTATTTTATTGTCAATTGTGCGATCTAATCCATCAAATTCCCTGCCATATAATTGCCGAGAAATATCATCGCGACTAATTATAGAATCTACATGTGAAGCTAAAAAATAGAAGAGATCAAATTCACTATCCGACATCTCAAGTTTGATATCGGATTGGCTTACAACTCTGGTGAGCAAATTAAATTTAAACGGCCCAACATTGAGTATATGATCCAATTTTCTTTTACTCTCAACTCCTTGAGCTAATCTGAGCAACTTGCGAAATCTAGCCAATATAATTCGAGGATTAACCGGCTTTTGAATAAAGTCATCAGCCCCCATTTCCAGTAAGGTGATCTCATCGATGTCGTCATTACTAGCCGTTAAGATAATCACTTTACCAAAATACTTATTCTGTAAAGCACGACACACCTCAAAGCCATCCACTTCGGGAAGCATCAAATCTAATAGGACAAAATCAGGTTGATGTAACAGCACATACTCTAAGCCACTAGAACCGCTATATATCGTGTTAACCAAAAAGCCATGCTTTTCAAAAAAACTCTTAAGCAATGCTGCAAGTTCTAGATTGTCTTCAATAATAGTCAATGACTTAGAAATAAATGTATTCCTTTACTTAATGCCTACGATGGTATTCATCTTTTGTTTTAGACACAATTTTACGCTTTCTTTAATATTGCCTTGAGATTCATCATGAGGCAAATTTTGATTTAATATTCTAAAAGCACAATTTAGTCTGCAAACTATTATTAAACTATCAGTTATATTATTAAATTAAATGATTTTCAGGTTAAGCTGGAGATTTAAAAAATGTTTAATCCCCCTGCTTATTCTTGTTTGCGTAATAACAAAAAAAACCTTTAAACTTAATATTTAAAGAGGCTTTCATTAATAATTACCACATTATTTCATAAGTACTAATAAAATTATAAATACTTATGAAATTGAAAAAGCCACTAAACAGTGGCTTCAAAGGATTTTTTAAACATTTTTACTTTTGTCTTTGGTTAGAAAGGGATATCGTCATCAAAATCGATAGGTGGTTCCATTGGATTTGATGCGCCGCCTTGCGGAGCACTTTGTGGCTTAGGTGCAAAACCACCTTGCGCTTGTCCACCACCTTGTGGAGCATAGCCGCCGCCACCTTGGTATTGATTACTTTGCTGTGGTGCTGCAGCTGGTTGCTGACGAGCTGCTGGCGCTTGTTGTGGCGCTGGTGCATACCCGCCGCTTTGCTGTGCTGCACTTTGCTGCTGAGCATACCCACCACCTTGTTGTGGTGCGCTCTGTTGTTGGCCGTAACCACCTTGAGATTGACCACCGTGGCTTTGCTGTTGGCCACCTTGGTAACCGCCACTTTGTTGGTCGCCACCACGGGCACCTAACATTTGCATTTGACCAGTGAAACCATCCACTACGATTTCAGTGGTGAATTTCTCTTGGCCTTGTTGGTCAGTCCATTTACGGGTTTGAAGTTTGCCTTCAACGTAAATTTGTGAACCTTTACGGCAATATTCACCAACAATTTCAGCTAACTTGCCAAAAAACACAACACGGTGCCATTCTGTTTTATCAACCATTTGACCGGTGTTTTTGTCTTTATAGCTATCTGACGTAGCTAGAGTAATATTCGCTACACCATTGCCGTTAGGCATATAACGTACTTCTGGATCTTGACCTAAATTACCAACCAAGATTACTTTGTTCACACCGCGTGCCATGGACCTTTCTCCTATAAACGTTATATTAAACCAGCCACTTTGCGGGCTTGGTCTAGGTCAAATTCTTTATCATCAATCTTTAAATAACTGCGATTTTCATCACAGACTACTGTTGCTTCAATTACGCCTGGTAAAGCAACTAAACGAGAAGCAAGGGTTTGCGCTTGCTGCTCGTTACTTAATTCTGTCATTAAGCTTATCATTTTACTGCGTGGCGGGACTTGCATATTCCACGCAAGGATAAGCCATATTACCCCAACAACTGCGGCTGCGGCAAACACTGCTTGCGGTGTTGTTGATTGCGCAACGTAACCGCCTAAAATACCACCTAAAAATGCACCAAAAAATTGTCCTGACGAAAACACTCCCATCGCCGAGCCTTTTTGGCTAGCAGGTGCTAAGCGCGATACTAATGCCGGCATCGTCGCTTCTAAAAAGTTAAAGGCAACAAAATACGCCAGCATACACATCGCCATGCCGATGATTGAGTCAACACCAATTGCCATTGCCAACATACTTAGAGCGAGCACTGCGATAGAGCCAACAAATGCCTGTTTCTCTTTTTCTTTGCGGATCGCAATGATCATCACTGGCGCCATTAATAAAAATGCCAGTAATAAAACGGGAATATATACTTGCCAATGCGCTTGTGCTGCTAAACCTTTGGCAATTAACTGCCCTGGTAAGGCGACAAAAATCGTCGTCAAGGTCAAATGTAATAGCATCACCCCTAAATCTAAACGTGCTAATTGCGGGTGCTTAATGAGTTTTTTAATATCGCTAACGCTTGCTAAGGTATCGCCTTTGGGGGCTTTGCTAACCGCTTTGGGGACCAAAAACAACACAATAAAAATACCCGCAACAGCCAAAATAGCAGTTAACCAGAACACTCCAGCAAGACCCCACGCTGCGGCAACCATTGGACCAAGTAACATAGCAATAGCAAAGCTCATGCCTATGCTCATACCAATCACGGCCATCACTTTTGGTCGTTGCTCATCGCGGCTCAAATCAGAAGCAAAAGCTAATAACGAGCTGGCAATTGCGCCCATCCCTTGTAATGCTCGCCCTAACGTGACCATTTGCATTGAATCAGCCGTGGCAGCAATCACCGAACCGATGGCAAAAACAGTTAAACCGCCAACAATGACTTTTTTACGGCCAATTTTATCCGATAACCAGCCCATGGGAATTTGTAACACAGCTTGTGTTAAACCATAGGCGCCAATCGCAAAACCAATCCATATAGGTGAAAATCCTGATAATTCTTGCCCATAAATAGCCAATACTGGCATCAACATAAATAGGCCAAGCATACGAAATGCAAACACACTCGCTAAGGAAACTGCGGCGCGTTTTTCTCGTGAATTGAGTGAAGAAGCTGTCATGATTCGCGTGTTCTTGCTGTCTATTAAAATTTGAGCAGGGATTCTACCACAAGCTTACAGAGAAATAATCGTCCCAATGCGATGATTTTTCATTGATCAAGGATTAATCTTCGCACGTATTATGAGATACTCAGTAAATCAATTTGGTAATGAAACGAGATAGCATGGAAAACATTGAAGTCCGAGGCGCCCGCACGCACAATTTAAAAGACATCAGCCTAACCATTCCCCGTGATAAATTAATTGTTATCACCGGTCTATCTGGTTCGGGTAAATCGTCTTTAGCATTTGATACCTTATATGCAGAAGGGCAGCGTCGGTATGTAGAATCTTTATCGGCCTATGCCAGACAATTTTTATCTTTAATGGAAAAACCGGATGTTGATCATATTGAAGGGTTGTCGCCGGCAATTTCAATTGAACAAAAATCAACGTCACATAATCCCCGCTCCACCGTTGGCACCATTACCGAAATATATGATTACCTGCGCTTAATGTTTGCCCGTGTCGGTGAACCGCGTTGCCCTACTCACGATTTGCCACTCGCTGCACAAACTGTTAGCCAAATGGTCGACACTGTGCTGGCGTTCCCAGAGGGCAGCAAGCTGATGTTGCTAGCCCCTGTTGTGAAAGAGCGCAAAGGTGAGCACGTTAAGTTGTTAGAGCAACTAGCCAGCCAAGGTTATATTCGCGCCCGTATTGACGGGGAAGTATGCGACCTTTCTGATCCACCGACTTTAGAACTACATAAAAAACACACTATTGAAGTCGTGGTCGATCGTTTTAAAGTGAAAGATGGCTTACAACAGCGTTTAGCCGAATCGTTTGAAACCGCGTTAGAGCTGTCAGCCGGTGTAGCAACTATTGCATCGATGGATGACGCAAACGCCGAAGAGCTGCTGCTCTCCGCCAACTTCGCTTGCCCAACGTGTGGCTACGCCATGACCGAACTTGAACCTCGGTTATTCTCATTTAATAATCCGGCAGGCGCATGCCAAAGTTGTGATGGTTTAGGAGTTCGTCAGTATTTCGACCCAAATCGAGTGATTCAAAACCCAGAGCTTAGTTTATCTGGCGGTGCCATAAAAGGCTGGGATAAACGCAGTTTTTACTATTTCCAGATGCTACAAGCCGTTGCTGAGCACTATAAATTTGATTTAGAAATGCCATTTCAGGAACTATCTAAAGATGCTAAAAAAATCATTTTAGAAGGTTCTGGCGATACAAAAATTGCTTTTAACTACCGCAACGACCGTGGCGACCTGATCACTCGTAACCATGAGTTTGAAGGCGTGTTAAATAACATGAACCGCCGCTATCGTGAGACAGAATCAAATTCCGTGCGCGAAGAGCTGTCTAAATATCAAACCAGCCAAGCTTGCCCAAGTTGTAAAGGGTCGCGCCTACGCCAAGAAGCGCGCAGTGTATTTATCGGTCAGACTAACTTACCCGCTATCACCAGTATGAGTATTGGTGAAGCCATGAGCTTTTTTGAGCAACTAAGCTTAACGGGCCAAAAAGGCCAGATAGCTGAGAAAATCTTAAAAGAAATTCGCGACCGTTTATCGTTTTTGATCAACGTAGGGCTAAATTATCTCTCTTTAGAGCGCAGTGCTGATACTTTATCTGGCGGTGAGGCTCAACGTATTCGCTTAGCCAGCCAAATTGGCGCAGGCTTAGTAGGCGTAATGTATGTACTTGATGAACCATCGATTGGTTTGCATCAACGTGATAATGACCGTTTACTACAAACGCTGATCCATCTACGCGACTTAGGTAATACCGTGATTGTGGTAGAGCACGACGAAGATGCCATACGTGCCGCCGATCATATTATTGATATAGGCCCTGGAGCTGGCGTGCATGGCGGTTATATCATTGCCCAAGGTACTCGTGATGACATTTTAGCTAGCGAAGAGTCAGTAACAGGGCAATTTTTATCTGGCCGACGCAAAATTGAAGTTCCCAAAGAGCGTCATAAAATCAACGATAAGTGGTTAGAGCTGTTTGGCGCTAGCGGTAATAACTTAAAAAATGTCGATTTAAAAATACCTTTTGGTTTAATGACCTGTATTACTGGCGTATCAGGCTCTGGTAAGTCAACGCTTATCAACGATACCTTATTCAAACTTGCTCATACCGAACTAAACGGAGCGACCACCGCCGAAGCCGCACCGTACAAATCAATTAGCGGCCTTGAGCATTTTGATAAAGTCATCGATATTGACCAAAGCCCGATTGGCCGTACCCCACGCTCAAACCCAGCCACATATACCGGTATTTTTACTGGCATTCGTGAACTGTTTGTAGGCACGCAGGAATCTCGCTCTCGTGGTTACAAAGTCGGTCGCTTTAGCTTTAATGTAAAAGGTGGCCGCTGTGAAGCTTGCCAAGGCGATGGCGTGATCAAAGTCGAAATGCACTTTTTACCTGATGTATATGTGCCATGTGATGTCTGTAAAGGGCAACGTTATAACCGTGAAACGTTAGAAGTGCAGTATAAAGGCAAAAACATCCATCAAGTATTAGAAATGACGGTGGAAGACGCACACGACTATTTTGATAAAATACCCGCCATTGCGCGTAAACTAAAAACCTTAATGGATGTGGGCCTGTCTTATATTCGCTTAGGCCAAGCCGCGACAACGCTCTCTGGTGGTGAAGCTCAACGGGTTAAACTCGCCCGCGAGTTATCTAAACGTGACACAGGTAAAACCTTATACATTTTAGATGAACCAACCACAGGCTTGCACTTTGCTGATATTGAACAATTATTAGTAGTACTGCATCGCCTGCGTGACCACGGTAATACGATTGTGGTTATTGAGCATAATCTTGATGTAATAAAAACAGCCGATTGGATCATTGATCTAGGTCCCGAAGGTGGTGCTGGCGGCGGTGAGATCCTCATTGCAGGCACGCCGGATGAAGTAGCCGAATGTGAGCGTTCACATACTGGCCACTATTTAAAACCCCTATTATCAAAATAGGGTTTTCGCTTTATGTACTAAGGTTGGCCGGTGTTAAGATACATAAAAATTGCCAGATGGCGTGCAAACAAACAGCTGAGGCAACAACAGCAAAATTTGCAACCTCATAAACTGCGCTTTTATGAGCAAGGTAAAGCTATTTGGTTTAATCTTAACACCGCGCAAAAGCTCTACTTATTGGCGTTAATCTGCCTAATCATCTTTCAAAGTGGTTGGCTATGCGCCAGTATCACTATCGTAGCGCTTACTATTGAGTTTTGGCCAAAGTTCAATAAGCTCTGGCATTCACTTGCTGGCAAAGCACTTATACTTATTTTCTATGCCAGTATCGCCAACTTTGTACTGGCCAATGCCAGTGGCATTGTGAATAATGTAACTCATGTTTCAGCAACACATTTTAATTACACCCACAATTTTGCCACGCTACTTTATTTACCACCCTGGGCGTTGGGCATCTCTCTATCGACATTACTATTATTACAATTGATATTGCCGTTCTATATTTTTATGCTCTTAATCATCAAACCGTTTGGTTCACAGCGGGTAAAGTTTATTAGCCAAAGCTATTCACCTTTACTTACAGCTTCTATACGGTTTTTTTTATCAACGATTGTAATAATCAATCTAATGTCTTTTGTTGATGACAAAGATACCGGTGCCGTTTTTGATGACATAGTAAGCAACTTCGTCAGCAGCAAGCAGCTCTCAAGTCGAGCACTAACAAAGCAACAAGAAGTTGAAGTTGTAGAAGAGCTCAGCCAAAAAATACATGGGCAACTACCAAGTGAAAATATTACCCAAACACCTTCCACACTGCCAGTAACTCCGACGGAAGAAGATGAAACCACTCAATCCGTACGATTATTCTTTAACACCAAAGGTTACTTTGAACGCAGCAAACGGTTAATTGCTATGTTTGCTTACACCTACGAAGCAGACCAATACTCCCGTTGCAAAAAATCTGACGACAGTAAATCGATTGAGATTAACGACTACGAAATTGTTGAAATTGCACCAGATAACAGCAAACCTTACGGTTACAGCTTTACGGTAAAAGCATGCCAATCGCCGGGCATTAAAGCGCCATAGCGGGCTACGGGCTACGGAAAATACTAAAGTCAGTTAATTAAAGTCAAACCTGTTTTTTAATTTGGCAATTACTTTGAGTTAATAGGTGGAAGCTGAGCTTTATATAATAAGCATGTTTATATCCCGCGAGCTAAATAGCTTGTTATCTGATGCTTTTAAGTTCAATCCCTGCAATACGAGTTATCAATTCATCGAGAAAGGACAAATCCACTATTTCGCCGTTACTAAATAGTCGGTAATCCGACTCCAAACCTGCCAACAATTCTCTTGCCTCAGCAACACCTTTAAAAAACTCGCTACTGCGTAAAATACACACCAAGAGATCATCTTGCAGCGCAATGCGCTGCTTTATTTCATGTAGACCTTGTCCTAAATAAGACTTGAGCGTCTTTAAATCAGAAGAAGATATACGTCCATTTTCGAACTTTAACGTAATTTTGAAGTATTCCATGAACTTAATCTCATAACGATTGCACTTAACACTTGAATTTAAATAAGATTAAAGCTGCTGCTTCGAGCCTAAATTTGTATATAACAGCAACAAAAAAGCCAGATATTCCGTTGTAGTTGGAACCATCTGGCTTTATATGATTAGTTATTAGCAAGCGTTACGGACGTGGAATAAATCCTAACGCGTTGTAAACAGACTTTAAGGTTATCTCTGCACGTGCGCTGGCTTTTTCAGCACCGGTTTTCATGATGTTGTTGAGCAATGCTTGATCTTCACGGATCTCTTTAAAGCGCGCTTGGATTGGCTCGATCATGCTCACTACTGCGTCAGCGGTGTCTTTTTTCAGATGGCCATACATTTTATCTTCGTATTCAGGCACTAACTCTTCAATTGAGCGCTTAGTTGCAACAGACATAAGTGTTAGTAAGTTTGATACGCCTGGTTTTTCAGTGCGATCAAAATAAATACGCGCTTGCTCGTCTGAATCGGTTACTGCTTTTTTAAGCTTTTTCTCGATCTTTTTTGGTTCGTCTAACATCATGATAAAACCATTTGGGTTTTCATCTGATTTAGACATTTTTTTCAGTGGATCTTGCAGGCTCATTACGCGCGCACCAAACTCTGGAATGTAAGGTTCTGGGATCGTGAAAACTTCACCATATAAGTTATTAAAGCGCGTTGCGATATCGCGTGTTAGTTCAAGGTGCTGCTTTTGATCATCACCTACTGGTACTTGCGCCGCTTGATAAAGTAAAATATCAGCTGCTTGTAATACCGGATAAGCAAACAAACCAACGTTTACGTTGCTGGTGTTCTTTGCTGACTTATCTTTAAACTGGGTCATGCGGTTAAGCTCCCCCATTTGCGCATAACAGTTTAGTACCCAACCTAGCTGTGCATGTTCAGGCACTTGCGACTGCACAAATAAAGCAGCTTTATCTGGATCAATACCACATGCAACATACAAAGCTATACCATCTAATACACGGGTTTTTAAAAGCTCTGGATCTTGGCGTAACGTAATCGCGTGCAAATCAGCTAACATAAAGTGACTATCATACTCTTCCTGTAGCTTTACCCACTGGTTAATAGCGCCAACATAGTTGCCTATTGTCATTCCACCGGTTGGCTGCATGCCACTTAACACTACTGGTTTACTCATGATGTTCCTTTATATTACAAAAATAAAAAATGCTAAAATTAAAAAATCGCTTAACGCTGGGTAAGAACAGGTATTATATCTAAGAAATTCTCACAGAGGTACTGTGGATTCAAATCAGCAAGATTTTCACCTTGGTTATAACCATAATTAACGGCAAGTACGTCTATATGTGCCGCTTGCGCCGCTAAGATATCACTTTTTGAGTCACCAATCATAATTGCTTGACTCACTGGTACATTTAATTGCTGACAAGCAAATAAAAGAGGCTCTGGTGAAGGCTTTTTGGCCATGTCATCACCACACACTATCACCTCAAAATGACTTCTCAAAGCGAGCTTATCAAGTAGCTTTTCAGTAAAGCAGCGGGCTTTGTTAGTGATCAACGCTTTTGGTATACCACGTAACGCCGCAAGGCCTGTTTCTACGTGTTGATAAAGCACACTGTATTCACCTACTTGTTGCTCATAATGATCATAAAAAAGCGCAATTGCTTTATCTGCTAATGCTGGATCTAGGTGTTCACTGACTTTCATGTCGCCACTGAGGCCTCGCTTAACCAGCATTTCAATGCCGTTACCAACCCAGCTTTGTACCAACCCCTGACTTACAATTGGAAAAGCTAAATCAGATAAAGTCAGATTCATCGCTATATATAAATCATAAACACTATCAACTAAAGTACCATCAAGATCAAATAAAGCGGCTTCATACTTCATTATTTTACACCCTCTAACTGGGCACGCATTTGCTCAATTACTTGTTGGTAATCTGGCTGATTAAAAATAGCAGAGCCGGCAACAAACATGTCAGCACCGGCTTGAGCCGCCGCCGCAATATTATCGACTTTAATACCACCATCTACTTCTAAACGAATAGCACGACCTGAATCATCAATTATTTTCCGTGCTTGGCGTAGTTTTTCCAAAGTATGAGGAATAAAACTTTGACCGCCAAAACCTGGATTAACCGACATTAATAAAATCACATCAAGCTTATCAATCACATGTTCTAAATAGCTTAAACTCGTCGCAGGGTTAAAGACTAAACCAGCTTGGCAACCATGATCTTTGATCAGCTGCAAAGTGCGATCAATATGTTCACTCGCTTCAGGATGAAAAGTAATGATTGAAGCACCAGCATCAGCAAATTGCGGTATTAAACTATCGACCGGTTTAACCATTAAATGCACATCAATAGGCGCAGTAATACCATAATCACGTAGCGCTTTGCACACCATAGGCCCAATTGTTAAGTTTGGCACATAGTGATTATCCATCACATCAAAATGAACTACATCTGCACCAGAAGCTAAAACACGCTCAACATCTTCGCCCAAACGGGCAAAATCAGCAGATAAAATAGACGGGGCGATAAGGTACTTTTGTAGTGTTTCTAACATAAACAATCCTTAGTGATATTAAAAATGCGCAAAATAGCAGGGCCATTAATTGCCATAATGTAACCTAAATCAAGCTATTCCCCAAGAATCCCAGTTAATTAAAGCTTTAACTCTATTTGAAGTTTTGCAACGGTTATATTTTAAACAGCAAAATATAAACATTATTTTTACCTTAACCTTCTAATTTTATTAATTTTTTATATTTGTTAAGGATAAATTAAGTTTGTTATTTGAGCATTTTTTATGTATGCTCTAGTGAGTAACACTATTATGGACTTAGTAAAATGCGTGCTTTTAAAATCGGGATCTTAACTGCGGCTGCTATAACTATCGGTACACTAAGCTATTTTTCAAAAAGTGATAATACACTTATCGCAGCTAACGATTGCGAATGTAGCTCAGGCCATTTAAAAATTAATAATGCAGTGCAATGTATGAAGGTCGAACAAGAATCAAGTTGGATGTCATGGATCACTGGTGATAGTCGCAGTGCACAATTTCATTATTTAGATTTACTTGAATTATTAACCAGCTCAGACGAACCACAAAAAGCACGTTCACTTAGTCCTAGGTTCTAGTAAAATGCGGCAACTGATCAGCGCTATACAAAGTGTTGTTGCGGCATTTTTTGGCGTGCAATCTGAACACAAGCGTCACGCTGACTTTAAACAACACTCGCCTACCAGTATTATTATCATCGCTATTATTTTATTTATATCTTTTGTAACCGCTATCTATGGCGTGGTGACTTGGGTGCTAAGTACATAGCCATCAACTCATTAACTTTATTGCGCGAACCACCTTTTGGGCTAATCGTCCGCTTAACTTGAATTTCAGCTAACGTTGCTTGGCTATATATTTTACGTGTCCATACAGTGTCATGATTCGAGATCAATACCGGTGTTTTGTTTTCAAATGCCGCTTGCTCAGCTAAATTAGCTAGATTCGCCTGATCATCTAAATTAAAGCCACCCTTAGCATAAGAGGTAAACGACGCCGTTTTACTCAAAGGCACATAAGGTGGATCGCAATAGATCACGGCGTTATCGGGTACTAATTTAAATACATCGTCATAACCTAAACAAGTAAACGTGGCTTGTTGCGCTTTTTCGGCAAAAAAGTACATTTCTTTTTCAGGAAAATACGGACGTTTATACTTACCGAACGGAACATTAAAAATTCCTTTCAGGTTATAGCGGCATAAACCGTTGTAGCCGTGGCGATTCATATATAAAAATAAAATCGCTCGCTCGTAAATGTCATTACTTTGATTAAACTGTACGCGGTAATCATAATATGCGTCAGGCTGGTTGTTTAAATCAACAAACAGCTTTTTAGCATCGCTGATGAATTCATCTGGAGAATTTTTTAATTCGTTATACAAGTTAATGAGATCAGCATTAATATCATTAAGAATATAATCTTTAAAATCTGTGTTTAAAAATACCGAGCCAGCACCTACAAACGGTTCAACTAAGGTATCAGCGTGTTTGCTCGCTTCATTTAAGCGCGCGCTAATATCTTCAACTAAGCTGTATTTTCCGCCAGCCCATTTAAGGAAGGCTCTGGTCTTTTTCTGCATCGGCTCTTTACTTCAAACTGGTGTGCCGCGATTTTACACTAAACAGTGTAAATTTACTGATCTAGTAACGCGATTTCTTGTTTTATTTTACTGATTTTTTTATAAAACGGCTGATTTTTACGCACCGCTTCAGGTAGGCTTGCTAGCGCTTCGCGAGCCGCATTTAAGTTATCAAAGCTGCCATAGGTTACCACCCACCACATTTTATCGTTGCGGCGTGTTTGATAGACTTTACCAAGTACTTGCAGCGACTGTTTAGCAACAAACTGCTCGGCGATTGTTTGCTGAGTTACCGCTAGTAACTGGATCACGACCTTACTATCCGGCTGTTGTAGATACCAAGCATTATCTGCTGGCATAATTTGCTGCGCTTGAGGAACAAGCTCTACCACAGTGGGTTCTTCAGCCAAGCTAGTCGTGATATCAACAGGCTCTGCAACTGGCGCTAAACTATCTAGTATTGCCGCAACATTATTTTCCTGAGTAGGATTATCAATAAGCGGCTTGTCTTGCTCTGGTTGAGCTTGTTGATCAGCTGATTGAGCATCTGTAGCTTCTACTTGTGAGGAATCTATTGTCACCGCTGGTTCTGTTACAGCTTGCTTTAAAGTATCGACTGCGATTGCCGTCGCCACTGGAGTTTCAGGTTGTGGCTGATAAAAATCATACCACCAACGGGTCATATCAGATTTATATAAAAAGCCAATGATGAGTAACATAATAATCACTAGCAGCGTTATTAAATGTACTCGCCAAGATACTTTATCAGTGACTACAACCTTAGCTGTATGCTGTGTTGGTTGCCACGCTAACAATAAACTCGGATTACCGTGTGCTTCGCGCAAAAAGGTTTGAAATACCGGGTCTTCATCATAAGGTAAATCATTAAAATAGCACTTCATCAACTGTTTACTTTCTGCTATTGAAAGTGCTTCAAGATGAATTTCAACAGCGCTTTTAAATTGCCCCACTGATTGCGATGCCAGTAAGACATATAAAGTAGTAGGACTATGCTTGGTAAGCGCTGTTAACTCTTCGACCATTTCTTCAGATAAATGCCGTCCACCATCTAACACCCATAAACATGGACCACAGTTTTGCTGTTTAGCTAGTTGGTAAAAATTTTCTGACAGGCTTAGGTTTTGATCAATTAACGGCGAGCGGAAGCTTTGTTCCAGTAACTCACTCATCAATTGCATATCACTCATACGCGCACTAAGCTGCACAAATGACTTATTAAAATCACTGTATTTATCAGTAATGAAGGTTTCGAGAAGATAACTTTTACCAAGTCCAGAAGGACCCAGTAAGACAATTAAATTTTGCCCATATTCAAACTGTAGGGCAATCCGATCAACCAAAGCCGCACGGCTAGGTAAGATTTGCGATTGCATTAGCGCCCTATTAAATTTCGGACCTGTTGATCTGATACATCATCAACCAACGCGCATTGACCAAACGCAGTAGGAAGAATAAAACGGATCGTGCCTTTTTTATTCTTTTTATCTTTACGCATATGATGAAGGAAATGTTCAGCAGTCATCACATCAGGGATCTCACTAGGCAAATTATATTGTGCTATTAAGGTAACGATCCTTGCAACTTCTTGTGCACTTAAATCACCACGAGTATGAGCTAGCTGTGCTGCTAATACCATGCCAGTGGCAACAGCTTCACCATGTAGCCATTGACCGTATCCCATTTGCGCTTCGATAGCATGTGCAAAGGTATGGCCTAAATTAAGTAACGCTCGAAGTCCTGCTTCTTTTTCATCCTGAGCGACAATCAGTGCTTTAATTTCACAACAACGAAAAATCACATGCTGAATGGTTTCTTCATCCAAAGCCTGTAATTGCGCGGTGTTGTTTTCTAGAAAAGTAAATAATTCTGTATCGTAAATTAAGCCATATTTAATAACTTCAGCCATACCGGCTGCAAATTCACGAGCAGGAAGTGTATGCAATGATTGAGTATCAATAAACACGGCTTGCGGCTGATAAAAAGCCCCAATCATGTTTTTACCCAAAGGATGGTTAACCGCCGTTTTACCGCCAACTGATGAATCAACTTGCGATAATAAGGTAGTGGGTACTTGAATAAACGGTACCCCGCGTTGATAGCAGGCCGCAACAAAACCAGTCAGATCACCGACCACACCACCACCAAGGGCGATTAAGCAAGTATCTCTGCCGCAATTGTTTTCAAGCAAAAATGCCGAGATTTTCTCAAACCATTCCAGTGATTTATATTGCTCACCATCAGGAATAATAAAACTTAGCGGATTTAAATCAGCTAATAACGCCATTGCATCGCTTAAGTACAAAGGTGCAATGGTGTCATTAGTGATAATGATAGGTCGACAATCACCAATATGATGATGCAGCCTGTCAGTCTGTTGAAGAGCAGATTGACCAATATAAATAGGATAACTTCGCTCGTCTAAATTAACTGTTAATTCAAGCATCGCTAGTATCCTTTCTTATTGGTATTTAAAAATCTAATTTCTCGATGATTTGATTAGCGACAACTTTAGCGCTTTGCTCATCAGTGCGTACAACAAAATCAGCTACTTCTTTATACAACGGTTCGCGTTCTTCAGCTAAGCGCTCTAATACATCACGAGGTGCTTCTTCTGTTTGCAGTAATGGGCGACGCTTGTCGCGCTGCGTGCGTGCAACTTGCTTTTCGATAGGTGTCTCTAGGTATACAACAATACCACGAGCCGAAAGCTTGTTTCGTACTTCTTTACTCATCACAGAACCACCACCAGTTGCAAGTACAATACCTTGCATTTCTGTTAGATCGCCAATGACAGATTCTTCACGAAGTCGAAAGCCTTCTTCACCTTCAAGATCGAACACCCAGGCAATATCTGCACCGGTACGGCGTTCGATTTCTTGATCAGAATCGACAAATTCAAGGTGCAATTGATCTGCAATGTGACGACCAATTGTGCTTTTGCCAGCCCCCATAGGGCCAACTAGAAATATATTACGTTTTTCAGCCATATCTTTTAGTACAAACGAACTCTAAAATTTGAAATAAAACCCCGCCTAACGACCTGGCCCCAAAATTAAGGAGGGGATTATCTCAGTAATTGATTGGGTATTTCAAGTCAATTAGAACAAAAAGCCAATTAACGAGCAATTAAAGTCAATAATTGCCCATTGTGTAAGAATAAATCAGTGTAAATTACTCTATTTGGATTTTCGGAGTAACGAAAATCAGCAATTCTTTCTTTTCATTAAACTCACTAGTGCTTCTAAACAGCACTCCTAGGTAAGGAATATCACCTAATAATGGTACTTTTTTAACTGAGTTAATGATTTGCTGCTGGAATATACCACCAAGTACCACGGTTTGACCATTCTCAACCAGTACTTGGGTTTGAATTTCTTGGGTATCAATTGCAACTGCAGGACCAGTTCCAGTTTGTACCGTATCACCTCGGGTATCTTGGGTAATGATTAAATCCAAGATAACTTTATTATCTGGGGTGATGTGTGGTGTTACCTCAAGACTCAATACTGCCTTTTTAAAGCTAACAGTTGTAGCACCACTTGAAGCAGATTCAACATACGGTATTTCGGTACCTTGTTCAATACGTGCTTTTTTCTGGTTGGCAGTAGTAATACGCGGACTTGCGATAATTTCACCACGGTTTTCTTCTTCAAGCGCGGTTAGCTCTAAATCAAGTAACGTGCCATTTGCTAATTTAGCAACGTGCATACCAATACTGCCAGCGGCACCTGTGATAGGCAAGTTTACATTAAGGCGATCAGAAATACTTGGAATGGTGCCGTTAGAAATCGTATTAGCACCTTCTAAGGTACCTGAAATACCATCAGTGCCTTGTTGATCACTAAACCCCCAACGTACTCCTAAGTCTTCTTTTACGTTATCACGTACAGTAACCATACGTGCCTCAATAATAACTTGTCTAACCGCTATATCCAAAGTTTCGACCATACGGCGAACACTTGCAATGCTTTTAACGGTGTCTTTAATTAACAAGGTATTGGTACGTTTATCAACGGATACACTGCCGCGAGCACTAATAATGCTGTTAGTGTCGGTTTTCAGTAAATCAGCAAACTCTTCCGCTTTAGCATAATTCAAACGAATATATTCACTATAAAGCGGCTCTAAGTCTTCAACTTGTTGTTTGGCTTTTAGATCTTTCGCTTCGCGGGCGGCAAGCTCTTCAGATGGTGCCACCATTAATATAGAGCCATCCATACGCTTATCTAAACCTTTAACGCGTAATACCACGTCAAGAGCTTGATCCCAAGGCACACCATCTAAACGCAGAGTTATGTTGCCACTGACTGAGTCACTGGTTACTAGGTTGAAATCATTATAGCCGGCAATAATTTGCAATACGGCACGCACAGAGATGTCTTGAAAGTTTAGGGTCATTGGGCGACCTTGGTATTCTTTACCACCTTCTAAATATGAACGTTGCGATTCATCTTTTTCAACTGTAAGTGTAAGAATATTTTCAATTTGTTGATAAGTGAATTTAAACGCGGCATTAGGGGTTATCACTACCCTACTCATATTATTTTCTTTAAATGTCTCAATTGAGCTCACTACAGTGCCAAAATCTAGCACATCTAGCTCATATAATAAGTCATCTAAAATATCGGTATGATGAAACTCAGCAATAATTTTACCGCCACTTTCATGCACATCAATCGCAGCTTGAGTATCTTGTAAAAAGACTAAGACTCGCGCTTCACCTTTTTCACCGCGACGAAAATCAATAGACTGGATTGAGTTGATGTAATTGCCAGTCACTTCTTTAGCGGTATTAGCATCTTGTTGTGACGTGATCGGATTATCGGAAACGTGTAATGAAACAAGGTTATTGTTCACCGTTGTTTGGTAAATTTTTAAACGCTCTAAATGAACAGTGACAATCAAGTTACCATCAACAGCTACACTATTAACTTTTTCAATACCTGCTTGGTTGATTTGTACTTCACTTAAACCTTGTTCAACACTAGCTGCATTAAAGCGCATTTCAATACGAGCCGGGTTATTAAATACCTGAACTTTTGGCTCTTCAGTCAGCTCTTCATCAAATACCAGCTGTAACTGTGTTTCTCCAGCTATTAGCGGGCTATAACGAACATCATACAATAGCGGCGTAGCCATTGCTGATTGCGTGATAAAAAGGGCAATAACAACAAACAAAGCCTGCTGAATGCGATTACTCCAAGATACTCCCTTATGCATTTTAATTTTACCTTTTTTATTTTTAACTAGTGCCATTGGATCCCGCCTCTAACATTTCCAGCTTCGTCAGGCGCTCTTTCCAACAACCAGACCCGTCGGGTATTAATTCTAACAATTCTATATAATCACTTTTAACATCTTGTACAACACCATGATACAAACCAATATGATTACCGATAGTAACTCGGTGTAAAGTATCATCTGCAGCTTTAATTAATGCCCATGTTTGGCCACCAGAACCCAGCGTGCCTTTCATTGCTAGGTTATCCAACGGATATTTCTCTAATACTTCACGCGTACGATCAGGATCAGGGTGTAAGCAGTTTTTAACTTGGATCATGTTATTTTGAATAATTTCTGGTTGCGGCGCAACAAAAGGACTACGTAGTTGCTGTGCATTGTATTCAAAGTGCTCAAATTGGGTCAGTTTTGGAATAGCCTCTACCTTAGGTGTAGTGCTGGCTTTTACCTGATCAATAAATTCTTTTTGCTCAGAAGTATCATCGTTACATGCGCTCACCAAAATACCGCTGAGTAAAACAAAGGCTAGTTTTTTCATTTTTTAGCCCCTACTTTCTTCACGCCGCCTTCATAGCGGTAAGTTTTGGCAACCACGCTAAATGTCAGTTTGCCTGAGTCTGAACTATTAATTGAAAAGTCATGCAAACTTACTATACGAGGAAGTTGCGCCACTTTACCAACAAAATCACCAAACTCATGGTAGCTACCTATTACTTCAATTTTAATCGGTAACTCAGTATAAAATTCTTTTTCCACTTCTGGTAACCAGCCAATTTTAAGAAAGGTTAAGCCACTGGTCGTGCCCACATAAGATAAATCATCAAGTAAGCCTGGTGTTTCGTTTGAAGTCGGTAAGCGCTTTAGTAGTAAAGAAAACTTTTCTTCCATTTCAACCATTTGTTGACGGTAAATTTCTAGATTACTGGCCACAGCATATTTCACTCGATAGGTACTGCGTAACTCAACTTCTTTACTAACTGCATTGTGGTAGCTATCTATTTCATCTGAAACCAATAAGCTGTAACTAAAAAACAGCACCAAGGCAGCTACAAAAGTACAGCAAATAACCTTGACAACTATTGGCCAATCGCCGATATTTTCAAGCTCAATTTCGTTCCATTCAATCTCTGTTAACGCTTTGATATCAAGGTTCATTATTTAACCTCTCCAATCTTATCAAAGGGTTTTACATAAAATTCCATATTAAAATCACTCAATAAACGAGACGATTTCTCCCCTGCAATAATGCCTTGCATTGTCGGCTTTTCGAGCAGATAGGAGTTTTGTACTTGGCGCAACATGTTTGACAAATAATTATTTGATTCGCTACGCCCAACCACATGAATTGCACTACCACGGCGCTCTAACTTAGTTAGATAAACACCCGTTGGTACAATTTTGGCAACTTCATCCATAATTTGTGTGCCTAAATTACGACTACTTTGCAGCTCTTCAATTAAGCGCATACGTTGCTGTAAGTTTTCTTTCTTTTTATCTAACTCACGAATTTCACTAATACGCCGATCTAATTGCCCTATTTCAGTTGAAAGGTAATTATTTTTAATATTTTGACCGTCTCGTAAACCACCGTAATAGCTACTCAATAAATACATACTGATAAAACTGCCAAGCACCACGAAAAATAAAATAGTGACAAATTTATTCTGCGATTGTTTTCGCTGCTGTTCGCGCCACGGCAGTAGATTTATATGTGGCATGATGAAAAACTCCTTAATGCCAAACCTGTCGCTATTGCAAATTGAGTACGATGACGCTGTAACACATTGCGATCGACATGGTGGGAAATATCCATATTTTCAAAAGGCTCAGCCACTATGGTATGAATACCTAGTTCTTCAATTAGCAATCGATCAAGGCCATCAATCATCGCTGTGCCACCAGTAAGCACAATGTAATCGATTTGATCTTTGCCACTGGTAGTTAAAAACATCTGCACTGCGCGGCGCACTTGCTGTAATAATGAGGTTTGAAACGGTGCCAATACTTCAAACGTATAGTTAGGCGGAAGATCGCCAGTAGTTTTGCCTATTTCAGCTTCATCAAAACTTTTATTGTAATAAGCCACTATGCTGTTGGTGTATTGATCGCCACCAAATACCTGGTCTCGGGTGTAAATCGTTTCACCGCCAAGTACCACACTTACCAACATAAGTACCGCGCCAATATCGACCACTGCTACACACTTATTAAATGCATCGCTTGGTAATTGCTGATAATACACATCCATTGCGCGACTCAGCGCATAGCTTTCTACATCAACTACTTTTGCTATTAAGCCAGCTGATTCTAAGGCACCAACACGGGCTTCAACACTTTCGGTACGCGCAGCTGAAAGCAACACATTCATTTTGGAAGGATCGGCTTCGTTGGTACTGAGCTTTTCAAAATCTAGGCTAACTTCATCTAAAGGATAGGGAATAAGGCTGTCGGCCTCGATTTCTATTTGCGACTCAAGCTCTGCATCGCTAAGCGTAACATCCATAAAAATTACTTTCGTAATGACGGTTTGTCCCGATACAGCCACTGCTGCCGAACGAATTGACTTAGGTAACTTACGCTTTAGCTTAGTAATGATATTACCAATTGCCTCAATATCTTGAATATTGCGCTCAGCCATTGTACCTTTTGGCATTGGCTCAATTGCTAGCGCTTCGAGCCTGTAGCCACTGTCCGTTTCATTCAGCAACACCGCTTTTATAGCATGTGAACCGATATCTATCCCTACCATCATCGATGAAGACTTACTCAATAGTTGACTTAGCATGTTCGCAACTTGGCCTTTGTTTTAAGAATAAACAAGTTATAATTTTTATATGAAAAAATACTATTCATTTTTTAATCAATATATACTAGCAGTCTCCGATTCTAATTGGGAGTCCATTTAGGGAAAATATAAGTGATTTTATTGAAACGAACTTTACAATTTTTTATCATCTGCGCGTTTTTAGGGCTCATTACCTTAGTAAGCCTTTATTATTACGTTAAATCTGATATCCCCAGTGTGCAAGTTTTAAAAGACGTGCAATTACAAACTCCTATGCAAGTCTTTTCGAAAGATGGTTTGTTAATCAACCAGTTCGGTGAAAAACGTCGCATTCCAGTGACTATAGAAGAGATCCCACAACCACTCATAAATGCTATTTTAGCTACTGAAGATAACCGCTTTTATGACCATATAGGTATAGATCCTATAGGTATTTTACGTTCAGCGCTCGTATTAATTTCAACTGGTGAGAAAAAACAAGGCGCAAGTACTATAACAATGCAGTTAGCTCGTAACTTCTTCTTAACACGTGAAAAGGCCTATATCCGTAAAGTAAAAGAGATCTTCATTGCGTTACACATTGAGAACTTACTTACCAAGGATGAAATACTCGCTTTATACCTAAATAAAATAGAGTTAGGTAATCGTGCTTTTGGTATCGGAGCCGCTGCACAAGTCTATTATGGAAAGCAACTAAACGAGTTAACTTTAGCGCAAATGGCAATGATTGCAGGCTTACCAAAAGCGCCGTCAGCTTTAAATCCGATCAGAAACCCAGTTCGCGCCAAGGCACGCCGTAATGTGGTACTCAGACGTATGCTCGATGAAGGTTATATCTCTCAAGCAGACTACAACCAAAGCTCTCAAGAACCAATTACGGCAAAATTTCATGGTGCCGAAATAGACTTATATGCGCCTTATATATCTGAAATGGTGCGTGCAGAAATGGTCGCTCGTTATGGCTACGAAAAAGCCTATAATACCGGCTTTAAAGTTTACACCAGTGTTGAATCTGACGTACAAGCCGCAGCGCAAAAAGCACTCGTTAATAATCTCCATGCATACGATATGCGCCATGGCTATCGTGGCCCAGAGCAGCAACTGTGGGATTTTGAAACGCAACCAGCCCTAAGTTCTAGTGAAATTTTAGCAAAGCTAAAACCGGTAAAAGAAATTGCCCCGTTATTAACAGCAGCAGTTTTGTCTGTAGCAGATCAAACGGCAACAGTGTTATTAAAAAGTGGTGAGCAAGCCACTCTAGACTGGGATAATCTCAAATGGGCACGCAAATACATTACCCGTTACCGTCAAGGTTTTCCTCCAAAAACCGCTACCGACATACTCAATCCAGGGGAGCAAATTTGGCTACGTAAAAATGACGATGGTAGTTATCTACTCAGCCAATTGCCTGAAGCGTCAAGTGCATTAGTATCGCTGGATCCGAATGATGGTCGCATTAAAGCGATTGTTGGTGGCTATAGCTTTGAACAAAGCCAATATAACCGAGCCGTGCAAGCAAAACGTCAGGTAGGTTCTAACATTAAGCCGTTTATTTATTCAGCGGCGCTGAATAATGGTTATACCTTAGCGTCTATTTTAAATGATGCACCAATCAATCAATGGGACAAGAGCCTAGGGGTCGCATGGCGACCAAAAAACAGCCCTGCGATATATAACGGCCCAATCCGTATTCGTCGTGCTTTAGCACAATCGAAAAACGTTATTTCGGTGCGCTTACTACGCGGGGTAGGCTTGCAGCGCACAGCTGATCACCTATTAAAATTTGGCTTTCAAAATAATGATATCAATCGCAGTGAATCGCTAGCTTTAGGTAGTGCGTCAATTACTCCTTTAGAGCTTGCCCGTGGCATGAGCACATTTGCCAATGGCGGTCATTTGATCACCCCTTATTTCATTAATGAGATTCAAGACTCTGCAGGTAATGTGTTATTTAAAACAGAACCACTATTAGCGTGTGATCCCGTTACTCCTCCGCTAACAACGACTCAATTTGAGTCTACTTCTGGGTTAAATACCAGCCAAGCAGCAAATCATTGTGCGCCGCGCATCATATCTAAACAAAACGCGTTTTTGATAGCTGATGCGATGAATAGCGCAATTTGGGGAGGCGGTAGTTGGGCTCATAAAACGGGTTGGAGTGGCACAGGTTGGCGTGCTCAGGTATTAGAACGTCGCGATCTTTCCGGTAAAACGGGTACTACTAATGACTCTGTCGATACTTGGTTTAGCGGCTTTAACCGTAATGTTATGACCTCGGTCTGGGTTGGATTTGATAATCCAGGTAACCCGCTTGGTCGCTCGACGTATAATAACAACATGGATAATACCCAGATCTCTGGTGCAGAATCTGGTGCTAAAACAGCTCAACCAGCATGGATTGACTTTATGCGAGTAGCACTCAAAGATAAGCCAGAAGCACCAATCGAGCCACCTGAAGGATTAGTGTCGGTACGAATCGATCTAGCAACGGGACTCTTGAGTCAAAAGAACGATTACACTAGTCGCTTTGAATACTTTGAAAAAGGCACCTCGCCCACTAAGTATGTGATGCAGCATGTAGAAAACGTGTTTGAAGAAGAGACTAAAACAGAAGAAGAGCTGTTTTAATATTACTCTATCGCGATATAAAATCGCTGCTACATAAAAAAAGCGCCAATCGGCGCTTTTTTTATTTTACAAACTCAGAGCTCATTTTAAGTTTTGTATTAACCAATATAAATCAGAATGCACGCCTGCTGCGGTAACTTCTTTGCCTGCACCAGGACCTTGGATCACCAACGCATTATCGCTATACCACTGACTGTTGATAACAAAGATATTATCACCTGGAGTTAAGTTAGCTAAGGCATCACCCTGTGTTGCATAAGCCAAACCGACTTTAGCGGTTACTTTGCCATCAGCAATTGTTAACGCACCGGTATAACGCAGTACTTTGTTTTCTTTGCCAGCTAACTGTGCTTTTTCAGCAATAAAGTCATCAAGCAACTGCTTATTAGCTAAAAAAGACTGCCAATCACCTTGCGCTAGTTGCTCTGGCATCAACGGTGTTAAGCCAATCTCATCAAGCTCTAAGGTGAGCCCTAATTCACGAGCTAAAATTAATAGCTTACGCTGCATATCACGCCCTGATAAATCTTCCCGTGGATCAGGCTCGGTGTAACCCATTTGCTGCGCTTGCAACACTAAATCGGAAAACGCCACACTGCCATCATAACTGCTACACAACCACGATAAAGTGCCTGAGAACACGCCTTCAATATGGGTAATACTGTCGCCACTGTTTTGTAAATCAGCTAACGCAAAATTAATTGGTAAACCCGCACCAACACTGGTGTTATAACGCCATAATAAGTTACGTTCAGCTAAATTACGGCGTAAATTTTGATACCAGTCATTATTTGCAGTGCCCGCATATTTATTAGCACTGATCAGGTGACAATCTAAATTTACAAACGCCGGGTAAAGCTTACTAAACGCTTCACTAGCAGTAATATCAATCAGCACTTTGTGTTCGTAATCGAGTTCGCTGATACGTGTCAGTAAATCAGCTTCTTGGTAATCTATTGCTTCGTTTTGCCACTGTGACTGCCATTGCTCAAGCACGATACCACTTGGGCTGAACAACATAGAGCGCGAGCGTAATAAACCAACCAGCTTAACGCTGAAGTGTTGCTGCAAACGATTAAGCTGCTGACTTAGTTGCTCAATAAATACTTCACCAACATTACCAAGGCCAGCAACAATAATGGCAAGCTCTTGGCCTTTGTTAATCAGCTTATCATGCAATAAGGTCAATACATCACTATCAATAGATTGATCCGTTAGTAGTAATATGTAGTCTGCGTCTTGATGGCTAAAGCGCGGCACTAAACTTTGCTCACTAAGCACTTGCGTTGCTTGTTCAAATAATTGCGCTACATCATTTCGTGGCGCCACAACAGCGCAACCATGTAAGTTCGACTCAATAATATTAGCGCGCCCTTGCAAATGACTCACCACCTGATGAGTCGCTGCTGCAGGCACTAGTAAGTAGGTATCGCCGTTTTTAATAAAATGATGCAAGCTGTGTTGAATAAGCTGACTTAATTCGCCAATTTCACCGCCACGCAGCTGATCAATGCGCAGTAAATCAATATTTTCTAAGGTAGTGATAAAACGCTTAGCTTTGCTGTAACCTTCTTTGACAATTTCTGTCGCGCTAGCTTCGCTGTCGTAACTACTGCGAACGACTAATTTGATATCAGTATTTTTTAATGGCGAGAGAGTTTTAGCATGTAACACTGGGTTGCCCAAACGCGCCAGTAAGTTTGCTTGGCCACGACATACTTTAGAATACTTAATCGCTTTTTTTACTTTACGAGGGTCGGTACTAAACACCCCTTGGGTATCAGTCCAAATTGATACCTGACTAGCATGACAATAACTGCTTAACAAAGTCGCGCTGTAATCACTGCCATTGCGCCCCAAAGTAACGGTATTTGCTTGGCAATCAGCGGCTATAAAACCGGTAACAATATTAATGCAATTGGCTGAAATTAACTCGGCACAGGCTTGTTGATTTTTTTGATGTAATAATTGCCCATCATTAAGGGTAAACAATTGACGAGCATCAACATCTTGAGCTGCAACATTTAACTGTTTTAAATAGCTAGCCAATAATCGTGCCGACCAAACTTCACCGTGAGCAAGCAATGCGGCTTCCTGTAAGCTTTGCTGTTGAGTTTGCTGTGCAATTAAGGCTAGCTCTTGTTCTAATACGTTTAATGCCGTATGTCGCGCTGCTGGACTCAATAACTGCTCGATCAAAGTACGTTGATGATTATCAAGCTGCAATAAAATATCACTCACTGCCTGTTGATCACCTTGCTGGTAACTATGCCATAACGTAACTAACGTATTGGTAGTTTTACCGGCTGCGGATACCACCACACAATCACCGGCTTCCGTATGGGCTAGAATAATATTTGCTACGGCCTGATAACGCTCTGCAGAACTAAGGCTAGAACCACCAAATTTATGAACTATATTTACCATTTTTTATTACCACAAAGCCGTATGTGCAGGAGTCAGTTTAAATGAGTTTGATTGCTCATCATCTTGTTGTTGAACAGAGGAAGCGATTACTTTTGCGCCGTGCTGAGCTTGACCTGGTTTCACTTTATTGAATACACGATCTAAGTCAGCGATTAAATCTTTTACATCTTCAATGCCCACCGAAATACGGATCAGGGTATCACCTACTCCCGCAGCAAGACGAGCAGTTGCCTCCATACCTGCGTGGGTCATAGTTGCAGGGTGACAAATCAAACTCTCAACCCCACCTAATGACTCAGCTAAGCTAAATTCTTCTAAGCTGGTCAAAAATTCTGCAGCATCATTAATATCACCTTTGATATCAAAGCTTACCATGCCACCAAAACCACGTTGCTGCTGTTTAGCGAGTTCATGCTGTGGATGAGATACTAATCCAGGGTAATATACTTGGCTTACATAAGGGGAGTTTTCTAGATATTGGGCAATAATAAAGGCATTTTCTTGATGCTGACGTAAACGAACATTCAAAGTACGTAAACCACGTAACGTTAAGTAGCTATCAAACGGGGCACCGGTAATGCCAATGTTATTAGCCCACCAAGCAAGCTCATCACCCAACTCTTGGGTAGCGGCGATCACCGCACCACCAACAACATCTGAGTGACCGTTAATATATTTAGTGGTCGAATGCACCACAATATCAACACCAAACTCAATTGGGTTTTGCAAAGCAGGTGATAAAAATGTGTTATCGGCACCAACCAACGCACCGCACTGCTTAGCAATCGTGGTGATCGCTTTAATATCGGTTAACCGTAAGATAGGATTACTCGGTGTTTCAATCCAAATTAGCTTTGGTTTTATCTCAAGAATTTTTTGATGATTTTCAGATTTAGTTAAATCTAAAACCACTAACTTTAATAAGCCACGCTTTTCAAGTGAGGTGAATAAGCGGTAACTACCGCCATAGCAATCATGTGGGATCACTAAGGTATCGTCACTGTTTAGCAGCTGAGTAGCTAAATGCACCGCAGCCATGCCCGTTGCAGTGATAATCCCCTTAGCGCCACCTTCAAGCTTAGCGAGCGTTTCAGCGAGTAAATCACGGTTTGGGTTGCCGCTACGGCCATAATCATATTGGCGCTTTTTATCAAAATCAGCAAATGAGTAGGTGGTCGATAAATGAATGGGAGGCACAACCGCGCCGTGATGTTTATCTGCATCAATACCATTGCGTACTGCAATGGTTGCTTTATTCTTTTGACTCATACCGTCACCTACAATTAAATGGATGTTTAGACGTCTAAAAGGTTAGAGGATCAAATTTAATAAGTCAAAGCATTTATGCGGTTTTAGCCGCAAGATTAGAAGTAAAAACATTTAAGCCTCTAGATGGCTAAAAAACAAGTATTTGACTATCTTTTTTAACACGATAGAATTTCGCCATCTTTGCGCTGCAAAAGGTCGCGCAAACAATTAACAACCTGAGGCAACGATACATCCTATGGCTAAATGGAATGGTGAATATATTCACCCATACGCAGAACACGGGAAAAAATCAGAACAAGTTAAAAAGATCACCGTTTCGATCCCGCTAAATGTATTAAAAGTTTTGACTGATGAGCGCACTCGTCGTCAAATTAATAATCTTCGCCATGCAACAAATAGCGAATTACTTTGTGAAGCATTTTTACACGCATTTACTGGCCAACCACTGCCAAACGATGAAGATTTACGTAAAGATAATCCAGAGAAAGTGCCTGAAGAAGTGAAAAAAATCATGCTTGAAATGGGTCTCGAAGTACCTGTACTCAACGAAGATTAAGTTATCATTTGTATATATTCCTGCTTCAGGAATTGGCTACAAAAAAACCTCAGTAACGTAAGTTGCTGAGGTTTTTATTATTGTGCCATTACCAATTGCAGCGAAGCAGCTACTCCATGTAGTTTTCCGGCATATCAATTTGTGCAACACCAGAATCAATTGCCGCTTGCGCTACTGCTTTGGCAATGCGCGGTAATAGACGCGGATCCATCGGTTTTGGAATAATATACTGCGCACCAAATTCAAGTGTCTCAACACCCGCCGCTTTTAATACTTCCGCTGGTACTGGTTCTTTAGCAATGCTACGAATAGCGTCAACCGCAGCAATTTTCATTTCATCATTAATTTTGCTTGCACGCACATCTAGCGCACCACGGAAAATAAATGGGAAACACAGCACGTTGTTAACTTGGTTTGGATAATCTGAACGACCCGTTGCCATGATTAAATCATCGCGAGCACCATGAGCAAGCACTGGTGAGATTTCTGGATCTGGGTTTGAACAGGCAAACACTACAGGTCGATCAGCCATTAACTTAAGATCGTCAGGAGAAAGTAAATTCGGGCCAGATACACCAACAAATACATCGGCATCAGCAATAACATCTTGCAGTGTGCGCTTATCTGTATTGTTAGCGAATAACTGTTTGTACTCGTTTAAATCATCACGACGAGTATGAATAACGCCTTTACGATCTAACATGTAAATATGTTCACGCAATGCACCACACTTGATCAGTAGCTCCATACACGCAACCGCTGCGGCACCGGCTCCTAAACAAACGATAATCGCATCTTCGATTTCTTTGCCTTGTACTTCAAGTGCGTTGATCATACCAGCAGCCGTTACAATCGCGGTACCGTGTTGATCGTCGTGGAACACTGGAATGCTACAACGCTCGATCAATGCTTTTTCTATTTCAAAACACTCTGGCGCTTTAATGTCTTCTAAGTTAATACCGCCAAACGTATCAGCGATGTTAGCAACTGTATTGATGAAATCTTCGGTGGTATTGTGTTTCACCTCAATATCTATCGAATCTAGACCCGCAAAGCGTTTAAATAATAACGCTTTACCTTCCATAACCGGTTTTGAAGCCAATGGACCTAAGTTACCTAAACCTAAAATAGCGGTGCCGTTAGTAATAACCGCAACCATATTGCCTTTACCGGTGTATTTGTAGGCATTAGCGGGATCAGCAGCTATTTCACGTACCGGTTCTGCAACACCGGGGCTGTATGCGAGTGCAAGATCCTGTACGGTTTCAGCTGGCTTTGTAAGCTCAACGCTAATTTTTCCTGGAACGGGGTGCGAATGGTAATGTAAAGCTTGTTCACGAAAGTCTGACATAACGCGATTTTATCCTGCAAGTAAGTTAAGTTGAAAGTGAGAGTAAGCAGTTCTTATATCTTATAGGGAACGATACCTATATTATAATTAAATTCAAGCAATATCAGGTCTATCCTGTTATATGCTATATCCGTTAATTTTATGCGTTTTGTCAGCATTTTTTGCAAAAAAGCTTCAATTTTCGGCTATAAAAACGCCACAAAGCATCAAAAAACCCATCTTAAAATGCTCATTATGCAACGCTTTAAAGCAAAAATAATGACCTATGACTAAAAACCATCAAAGTAAGACGTTAACAACATTTAACCGCAAAAGACCTAACTTTACCGACAAAAACGTTTAATTTATCGCTTTAACGAGAATGACAATATAGTCAACAAATCACTATTTGTCTGTTATTTACTCGCTATACTGGATATAAAAGTGGGAAATAGTCACAACATAATGAATGCGTAAAGCTGGAGCACTAGAGCAAGAAATAAAGACTAAAAGGCGGTGTTTTTAATAAATAGCAGGCATAAAAAAAGCACCCTAAGGTGCTTTTTCCGACAAAACAACAAGAATTACTTGCTGCTAAGTGAACCGAAACGCTTGTTAAAGCGATCAACACGGCCACCTGTGTCTAAAACTTTTTGCTTACCAGTGTAAAACGGGTGACACGCAGAACATACGTCTAAGTGAATGTCTTTACACAGAGTAGAACGAGTTTCGAATTTATTTCCACATGAACATGATGCTGAAATTACTTCGTACTTAGGGTGAATACCTTCTTTCATAGAAACCTCTAGTTAAGGCCGCATCGCTCTCCAAACCCGGAGTCTGGCACCATACGTCGTTAAAACAAATTATTTAGGACGCGTATTCTAAGCAACAACCCCACTTGCTACAAGCTTTAAATGTCGTTTTTGCTAATAAAATGAACAAAAGTTTTAAAGAAGGTATTTGCAGGTAGGTTTTCAGCCATAATTTTAGTACATTAACTCCCTTATTCGTTCTTGTTTGGGTTGTTATGAGTTTTGTTGAAGTTGCTATAAAAGTACCGTTGCATCGCACCTTTGATTATCGCATTCCAGAGCAACTAGATGGTTTATCGGTGATGCCTAAAGTCGGTGCGCGGGTATGGGTGCCATTTGGTAATCAGCGCAAAGTTGCGGTCGTACTGGCGCTAAAAACCAACACCGATGTGCCGGTTAATAAACTTAAAGCAGTGCTTGAAGTGATTGATGATGAAGCTGTTTTATCAGAGCGACATATCGAATTATTGCGTTTTACTGCGCGCTATTATTGCTACCCACTAGGTGAAACAATTCATATCGCCCTGCCTGGCGCGCTGCGTCAAGGACTGTGCCCAGATAAAAGCAGTATTAGTATGGTGGCACTAACTGCAAAAGGCGCTAAATTACCGTCTTTAAAAGCAAAGAGCCAACTAAGCTTACTCAAACAACTGGCAGATTCGGGTAAATCATCACTTACAGAATTAAAAGCGCTGGGGTTTAGTAAAAAAACTATCGACAGCTTACTTAACAAAGAGCTGATCAGCCAAACGATTGAACACGACAACCAATGGCAACAACAACTTCCCACCGTAGGCACTAAGCCGACTCTAAATAAAGAGCAAGCAGTAGCCTGTACCACCATTAATCAAGCGGTCGGTTTCAATAGCTTTTTACTAGAAGGTGTTACTGGCAGTGGTAAAACCGAGGTTTACTTACAATGCCTTGAAGAGGTTTTAAAACGCGGTGAACAAGCACTCGTACTAGTGCCTGAAATTGGCCTTACGCCACAAACGGTTAATCGATTTCGTCGTCGCTTTCCTGATACGCCGATTATGCTGTGGCATTCAGCACTGACCGATAACGAACGCTTACAAACTTGGCGCTTTTGTGAAAAAGCCAGTTGCGCAATTGTGATTGGTACACGTTCGAGTATCTTTTTACCATTTTTAAAGCTTGGTATGATCATTGTTGATGAAGAACATGACGGTTCATTTAAACAACAAGATACCTTACGTTACCATGCCCGTGATTTAGCCGCATACCGCGCTTTTCAACATAAAATACCGCTGATCTTAGGCTCAGCAACCCCGGCGCTCGAAACCTTGCATAAGGCAATTCATAATAAATACCAACTGCTGAGCCTAACGCAACGTGCGCAAACCAGTACCGACAATAAATTTCAGCTGATTGATATGAAAGGCCAGCCGGATCAAGCTGGTATAGCCCATGCCAGTCTTGCCACTATGCGTCAGCATTTAAAACGAGGCAAACAAGTGATGGTATTTCTAAACCGTCGCGGTTTTTCGCCTACCCTGATTTGCCATGAATGTGGTTGGTTAAGTGAGTGCACACGTTGCAGCACCAGTGCGACTTTTCACAAGGCCATCGGCCAGATGATTTGCCATCACTGCGGTGAGCAAGAACGCGTGCCGCATCAGTGTCCAGACTGTGGTAGTACACAAATATTTCCTAACGGCAAAGGCACCGAACAAATAGAAGAGTTTTTAACAACCGAGTTTCCTGATACCCCGATTAGCCGGATTGATCGCGACTCAACGCGTCGTAAAGGCAGTTTAGAAAAAGCCCTAGACGATATAAACCAAGGCGGTGCAAGGATTTTAGTTGGCACCCAAATGCTTGCCAAAGGTCATCACTTTGCTGATGTGAGCTTAGTATTGATCCTTGATGTCGACGGCGGCTTGTACTCGTGCGACTTTCGCGCCACAGAGCATTTAGCACAATTGGTTACTCAGGTGGCTGGCCGTGCTGGGCGCAGTGGCGAACCAGGTCATGTATTATTGCAAACTCACTTTCCCGAACATCCTTTATTACAAGATTTAGTCAATAATGGTTATCAAGATTTCGCCCGTTTTGCACTGCAAGAGCGCGATGACGCACAGCTACCACCAATAACTAATATGGCGATTGTCCGCGCTGAAGGTCACAACATAAAGCAAGTGGTCGATTTTTTAACAGATTTAGTTCCAGTCCAAGGTCTAACTGGTATACAATTGCTAGGTCCGATCCCTGCACCGCTCGAGCGAATTGCGGGGAAATATCGCTTTCAATTGCATATTCAAGCGCTCGAACGCCCTCTATTACACCAATATCTCGCGCAAATGGTAGACTACTTAAGTACCAGTAAATTAGCGCAAAAGGTGCGATGGAGCTTAGATGTAGATCCAATAGATATGATTTAAGGTTAGAAGCCCAATACCACCATGGCACAACACGATTTTATTAATAAAAAACCGGGCAACCGTAATAGTAAAAAAACAGCGCCACCGAAAAAACCATTCCCCGTATTATTAGTACTGGTTACCGTACTACTTGTTGGCGGTTTTAGTTTTGGTTTATGGTATGTCAAAACCAATGCAGATCCAAAGCTGGTTGAACAACAAGCAAACCCAACACCTGCAAAAGTGCAACAAGAGTTGCCTAAACCACGCCCTCCTGAATTCATAAAAGAAATCAAAGAGCATGAAATTCAAGTTGAAGTAAGAGAGCTTGAACAAAAAGGCCCTTATGTAATGCAATGCGGCTCATTCAGAACCCATGGCCAAGCAGAAACCTTAAAAGCTAAAATTGCATTTGCCGGATTAATCGCCGAAATTCGTGAAACAACCGGCACTAACGGTGTCTGGTATAAAGTGCGTTTAGGTCCTTATAAAACCAAACGTTTAGCCGAAAGTGATAAAAACAAACTAAAGCGTAGCAAAATAACTGGTTGCGGAATTTGGAATTGGACTTGATTTTAGCCCATTAACCCATATTAACTCATCATCAATCGCTTTTAACGAGTCGCCCCTGCGACTCGATGATGAGGAATAACATGACCACTATTGTAAGTGTACGTCGCGGCGATAAAGTCGTCATTGGTGGCGATGGCCAAGTTTCACTTGGTAACACCGTAATGAAGGGCAACGCCCGCAAAGTTCGACGCCTTTATAATGGCAAAGTGATCGCCGGTTTTGCTGGCGGCACTGCTGATGCCTTCACCCTGTTCGAACGTTTTGAAAGCAAGCTTGAAATGCACCAAGGCAATCTAACCAAAGCCGCAGTTGAAATGGCTAAAGATTGGCGTAGCGATCGCGCCTTGCGCAAACTCGAAGCATTACTTGCTGTTGCCGACTCCACAGCCTCACTGATAATTACTGGTAACGGTGATGTTGTGCAGCCTGAAAATGATTTAATTGCCATTGGTAGTGGTGGTAACTTTGCCCAATCAGCTGCAACTGCCCTACTTGAAAACACCGATTTAAGCGCCCGCGAAATTGTTGAAAAAAGCCTGACAATTGCCGGCAATATTTGTGTATTCACAAATAACTTTCAAACCATCGAAGAATTGTAATAGGAACTGCTATGTCTGATATGACTCCCAGAGAAATCGTTCATGAACTTGACCTGCATATAATTGGTCAAGCAAAAGCAAAAAAAGCAGTGGCTATTGCCCTTCGTAATCGCTGGCGCCGCATGCAACTAGATGAAGATCTTCGCGCTGAAGTAACGCCGAAGAATATCCTGATGATCGGTCCAACCGGTGTTGGTAAAACTGAAATTGCCCGTCGTTTAGCAAAACTTGCCAACGCGCCTTTCATTAAAGTCGAAGCGACTAAGTTCACTGAAGTGGGCTATGTTGGTAAAGAGGTTGAAACCATCATTCGCGACTTGGTTGATGTATCAATCAAAATGACCCGTGAACAACAAACTAAAAAATTCAAACATCGCGCAGAAGAAGCTGCCGAAGAACGTATTTTAGATGCACTACTGACTCCTGCTAAAGATTCGTCTGGTGAAAGCCAACGCGATGAAGGATCTTCAACGCGTCAGATCTTCCGTAAAAAATTACGCGAAGGTCAATTAGACGATAAAGAAATTGATATTGATTTAGCCCAAGCACAACCAAATGTTGAGATCATGGCACCACCTGGTATGGAAGAAATGACCAACCAGCTGCAAGGCATGTTCCAAAATATGGCGGGTGACAAGCGCACTAAACGCAAACTTAAAATTAAAGAAGCGTTTAAATTATTGGTTGAAGAAGAAGCCTCTAAATTAGTAAACCCTGAAGAGCTAAAAGAGCAAGCAATCTTCGCAGCCGAACAAAACGGTATTGTGTTTATCGACGAGATAGACAAAATCTGTAAACGCGGTGAATCATCAGGTCCAGATGTAAGCCGTGAAGGCGTACAGCGTGACTTACTGCCACTGATTGAGGGCTCAACCGTGAGCACTAAGCATGGCATGGTGAAAACTGACCATATGTTGTTTATTGCCTCTGGCGCATTCCAAATGGCAAAACCATCTGACATGATCCCAGAACTACAAGGTCGCTTACCTATTCGTGTAGAGCTTGAAGCATTAACCGCTGACGACTTTAAACGTATTTTAACCGAACCACATGCCTCGCTGACCGAGCAACAACATGCACTACTTAAAACAGAGCAAGTAAGTGTAGAGTTTAGCGATGACGCCATCGAGCGCATTGCCAAAGCGGCATGGCAAGTTAATGAAAAAACCGAAAACATTGGTGCACGTCGCCTACATACGGTAATGGAAAAACTGATGGAAGAAATTTCCTATGATGCATCAGAGCAAGCTGGCACCAGTTTAGTCATTGATGCCGCCTATGTTGAGAAGCATTTAGGTGCACTGGTGGAAGATGAAGACCTAAGTCGCTTTATTCTTTAATTTTAAAACTAGAACTTAGGGCCCAGGCTCTAAGTTCTTGGTTCTAGGCTCAATACACAGGCATAACAATGAAGCAAGTGATCAAGGTACATCATCATACCGTTAGCAAAACCCTTGATGTCTATTTTGACGATGACACCCACTGTACTTTTAGTAGTGAGTTTTTACGTGTTCATTCACCGTCTGCCGAAGTACAAGGCCATGGTAACGAACCAATGAAATTGGTACTCGGTAAATCGCAGGTTAGCATCAAAAACATCGAGCCAGTCGGCCACTACGCACTGCGTTTAGACTTTGACGATGGCCACAACAGCGGTTTATTTAGCTGGGTATACTTCAGCCACCTACAAGCCCAACATGACGATTTATGGCAAACCTACCAACAACGCATCGCAGAACATCAAGCCAATAAAGACAGCGTACCGATCAAGTTTGTGCCTTAGCGAGTTTGCGAGTTAAAAGGTTCAAGGTGAAAGTTAGCGCAGCTCGGCGTTAAAGTTAACTATGTCATTCTGGTTGAGTGTAGCGAAGCGTAACGAGAAGGTGCTAGGTAACTAGGTTTTTAATAAGTCCTAAAATAGTATGATTACCGTAAGCTACTTGCAGCTGCATCGACAGACGATGTAAACAAATTTGTTTATTGATTTTAAGTTTGGCCGTTACCGAATTTAAACCGTCAAAGGTAATACTATTGCCTATTGACTGAGTTAAGGCTCATATATGTTAGGGTTGCTTTCTGACTTTAAACCTATGATAAATAAAACCAATAACAAATGATATTACTAAGCATGCCGCAATTAGTTTTACACCTAACATTTCAAGAGGAGACTGACCTTTTGGAAAATAATCAAAATATGAAACACCACTGTTAAAGCATTCACCAAAATTTGGCTCAATAATATCAACAAAACCTGAACAAAATAATGCAGAACCACCATAAGATAATATAAATAATATCAGTAAAATCCAGCTTAAAAGTTTCATTGATACTCTCGTAATCCTAACGAGCCTGTAGAATAACTCGTTTTTAATTTATTGTTATTGATGGTTTAACCATAGCGGAGTTGCTATTTTGATTCAATCGCTTAGTAATATTCATGTTAGATTATCAGTTATTTAAGCATGCCAATACTAAGCGCTAAGTTTCCTTCATTTACTGCTCATTCCCTTCTCTGTGTGCAAAAAAATTTAGTGAATTATTCACAAAGAGGTCAAGAGACGCTGCGTTTTAGAGGTAGGGCCTAAAGGCTGAGGTTGGCGTAGGTCGTGCTTTAGCAGTCAATTCCAATAGTTAATTGATTTTCGCCATAAATGACGACCTACAATGGAGCTAGGCGTATACCCGCAGCTCGTTGCTCAAAACCCGAAGCTTTTCACTCCCTTCTCTTTGTGCAAAAGATCTTTAATTGAAATATTTACAAAGAGGCTCAGAGGCGCGGCGCTTATTTAATTATCCAAACAAAAAAGCCATAACTTTCAAACAACTCAGGGCTGCTTAAAACTTATGGCTTAGCGCTTAAAGCTCAGCTAACTCCTAGAGCCTAAACCCTAGAACCTAGCTTCTGTTTTTAAACCTTAAACTTATCTATCGCGGCGTAAAGCACTCTTGCTTGCTCTGATACCTCTTCGCTAGTTTGTGCATTTTTTGATGAATGAGCTGAGGCATCTTCGGCGATATCACGAATACGCACGACGTTTTTATTCACCTCAGAAGCAACTTGGCTTTGCTCGTCAATTGCGGTGGCAATATGCGTGCTCATTTCCATAATAGTTTGCACATCTTCGGTAATAGAGTTCAGTAGTTCACCCGCTTTTGTTGCTTGTGCTGCGCTTTCGCCGCCTTGTGTTCGGCATCGTTGCATTATGCTTACGACTTCTTGAGTACGCCCTTGTAAAATCGAGATAATGCTCTCAATCTCTTTGGTTGACTCTTGAGTCCGCTGTGCAAGTGAACGCACTTCATCAGCAACAACAGCAAAGCCACGGCCTTGCTCTCCGGCGCGCGCAGCTTCAATTGCGGCATTGAGTGCTAGTAAATTAGTTTGTTCAGCAATACCACGAATAACATCCAATACTGAGCCAATGGTTTCACCGTCTTTTTCAAGCTGTGATACTACGGTAGTGGCATTACCCAGTGAATCAGATAATTGATTGATCTGCTTAACCGTTGCTTCAACTTCCTTGCGTCCCTGTTGAGCACTTTGATTGGTTGATTCTGCTTTTTTGGCTGCAGCCTCGGTATTATGAGAAATGTCTTGAATGGTAGCTTGCATTTCAGTTGCGGCGGTTGCAACCATATCAGCTTCATGCAACTGCTCTTGCATGCCCGAGCTGGTTGCAGCAGTAGTCTCCGATAAATGATCGGTAGCGATATTTAAAGTTGTTAAAGCTGTATTCACTTCGTAGATCAGTTCTTTAAAATCATTTATGAGACTATTAAAATCGATCGTCATGGTAGTAACTTCGTCTTTACCACTATGATCTATTGTAAGTCGTAAATCATTGTTGCGACGAATTTCATTGATGGTGTGATACACCCGTTCAATCGGCACGATAATCGAGCGACTTGTAAAGTACACCAAAATCATCACCAGTAAGCTGGCAACAATAAAAATTGCGATAGCAATCATTTGTGCTTGTGCAGCAGTAGACTCAACTTGTTGTTTCGTTGCAGTCGTAATTAAAGTGACTAAATCATCACTTTGTTTAACGCTGTCTCTCATTTTACCAAGTGCACCTGAACCTAAATCCAGACCTAATGCAACTTGCGCATCAACTAACGACTTAAACTTACTTTTATAAATTGCAAGTAAACGTAACAGCTCAGACTGGTCACTTGAAGCCAAGTTTTCGTTGCGAATTTGACGTTCTAGCTGCGATACGCCGTCTTCAAAACGAGTTAAATATTTTAGGTCAAAACGCAGCATAAAATCTTTTTCAGAGCGTCTAAGCTGCAACATCAAAGTGAGTAAATGATAGTTATCTTGCTTATTTAACAGCGTTTCCATTTGATGTACAGCATCTCGTAGTTCGCCATAAAGCGCATCTTTAGGGTGCAAACCAATTTTCTTTTGTAATTTTACAACTTTTTGAAAGTCGTCATTATACTGCTTAGCAAGTGCTACAAATTGCTCGACTTGCGCAGTGGCAATATCAAGCTCGGCTGATAACTTAGCCAACATTTTTATTTTAACCTGTAGCTGCTCATATTCTTGATCGAATAACTCTAAGCTGCCTTCTTGCTTATAAAACAAAAAGTCTTTTTCGTACTTACGCATTGACAGTTCGTGTATATCAAGCTCTTCAGCATACTGAATCGTTTCATTTAGTTTCAGCATAATGCGTGCCTCATAGATAATGACGCACAACATAACGACCATAGCGAGACCAACAACTAATGCATTGACTTGTAAACGACGTTTAATAGTCAAATTTTGGAGTAAACTCATTAACAACAGCCTATAAAATAAATCACTGCAAGATAGTATAGTTAAATAACTAACAATTGGCTTACATTATTATTCTTTTTTACTACAGTGCTTTAAAAAATCCGTTGATTTTGAATTTAACCTACCGAAGCCCACAAATTTTGATGTAATTCCTGTGTGTTATGCCACTGTTTAGCTGCTAACCACTCAACTAATGGCTGTGGATCACTTGGAAAATTAATCTGTTTTTGTGATGTACTATTGAGCCAGTCATCCAACGCATTGGGGTTTAAGTAATTCATTACGTGCGCGGCTTTCATTGCTAATAATGTTTGTGCATTGGCGTCTTGTTCAAACTGCCCTGACAATGGTTTCAATAACAGTTTTTTACCTAATTTTAGTGCTTCGCTAGAGAGCTCAAAACCCGCATTTGCGATCACGCCACTGGCATTGGCTAAATCATTTAAAAAGCCACCACGTGAAGGGGCTCGTAGATGAATATTAGCGGATGAACTATCCTGAGCTTGCGGGTGGTAACAATAAAATTCTTTTTCAGGAAAATCTTGTAAGTAATCAATCACACTTCGCAGTTCTTCAAAAGGTAAATATACCAATACTTTATTGTCAACATTGACCGGATTATCATGTCGATGATGAGCAATAAAAGGAGGGATGATATTTTGTGCGAATGGCTGCCAATGCACGCCTAAATAGGTATCAGCAGGAGCATAATATTTTATTAATGAGCGGCGCAGTAAACTATGGCCAAACATTGGTACTTTGGGTGATAAAAATGCAGCTTGATGACTCATGCCTATTACTGGCACTGCTTGGCGTTTTGCTGCCCATGCAGTGATCGGTTCAAAGTCATTAAACACAAAATCATAACCCGATACATCTAACTGCTTTATGTCTTTTAGTAATCTACATATACGGCTATTTTTCACTGTTTGGTAACTATTGACTTGACCATTTTGAGTAGTAAAAGATAACCCCCGAAAGCTGCGATAATTAGTAAACTCGTCCATATCAAAGTAATTCTGCTGGGCTCGCCCTGAAAACACATAATCTACAGCAATCCCCATTTGCTTAAACGCATTCGCCATCACCCTTGCTCGGGTTATATGACCATTACCGGTCCCTTGAATGCCATAAAGTATTTTCATAAGGTAGCCACTATCAAGATTGCCAATAAACCACAGCTTCCCCCCATCAATGCACCAAGCATTACATCAACAGGAAAATGTACCCCAAGTAACACCCGCGATGCTGCGACCCCCGTTGCCCACAAAAAACATAACTCTGCGAATTGCGGGAAATACTGCGCTAAGATAACGGCAACTAAAAATGCGCCAGCACTGTGCCCTGACGGTAAACTAAATTTATCGCTGGGCGTAATGTAAGCGCCTTTTACTAAACAATCACATGGCCGAATTCTGGCAAAACTATTTTTAGCCACGTAATAAATGGGTCGCTCAATTAAAAAGCCCAGCAATAGAGTCATCGCCATAAGCCGTAATTCAGCTTCACTGCTAAGCCAGCCAAAACCAACAGCGATTAATACATAAAGCCCTCCATTGCCTGTTTTTGAGAAACCTAAAGCTGAATTTTTTAACCATTTTGGGGCATTGCCATTAAATAGCATCAAAAACAAACTTTGGTCCAGTTGGACAACTTTTTTTAGCATGTTGTTCTCACTCATTACTTGCTCCTTTAATTGTGCAAACTCTGTACACAATTTCAGCTTAGGCGGTGAAAATAACAATTGAGTGACGCTTTTAAGACACTAATATTGCTTTTCCTGTTTTAGCGCAATAATTGTTTAAAAAGAGCGCAATTTACTGTTATTAAGTCGTTGTTATTGCATTTAAGAAAGGTATACTGAACATCAGCTCACGTATCTTTAGAAAGGATAGAAAAATGGATTACAGCACTTCAGATTTATGCGATCACTTTGCCGATGTGGTCGATGTGCTCGAACCTATGTTTATTAACTTTGGTGGTCGTCACAATTTTAGTGGCCGTATTAAAACCGTCAAATGTTTTGAAAATAATGAACTGATCCGCGACATACTCTCTCAAGACGGCGAAGAATGTGTATTATTAATTGATGGGGGTGGTTCAACTCGTCGCGCATTAATCGATATCGAGCTTGCTGAACTAGCTGTAGAAAATAACTGGCAAGGCATTGTGGTATACGGTGCAGTACGTCATGTTGATGAACTTGAAGAGCTTGATTTAGGTATTCAAGCAATTGCTTCAATCCCTGTTGCAGCAGACAGCACCGGTGCTGGTGAAGACGGCATTGGCGTTAACTTCGCTGGTGTATCATTCTTTGATGACGACTTTATCTATGCAGATAGCACCGGTATTGTATTATCTGGTGAAGAACTTGAACTGGAAATCGTAGAAGAATAACGAGTGTCAAACCACCTACATATCTATGATGAAGCGACTGTAAAACCTTGGTGTAGCAGTCGCGCTAATGAAAGAAAAGCATGGCAGTCAATAGCCCTACTTGACACTGGTGTTGATCCTTTACAAGCCATGCACGATGCCGCGCAATTTGGTATTAAGTATGTATTACTAGGTATTTGCGAAGATATCGGGCCTCGCGCCAACTTAGGCAATGGTGGTGCCGAAGATGGCTGGCAAGCATTTCTTAAACGCTTTTTAAATCAACCTGATAACCAATTTTTAGCGAACGAAAAAGTTTTGTTATTAGGCGAAGTCGCGATCAGCGATTTGACTCTTGCGGCGCGCGATTTATCAAACCAAAATCCTCAGCAACTAACACAATTACGCCAGTTATGCGCCCAGCTTGATCAACGTGTTGAGCAAGTGCTGAGCTTAATTTTTGCTGCAGGGTTAGAGCCAATCGTTATTGGCGGTGGCCATAATAACTGCCTTGGTATTATTCGCGCATTAAGCAAGCATAAACAGCGCCCAATAAACGCGATCAACTTTGACCCTCATGCCGATTTCCGTGACTGTGAAGGCCGCCATAGTGGTAATGGTTTTCGCTATGCATATAACGAGCAACACTTAAATAATTATCATGTTATTGGCATGCACGAGCTGAAAAACAATCAAGCAATTATTGATGCTTTAGCTGCTGCCCAATTTAGTTATGATAGCTACCAAGCGCTGCAAGTGAGGCGCGAAAAAACCTTAACTGAAGCATGCCAGCAGGCACTATATAATCTAATTGATGCACCACTTGGGGTTGAAGTGGATCTTGATAGCATTTCATTAATGCCCGTCAGTGCGTATACCAATTGTGGTTTTAGTGTTAGCGATGCCGAGCACTTTGTGCATTTAGCTGCCAGTCAAGTAAACAGCCAATACTTGCATTTATGTGAAGCAGCCCCCAACCAACATCCTAGTGGTATACAGGCCGGAATGAGCGATGCAGGGCAAATAATCACAGCTCTCGTGAATGCTTATTTACAAGCCAAAGCAAACTAAAAAACGATTACGGATGCTCTATTTGCCATTGTTTTAACCAAGAGATCATGCCAACACTGCTCAGTGGATGACTGTAGTAATAACCCTGCGCAGCATAGGCGTTTAAACTTTTTACAAAATTAAGCTGCTCCAGTGTTTCTACCCCTTCGCAAATTACCTTCGCATTTTGTTGGTTATGCATATCAACCATACCACTTATCAAACTACGAACATGGCTTTGATGACTGAAATCAGCTGTTAATGAAGGCGCTATTTTCACATATGCAACGGCTAAATTTGGTAACTTAGCAAGCCAAATAGGGCTATCACCAAGGCCATCCACACAGACTTTAATACCAATGCTATTGATGCGTGCGACCATTGCTTTACCTTGCTCATCTAAACTCATAAACAGATTAAGTGGACACTCGACAATTAAATCGCCAGTTTGTAGTTGATGTTCGATAAAAATGTGATCAAGGAATTCGATAAATTCTTCATTTAGCATTTCAGAGCCAAATAAATTGATACTCAAAGGCATCGTTATGCCTTCCATGCGCAGTGCCATTGCAAGCTCTGCGGCGCGTTCAATAACAAATGTGGCTAATGGATAAGCAAGCCCTGCAACACGTATATCATCAATAAATCGATTAGCCGATAAAATCCCTTGTCTGGGATGTTGCCAACGCAGTAACAACTCTAAAAATTCAATTTTTTCATCGTGATTGCAAATGATGGGTTGGAAGTACAGTTCAAGTTCGCTAGAAAAATCGATATTTGCTAATTCTTGCAAACGCGCTTGCTGTTCTAGTTGCTCTATTCTCATTTGTTGATGGTACACCACCACTTGTTGTTTTGGGTGGCTATCTAAAGCGAGGTAAGCAAACGAAATTAAATTATCAAAGCTATTTTCTTGTTCATCGCAATCAACGAAACTGGCCCGTGCATTGACTTTAATAGTGCAATTAGCCACATTAAACGGCTTCAAGGTGGCCCCTAGTATTTGATTGATTAATTGCTCATGTAGATGTTTTTGCTGCGCTAAATTACATATAAATGCAAAATTAAGGCCACCAAGGTGAGCTAATTTTTGTTCCCCAGCTAAATTAATCACTTCTTCAATAAGCAGTAGTTGCTTAATACGGTTTGCAGACTGCGCTAATAGTAAATCCCCAAAGTCTCGGCCAATATGCTGATTAACCTGAGCAAACCCCTCCAACCGGATAACCACCAACGCAGCTCGTTGTTGATTGTTTTTACGCCAGTCGTAATAACCTTGTCGTAACTGCTTAATATCGGGAAGATTTAATAACGGCGCAGGCTCCATAAAGTGATTTATATGCGCTGCGTCATCAGCCTCAGCAACAAGCTCTTCATCATCAAAATAGCCAGACATAGCCAGTACAATGCTCGCCAGTACAATTAAATAAAGAGGTAACTCAAGTAGTAAATGAGCCGCTAAGCACACCGTAAATACAAGTGCTGAGCAACAGCTCAAAGTGAGCATAGTCCATTTATTTTGCGAAAATGCCAGCCATAAATGCAAACCAATACTCAGTGCAAATAGTAACTCCAAAAAGTTAAAGCCGCCGCTTAATACTGCCAGCCCAAGTACCCCATTGCTGAGATAGCTAAAGCGCAGTAATGGCTTTTTAACCACGCACAAGGCACAGATCATCGCCATAAAAATAGCGCCGGCTAAAAAAGTAGGCGTCAATATATTGTTTAAAAAAGCGCTCCCTGCAGAATATTCAAGTCCCGTATTTGTTAATAGCGCGATTAAAATCATTTTTTGAGTACAACATTACAACAGACTAATTTAGTCTACCCAAAATCCACAGATTTAACAGTTTATTCACGCCAAATTGATAACTTAATTGTGCTGGGTGGGATATTTGCCAATGAGCTATATCGGCACGCATGCCGACTTTTAACACTCCGCGATCAGTTAAACCCAATGCTTTGGCGGCATTACGCGTAACTCCGGCGAGAGTTTCTTCAGGAGTTAAGCGAAATAAAGTACACCCCATATTCATCATTAATTGCAAAGAACACAAGGGTGATGTACCTGGATTAAAGTCTGTCGAAATCGCTATTGGTACTTGATACTGTTTTAATAGCTCAATTGGCGGCTGTTTGGTTTCGCGTAAAAAATAAAATGCCCCGGGTAATAATACCGCCACAGCGCCTGCTGCAGCCATGGCCTTTACTCCAGCTTCATCTAAATGTTCAATATGATCAGCAGATAACCCATTAAATTCAGCGACTAATTGTGCTCCTTGCTGATTTGAAAGCTGTTCAGCATGACATTTCACTGGCAAATTATGTTTTTTTGCGGCATTAAAAACTCGTCGAGTTTGCTCATTACTAAAACCAACATTTTCGCAAAACACATCGACAGCATCGGCTAAATTTGCAGTGACCACTTGCTCAAGCATCTCATTACAAACCAGATCGATATACTCATCACTGCGACCTTTATATTCCAAAGGTAGGGCATGCGCCCCCAAAAATGTCGTTTTTACATCAATTGGGTGATTTTCACCTAACAAACGTGCCACTTCGAGGATTTTAACTTCATTTTCGCAATCAAGTCCGTAACCAGATTTGATCTCAACGGTACTCACTCCCTCGGCATAGAGGGCATTGAGACGATCCTTCGCGAGCACAAATAAAGCCTCATGATCCGCAGCTCGTGTGGCTGCTACCGTACTAGCGATCCCCCCACCTTGCGCTGCTATTTGCTCGTAACTAACACCTTGTAAACGCTGTTCAAACTCTTCAGCTCTTGAGCCGGCAAACACTAAGTGGGTATGACAATCAATTAAACCAGGTGTTAGCCACTGCCCTTTTGCTGAAAGCATCGGCGTTGCTAATACGTCGAATTTAGGTAAATCGGCCTGTTTACCCAACCACACAATGACACCTTTACGGATTGCCAGCGCTGCATTTTCGATGGCGCCATAAGGTGCTGCAATACTGCAATCCATAGTTGCGATATTGGCATCGGTGATCAATAAATCCCAGTCATTAGCCGGATCATTTGCAGTGATTGTTGTCATATTAACTCCGAAAATTATTTTTTCTCAGTCTAACAAGTCATCTTGTATATACAAGGTAAATATGCCATCTTATAGTTAATAGTAAATTTAAAAGACCATAATAATTTAATGACGACACCTAAGTTCGCACAAATAAAGCAATTTATTGTTGATAATATCCGCAGCGGCGCATGGCTTGAAAACCAACGTGTGGCTTCTGAAAATGAATTGGCCGAACAATTTAGTGTTAGTCGAATGACTGCGCGCCGAGCGTTAAGCGAATTAACCGAAGCAGGTATTCTTACTCGTAGCCAAGGTTTAGGCACGTTTGTTGCCAGTTTTAAATCACAATCATCATTGCTTGAAATTAAAAATATAGCAGATGAAGTCAAAGCCCGTAACGGCAATTACAGCTGTACAGTATTAGTGCTTGAATCTATCAGCGCCATTGCGCCAATTGCGATTGCACTGGGTGTTGAAGTAGATAGCGTGGTGTATCGCAGTGTATTAGTGCATAACGAAAACGAACAGCCACTGCAAGTTGAGGAGCGCTTTGTTAACCCGGCCCTAGCAACAAGCTACCTTCAACAAGATTTTACTGCGTTAACTCCGCACGAATATTTATCGAGCGTCGCACCATTAACTGAAGCGCGCCATACGGTAGAAGCAATAATGCCTAACAGCGAAATGTGCCAATGGCTTAATTTATACCATGAAGAGCCATGCTTACAGGTGATTAGGCGTACTTGGTCATCATCTGGGATTGTTAGTTTTGCCCGTTTAGTATCACCGGGTAGTAAGTATCGCTTAGGCGGACATTTAACTTTTAAAAAGTAATATGTAAAAAATAACATTAGAAAGAATATAAAAATCAAAATGATGCGCTTCACAGCGTATTTTTTGAAACCAATAAGCTTGTATATACAACAGGAGTAATCTATGAACAACAGACTTGATGAATCTCGCGTTATTCGCGCCCCACACGGCGATAAAATCAGCGCTAAGAGCTGGCTCACCGAAGCAGCTAAGCGCATGTTAATGAATAATTTAGATCCTGAAGTAGCCGAACATCCACATGCTTTAGTTGTGTACGGTGGGATTGGTCGTGCAGCGCGTGATTGGCCTTGCTTTGATAAAATCATCGAAACTCTCGACAGACTCGAAGACGACGAAACGCTACTCGTACAATCAGGCAAACCTGTTGGGGTATTTAAAACTCACAGTAATGCACCGCGAGTATTAATTGCCAACTCAAACTTAGTACCTCACTGGGCTAATTGGGAGCATTTTAACGAGCTCGATAAACTTGGTTTGATGATGTATGGGCAAATGACTGCGGGATCATGGATCTACATTGGATCACAAGGCATAGTACAAGGTACCTACGAAACCTTTGTAGCAATGGCAAAACAACATTTTAATGGTGACGCTGCTGGAAAGTGGGTGCTAACCGGTGGCTTAGGCGGTATGGGCGGCGCGCAGCCACTTGCGGCAACCATGGCGGGATTTAGCGCACTCGTAGTTGAATGCGATGAAACGCGTATCGATTTTCGGATCAAAACCCGCTATGTGGATGTTAAAGCAACCGATTTAGATCATGCACTGGAGCTTATCAACGAGGCGTGTGGCAAAGGCGAAGCGCTGTCAGTCGGCTTACTTGGTAATGCCGCTGATGTATTTAGTGAGCTTGTTAACCGAGCTATTACTCCCGATGTAGTGACCGATCAAACCTCTGCTCACGACCCGTTGAATGGCTATTTACCGCAAGGTTGGAGCATGCAACACGCGGCTAAAATGCGTGAACAAGAACCACAAGCGGTTGTCAAAGCAGCTAAGCAATCTATGGCTGTGCAAGTCAACGCAATGTTAGCACTACAACAAGCTGGTGCTGCAACAACTGACTACGGCAATAACATTCGTCAAATGGCATTTGACGAAGGCGTAACAAATGCCTTTGATTTCCCAGGTTTTGTGCCAGCTTATATTCGTCCATTATTTTGCGAAGGAATTGGTCCATTCCGTTGGGTGGCATTATCAGGCGATCCTGAAGATATTTATAAAACCGACGCAAAAGTGAAAGAGCTTATTCCTGACGACAAACACTTACATAACTGGCTTGATATGGCTCGTGAACGTATTCAATTCCAGGGCTTACCTGCTCGTATTTGCTGGGTTGGCTTAAAAGACCGCGCTCGTTTAGCGCTGGCGTTTAATGAGATGGTCAAAAATGGTGAGCTTAAAGCACCGATTGTGATCGGCCGTGACCATTTAGACTCAGGCTCAGTTGCGAGTCCAAACCGTGAAACCGAAGCAATGAAAGACGGCTCAGATGCAGTATCAGATTGGCCATTACTTAATGCATTACTGAATACCGCAGGAGGTGCAACATGGGTGTCACTTCATCATGGTGGTGGTGTAGGTATGGGCTTTAGCCAACATTCTGGCGTAGTCATTGTTGCTGATGGCACCGACGAAGCAGCTGCGCGGGTTGGCCGCGTATTATGGAATGATCCTGCAACGGGCGTTATGCGCCACGCGGATGCAGGTTACGATATTGCAATTAATTGTGCGACCGAGCAAGGCCTCGACCTGCCAATGTTAAATAAGGAATAATCATGTTTAAACTCACCCTAACACCTGGAAAGCTCGATTTAGCAACACTGCGCCAAATTAATTTATCACCAGTGACGTTAACGCTCGCCAAAGATAGCGAGATAAAAATAGCAGCCAGTGCACAAACCGTGCAAGACGTGATTGATCAACACAGAACGGTATATGGCATTAATACCGGTTTTGGCTTACTCGCCAATACTAAAATTGCTGAACATGAATTAGAGTTACTCCAGCGATCCATTGTACTTTCCCATGCTGCGGGCATCGGTGCTTATATGGATGACAGCACAGTACGATTGATGATGGTATTGAAAATTAATTCATTATCACGTGGCTTTTCTGGCATTCGCCTAAAAGTGATCGAATTCTTTATGCAGTTACTTGCTGCACAAGTCTATCCATGCGTGCCAAAAAAAGGCTCGGTAGGTGCATCTGGCGATTTAGCGCCACTTTCACATATGTGTTTACCACTGCTCGGCGAAGGCGAAATGCGCTATCAAGGTAAACTCATTAGCGCCAATGAAGGTCTTAAAATAGCCGGTCTTGAGCCATTAACACTGGCCGCTAAAGAAGGCTTGGCTTTGTTAAATGGCACTCAAGCCTCTACCGCATTTGCGCTTCAAGGTCTATTTCGGGCTGAAGATTTATATGCACAAAGCTGCGCGATTGGCTCAATTAGTATTGAAGCTGCAATGGGAAGTCGCTCGCCATTTGATGCACGTATTCATGAAATTCGTGGCCAACTTGGTCAAATCGATACCGCGGCAATGTTTCGCGACATGCTCGGTGAACATTCACAGATCAGCGAAGCTCATGTGGATTGTGAAAAAGTACAAGACCCGTATTGCCTACGCTGTCAGCCACAAGTACTTGGTGCATGTTTAACGCAAATTCGCCAAGCCGCCGAAGTGTTGTTGTGTGAATCTAATGGTGTAACCGACAACCCATTAGTATTTGCTGATGTAGGCGATATTATTTCGGGAGGTAACTTCCACGCCGAGCCTGTGGCTATGGCAGCCGACAATTTAGCATTAGCGATTGCCGAAATTGGTGCACTAGCTGAGCGCCGTATTGCGTTACTGATTGATTCAAACTTATCAAAGTTGCCACCTTTCTTAGTTGAAAACGGCGGCGTTAATTCAGGCTTTATGATTGCACAAGTAACCGCAGCAGCATTAGCGTCTGAAAATAAATCATTGGCGCACCCTGCTTCTGTGGATAGCTTACCAACTTCAGCGAACCAAGAAGACCATGTTTCTATGGCAACTTTTGCAGCACGTCGTCTGCAAGAAATGGCTGATAACACGCAAGGCGTACTGGCAATTGAATGGTTGGCATCTGCGCAAGGGTTAGAATTTAGAAAGCCATTGCAGGCATCAGCCAAAGTTGAACAAGCTAAAGCAACACTGCGCACAAAAGTGAGCTACTACGATAAAGACCGTTATTTTGGCCCAGATATCGAAGCAGCTAATTTATTATTACAACAAGGTGAGTTGTGTAATTTATTACCTAAAGGCGTATTACCGTCGTTTTAAATAGCAAACTGATAGTTAAAACCAAGTGATTCAATAGCCGAACCATCAATGATGCGTTCGGCGCTTTCGTCACTCGTAAATGTAGGAGGGGTTGTTCCGTATTGCTGGCATTTTTGCTGATAGTAATCTGCTTTGCTTGGATGAGCTGGATTGACGACATTGTAAATTGGCGCTGCAACTTGCCAATTCTCCAACACACTAACAATCGCATTAATAACATCTTGTTGCTGCACCATATTAACGGTTTGGTTGCTCGAACTTTGTAGTTCTTTGCCTGCCACAAAACGCCCAGGCTCTCGCTCTGGCCCAATTAAACCACCGAGTCTAAGTACTTTTCCACCCGCATTTAATACCAGTTGCTCAGCATCAATTAATGGCTGTTGGCGTGCAGTACTTACTTTAATCTCACTTTGCTCTGTATAGGTTAGATTATCTTGATCATAAACAGCCGTTGATGAACACAACAAAAAACCTTTTGCATTCATGGTGCCTGCCAGTTCAATGGCTAATTTTAACGTGGCTAAATAATGGCTATCAGCGTGGCGACTACGTGGTGGTATAGCACACACCCACCACGCATTATATAAATCTAGTTGATGAACTAATTGCTGATCTGCAAATACTAACTGGCGCTGAAAAGCATGTTGATGCTCAGCGCTACGATGAGTGCCTTGAACATCCCAGCCTTTTGCAAGCTGTTGTAAGCACAATGGCTGACCCAACCAACCTGCGCCCAATACTATTAATTGGTCTTTATTTGTACCCGCCACGCAACATTCCTCTTACAATTAAATAGAAATTTGTTCACTTCTCTCATCGCACACAATAGCGATTAAGATAAAGATATGATTAGATAAGAGTGCTTACTCTACTAAATAATAAGAATGTGTGCACTTATGTTACGAAATCTATCATTACGAAAAAAAATCCTGTTATTAATTGGTGGCACTATCAGTGTGCTGTTACTTATTGCCTCGGCTTACTTTGTGAACCATATAGCCGCCTTGTCTCGTCAAAGTATTGAACGCGAAGCATACAGCTACTTACAAAGTGAACAGCTGTCAATGCAGAGCTATTTTGCTCAATATGGCAAAGTTGTAGAAACTTTTGTGAATAATCCTCATCTCGTTAACTGGTTTGACGCATGGGATAAACGCGACCAAACACTCCAAGGTGCGCTAGGCTACGACGAAGTAAATCAAGACTTTATACGCATTAGTAGCAATGATGAAAATATTCTCTCGGCATTTTTTGCCTCCGCCAAAACCGGTGAATATTTTAAAGAGCATGAACGTACTACCCACTATAATGGCCAGCCGTATTACGCTTATAAACGTGGTTGGTGGCAAGATGCATTAAAAATTAACCGTTTATATGTCGGGCCCATTTCAGTTGATTTAACCACAGGTAATGCCTCTGCGGTTGTGCAACAGCCTGTTTATAATAAGCAACGCGAACTAATTGGTTTTGGTGGCGTAGATTTACAACTGAATAAAATCAATAAAATGGTCGAAGATATTCGTTTTAACGGTCAAGGTTTTGGCTTTTTACTCGATGGCGACCAAAAAGTGGTGCATTTCTCAAAACGTACCAACCATAAACTTTCAATCACCGATGAAGGCCCTAACGGTAAAGAAGGCTTAGAAGTACTTGAAAAACAATTTAGCGACACGCAAGGCTTCAGTGCGCTCAACCAGCAAATGAAAAATAACGTCGCTGGTGATGCCAAAGTAACCTTGCAAGGGCAAGAGTACTTTGTGGTTTATAACCGCTTACAATTAGAGCATCCTTATTTAAACTGGTACGTGGGTATTTTAGTGCCACGCACTATGATTGATGAGCCAGTAAATGACGCGGTCATGACCACCACCAGCTCGGTCGTTATTATTTTATTAATCATCATCGCAATGATTTTGTGGGCCACACAGATGATCTCACAACCGATCATCACCTTAACCCATATTATGCGCGATATTGCTTCTGGGGATGGCGATTTAACCCAAAAAATTACTATTGATAGCAAAGATGAAGTTGGCCAGTTAGCTCATCATATGAATACCTTTATCGATAAATTACGCGTTATGATGCTTAATACCGCAGTACAGGCTGAACAACTTACCGATGCGGCGGCACAATTAAAATCGGTTTCGCAACAAACTAATGACGAAATTCAACAAGAAAAACAGCAGGTTGATAGTGTTAGCGCTGCAGTAACCGAAATGGCGACCACGGTTATGGAGATCTCCCGTAATGCACAACACACCAACAATGCAGCTGAGGAAGTCCAACAGATCACTGCAGATGGCGCCACTCGCTCGCAAAATGCACAAAGCGTGATGACCGCCTTAGCTGACCATATTGGCGAAGCTGCTAAAGTGGTCGCAGGCCTAGAGCAAGAAAGTGGTAACATCGGCGCCGTAGTTGATGTGATCAATTCCATTGCAGAGCAAACCAATTTGCTGGCGCTGAACGCTGCAATTGAAGCCGCCCGTGCTGGTGAGCAAGGCCGTGGCTTTGCGGTCGTAGCCGATGAAGTTCGCTCGTTGGCCAGTCGCACACAAGAGTCAACTGATGATATTCGCAACATGATCTCACGCTTACAGCAAATTGCACAGCAAGCTTCAACTATGATGCAACAAGGACAAGAGCGCGCGCAAAGCTCGGTTACGCAAACGCAAGAAGTACTAGATGCATTGCAAAACATTGCTGACTCAGTGACTAAAGTACAAGATCAAAGTCATCACATTGCCACCTCAACCGAGCAACAAACGGTGGTTGCCGAAGATATAAATAATAGTTTAGCGGCAATTAATCACTTAGTGAACAGCACTGCAGATCATGCCCTTGAGCTTGCTGATGAAGCCAGGGACCTTAACGAGCTTGCCAGCTTACTAAATAAAACCGTTAATCAGTTTAAGCTTAAGTAAGCCAATATTGATAAGCAAAAGAGTGCTCCGGCACTCTTTTTTGTTGTAGATCAATATTCCCTCGACGCATCCTTTTTATACTAACGAAAATGATATAAAAGGTGCGCGTGATGATTAATTTACCCAAATGGGATCAAAGCTTAATAAATAAGTACAATGTGTCTGGACCAAGATACACCTCCTACCCCACAGCATTGTCGTTTAATGATGGCTATCAACAACAAGACTTGATCAGTGCAATTAACTCATCAAACAGTCGCAGCTTATCTTTATATATCCACATTCCGTTTTGCAGTCAGCTTTGCTATTACTGTGGCTGTAACAAAGTAATAACCCGCCATCAATCAAAAGCTGACTTATACCTAGATTATCTTGAAAAAGAAATCATCGCTCAAGCGCTGCTATTTGATAGCTATCAAGTACAGCAACTGCATTTAGGCGGTGGCACGCCCACTTTTTTAACAACCAGCCAAATGAGCCGTTTAATCGCGCTACTTGAGCTGCACTTTAAGTTTGCTCCCGATGCAGAGCGTGGTATTGAAATAGACCCTCGCTCACTGGCAACTGACATGCTCAGCCACTTGCGTAGCCTTGGCTTTAACCGTGTATCATTTGGCATTCAAGATTTTAATGATGATGTACAGCTTGCCGTTAACCGTCCACAAAGTGCTGATGCAGTAAAAAGTTTGATTGGTGAAGCCCGTGAACTCGGCTTCAAATCAATTAATGCAGATATGATTTATGGCTTACCACTGCAAACCCCTGAGAGCTTTAAAGAGACTATTGAGCAATTAATTGCCCTTAGTCCTGATCGTGTATCGGTATTTAATTACGCGCACTTACCGGATCGCTTTGCCGCTCAGCGAAAAATTAAGGATGCAGATTTACCTAGCGCTCACGATAAGCTCACCATGTTTAAGAATACCTTAGAACAAATGAGTAACGCAGGTTATCAGTTTATTGGTATGGATCACTTTGCAAAAACCAGTAATGAGTTAGCTATTGCACAAAATAGTCAGCAATTACATCGTAATTTTCAAGGCTACACCACTCATGGAGACTGTGATTTGCTGGGTTTAGGGGTGTCATCAATTTCACAAATTGGCACTGCTATTTTGCAAAATCAAAAAGAGTTAAAGCATTACTATCACGCGATTGATAATCAGCTTGGCAGTGCAATCAGCAAAGGTATGAAACTTGATAATGATGACGTTATTCGCGCTGATGTGATCAAACAGCTTATTTGCCACTTTGAACTGAATATGCAAAGTATTGCTAATACCTATCAACTCGACTTTAAAGATTACTTTGCCAGCTCACTGCAAGCTCTTGAGCCACTAATAGCAGATGGCATGGTGACTATCGATGCAGACTTAATAACCGTCACAGCACGCGGCAATTTGTTTATTCGTATCATTTGTATGTGTTTTGATGCTCATTTACAAAAACAGATTAACGCGACTCGGTTCTCTCGGGTAATTTAATCTGAGTGCACAAGCATAAAAAAAGCAGACCGAGGTCTGCTTTTTTTATTGATACTGTAAAATTAGTTAAACACCACGTTTTCGCTACCAGGGGCTGCTTTAAACTCTTCAATGATTTTCTCACAGTCAGCTTTAATTTGCTCTGCATGAGTTTCTTCAGCACGCCAGCGAGCGCTGTCTTGTTTAAATATTTCTTTTTTCGAATATTTTTTACGAGCGTCATGAGTTGGCATTTCTTTTACCACTTCATACATCGCAAATATGCCTGGATAACGCCCTGGAAGGTCTTCGTCATCCTCAAAGCTGTATTGCGACATTAGCACCCAAATACGCAAACACCCTTCTGAGAACTCACATTGCTCTTGGTGCATAGCACGGGCGATTAAATGAATGCTGTCTGCGAGCTTGGCATTACGCTCTAAGCGCGACTTAGCTAACTTAGCTTGCTGCTTTACCTGCTCTTTCGCGATCAGTTTTTTTTGCGCACTGAGTTTATACAGTAATTGGCCAGCATAAAATGCCAGCCCCGCAATGATCACAGCGCCAACACACAGAGCCAAGATCATTATGTTCATTATTTATCGTCCTCGTCATCTAACCATTCATTGGCTAAATCATTCGACAAGTAATGATCAAAGTCACTATTAGCTTCTTCGCTAAACTCTTCATCATCAAAATCGTCAGCTTCGTCTTCAATACCAAGCAATTCACATAACACTTGATGACGTGCAATACGGCTGTTGAAGTATTTTGCATCTTTACCTGTTAATAACTGGCCACTTTCATGTAACTCAACCAGCTTCAATAAGCGCTCGTCATTTTCTAGCGCTTCTAATTCTTGCTCTGGTGAAAGCTCAGGCTGAACTACTTTTTTCAGTTCAACTTGTGGCTTCAAGTTACGTTTAAGCTCAATAACTGGTTCAACTGCAACGGCAATTAAAGGGATTGGTTTTTTACTACCAACACGTTTGTCTTTATGTTGCTGATTACTATTACTCTCAGGCTGTAAAGCGTCTATCGAATTACGTGAACCGGGCTTTGCACCTTTGGTCTTTTTAACGCGTTGTTCTTTCAATGCACGCATTTCTTTAAGCTTATCTTTGCTTAAACGAACAGGACCGTTAGACGGGATTTTACGTGACTTTTTAGTTCTACTCATATCTTGATCATCTCACTTAAGAGGTTTTGAGCAACGCGCATTTTGGCGTTGCGATGCTGGCCTTGCCAGAAGAATTCGGTTTGTGCGGATTGAGGTTGGGTAACTCGACTACTTGCGCACTTTCTATACATTTAAGTATAAACGATGGCTATTGTAACAGGACAAATAAAAAGGCGGTAGAGAAAACATCTCTACCGCCTGCTAATCTGAGCGCCATTTAACTGGACACTTCTCCCTTCGACTTTTTAGTCTTTATTATTGTTATTATTTTTGTTGTTCCATGTTGTTATTATTTTTACCTTCCGTGTAGCATTCCATTTTGTTTTTATTTTAAACTTCCGTGAGATTTTATTATTCTCGGTCTTCATTGACTCTTTTTTAATATTCCTTCGGTGACATCAACCGATGTCTTATCCCCGATAATCACGTCACACTACTTTCCGTGTAGTTTAGTCCATTTTGTTCTTATTGTTTCAGCGACAAGGGTTAATTTACGCATTAATAATTTTGTTACAACTAATTTATATAATTTTTCTTACGCAATACAAATTGCAACATAACCAAAACATTAAATTACAATAAGTTATGATAAAAACAAAAATAAAAATAGGATTTAGCTTACAGCAAGGCATGGTCAATGTCTTACAAGGAAAGAGGTAATATCGACAAAACACAAATACAAAAAAAGCAGCTTACGCTGCTTTTTGTAACCACTATAGATTTTAGGATTAATAATAAAACTAATCTATACTACTTTAGTGTAGTCCACCTAAGTACTTAGAAAGCACTTCGATATCTTTGTCTGTTAGCTTGGTGGCAATATCTTGCATCATGCCATTTAAATCATTATGACGCACACCATCACGGAATTTCTCAAGTTGTGACTTGATGTATTCTGGATGTTGAAAAGAAATTTTTGGAAACTTAGCTAATGATGAGCCATTACCACGTGGGCCATGACATGCTGCGCATGCTGGAATACCACGTTCTGCGTCACCTGCTTTATAAAGCATGGCGCCAACGTCAACGATATCTTTAGGTGTTGCACCCTCTGACATGTTAAGTGACGAAAAATAAGCAGCCAAATCTTTCATGTCTTGATCGTTCAATGGCATTGCCATCGCGCTCATGACTGGATCCATACGACCCTCTTTACCACCTGAAGTCATACCTAACTTCAATTCAGTAAGTTGCTTATAAATATAATCCGCGTGTTGGCCTGCAAGTTTTGGGTAGATATTAACCGGCGCGTTACCGTCTGGGCCGTGACAAGCCGCACACGTTGCTGATTTTTCTTTACCTGCGTTTACATCGCCATCAAATGCTGTTGCGTTGCTTGCTGACAACGCACCAAGCAATATAGTTAAAGATAGTGCTATTTTTTTCATGGTGAATTCTCTGTTTCCGACCCTGTATCATCTACAATATGGATGTTGTGATTTACATATTCTACACGATAATAAATTCTCTGGCACGTTTTCTACTCATATTAAACTTATAAATTATAGGGTTTTGACCTAGATTAAGCTTTGGCCGTATCATTTTAGTTGATTTTAGGCTGCTATCTTAGTCTAAATCCGCTTTTTAATAGTGTAGTAATAGTATAAAATGCGCCCCTTAAGTGAACTTTAATTAAGTAAAGTTTACTCGCTGTAATACTTAATTAAGTTTCTAGGAGAGCCTGTGCTCAAATCTCGTATCAAATATAACACTGCGTCGTTCGTTACCAGCGCTCCAGATATCACTAAATTGCCTGCTGATACGGGAATTGAAGTTGCCTTTGCTGGCCGCTCCAACGCCGGTAAGTCTAGTGCTCTTAATGCATTAACTGACCAAAAGCTGGCACGTACTAGTAAAACCCCTGGTCGTACGCAACTGATCAACACATTTGAATTAGCCGATGTTGATGATATGCGCCTAATCGATTTACCTGGCTATGGTTTTGCTAAGGTACCGATCGAAATGAAAAAGAAATGGCAAAAGTCATTAGGTGAGTACCTGCAAAAACGTCAAAGTTTAAAAGGTATCGTGATCTTAATGGATATTCGTCATCCTCTTAAAGATTTAGACCGCGATTTAATTAATTGGGCAATTGGTAGTGAAATTCCAGTATTGGCGCTATTAACTAAAGCCGACAAACTAAAGCAAGGTGCACGTAAAGCACAGGTGCTGCAAGTTCGTCGCGAGTTAAGCAGCTTAGAAGGTGATATTACCGTTCATGCGTTTTCATCTTTAAAAGGCACAGGATTACCTGAAGTTGCTAAGAAATTAGATGAATGGTTCCTAGGGCCAATTGTTGCAATACCACCTACTGATGTTGAACAAACGCCTGAATCAGATGCTTAATCACACGTTTAAGTAAAAACGCTGACCCGCAGATTGAATGAAATAGCCTTGCTTATCAGCTTGTGCTATTTCTGCCCACTGATAAAACACACTTCTTGATACCCGAGCACTACAGCCATACGGTAACTGTAAATACGGCACATTATTGCCCTGATAATCTTGTACTACTAAAGGTTGTTCGCAGGTTACTAGCCAAGTTCGCTGTAAATTATCCACACAACATAACACTTGCCCTTGCTCTGTCATTTCAAAGCGCCAATTAACGATTATAAAGGGAGCATCATGGACAGTAATAGCTATTTTTTCGATTGGTGTTTTTAAGTAAAAAGTATCCTGCTCTTTGCAAAGAACTGAGGCAAACAGCTTAACCATAGCGATACGAGTAATTTTACTGCCACCGTATAACCACTCACCTTGCTGATTGATGATAATTGGCAGCTCGCCACAATGCTGCGGCTGCCATTGAGAAAATGGCTTGCTTGGCTGCTCAAGTGCAGTGGCAAGCTCATTCAAAGAGTGCATTATTTAAGCTTGTTCATCGTTAATGAAAAACTAACAGGTACTGCCGTTGCTATCGATGGTAAACCTGCTAACTTTTGCAATTGCATAATGCCATCAATGACAGCAAAGTCTGCGCCATTAATGATAATTGGGCTCATTGATGAAACGCTGATATCCCCTTGCGATGACAAGTTGGCGATAACATCCACTGTAATCTCTTTCTTAGCACCATGAAAATCAAGTTCAGCACTAATACCTTTAAATACATGTTGGCCAGGCTTAAGCGCTTTTAATTGCTTGCTTAAATTAGCTGTTATGGTTGCGGTTGGAAACTTCGCTGTTTCAAATAACAACTTGGTCATGCGTTCATTACGAATAGGGATCATCGTTTCAACTGAGCTCAGATCAATATCGACTGATAAAGAGCCATTTTCAGCTAAACTACCTGACACATTTTTGAAGTGATGCACTTCAGCAATACTATTTGACTTAATAGACACAAAACTTACTTTGCTTTGATCATTGTTAACCTGCCAGTCAGCACAGGCAACACCAGAGACTAATAGGCTTGATAACGAAAGACCTAATATCGCAATTGATTTAACCATCACGCATTCCTTTCAAAATGAAAATGAGATTCAATGGTATCACTTGTTCTATGAAGTGCAATCAATAGCATAATAAATAACAGAGACAAAAAAACGACCCAACAAATTAATGCTGGGCCGGTATAGCAAACTGGGGAGAAGCTATCAATACGAGCACCCTTTCGAGTGCATCATCAACAGGATGTCCTACAGGATGAGGACGACGCGGACTTTACCAAACTAACCATGATAAATAAACTAAATACAGGTACTAACTAGTCGAATTGATAAACATATAACTAATACTACAAATTGCATGTTAATTTAACTTAATATTAACATTGAATTTCAGCTCAAAATTTGCTCTATTAACTAATTAGAATAAAAAATCCACACACTTTGTCTGTAAACAGCAGTTCAAAGCGTGATCAAACACACACAATAAAAGAGCACTGATCATGAAAAAAATAACCACTCTATACTTATGCTGCCTGCTATTTATCTTCAGTAATAGCGCTAATGCAGGCTATACCCAAACTAAATACCCAATTGTATTAGCACATGGCTTGATGGGTTTTGACGATGTATTAGGTGTCGATTATTTTTATCGGGTACCAGCAAGCCTCAGTCGTGATGGCGCACAGGTTTTCGTCACGGCCGTATCCTCGCTGAATAGTTCTGAACAACGAGGCGAGCAGTTACTACAGCAAGTTGAACAGATTATTGCACTAACTGGTGCAACAAAAGTAAATCTCATTGGTCATAGTCAAGGTGCGCAAAGTATTCGCTATGTTGCCTCACTACGCCCCGACTTAGTTGCCTCAGCGACCAGTGTTGGCGGTGTTAATTTTGGTAGCCCTGTTGCTGATGTGGTGCGCCAAGGACTGACTCCTGGATCTAAGCTAGAAGGTATAGCTAAAACAGCCTTTGATGCATTTGGCGGGTTAATCGCATTACTCTCTGACAATAGTCAGTTACCACAAGATGCGCTTGGTGCACTGGAGAGCTTAACCACTGAGGGCGCGCTGGCCTTTAATCAAAAATATCCAGAAGGCCTACCTGCTGAGCAATGCCAGCAAGGACCTATGTATGCCAGTAATGGCGTATATTACTTTTCTTGGAGTGGCACTCGAACTTTAACAAATATATTTGACCCATCAGATGCAGCACTGGCGATCACTGCAATACTGATCCCAGGCGATGACGATGGCTTAGTCTCTCGTTGTAGTAGCCATTTAGGTTATGTATTAAAAGATAATTACCGCATGAATCACCTTGATGAAGTGAATCAACTGATTGGCTTTCATCATTTATTTACAACCGATCCACTGACAGTCTACCGTCAACATGCTAATCGCTTGAAAAAATTAGGCTTATAAACAATGAAGCAGTTGCTCATTTTAGTGTTAGTGATATCTATCACTAGCACAGCTATGATTTTTTTACTCAGCGACGATAAGCTTACAAGTGCAACGCCACCACATATCGATCAACCGATGGCAATCGATAGCATTTTTGAACACGTTATTTTAGCTAGCCAAGAGTCCGGTGAGTTTAGTGCTTCGCAGGCTCTAGAACAGTGCGAGAAGTTAGCTGCATGCGAAATCAATAGTGAGCTATTTAATCGCTACCTCAGCTTTAAAATAGCGCTGGCAGAGCTGCAGCAACAACTCGCTCATTTGCCGCTAAGCGAACAATTAATTGCAATGATCGCTTTTCAACAACGCTACTTCAATGCAGCTGAAATTAATCTTTTATTTAACGATGATAATGAGTGGCAGCACTATACAATTGCCAAGCTTGAAATTAATCAGAACAACCATATTAGTGATGAATTAAAGCAACAATTGTTATCTAATTTAGAGGGCGAGCAACCTGAGCGTATTACCCAGGCACTTAAACCTAGTAACGATCTAAAAGCTTTAAACACTGAGCTAAAAGATGCCCTGCAACAACAAGACTACAATCAACTAGCAGCGGAATTTGGCGATGCTGCGGCAACAAGGTTAATCGCTCTAGAGCAACAGCGCCGGCAATGGCAAACATTGAGTGAGCAACTCACACAACAAATTAAACAGTTAAAGCAACACTATGAGCCACAACAAGCAGAGCAAAAAATTACCCAGCTACTTGATGAGCATTTAACCACAAATCAAAAGCGACGGTTTTTAGTGTTATATCCATTGCATTAAATGAGTGACCTACTATAGCGTTAAGAAAGTAGCCGAATGGCCACCTTTTAAAAAAAACTGACTACCCTATTCACAGACATAAAAAAGCGCGGCTTCACTCAATGCAGCCGCGCTTATATGATTTAAAAAGCTCAGTGATTAATGGGCTTGTTGCCAATTATCTCCGCTATCAGCTTCAACCACTAATGGCACATCTAATTTCGCAGCATCAGACATTAACCGGCAAATTTCTGCGGTGTATTGCTCAACACACTCAGTTTTGATTTCAAATACCAATTCATCGTGTACTTGCATCAGTAATTTAACCGTATTCGGTGCTTGTTCATACACCCATTTGTTGACTGTTAGCATGGCTTTTTTGATGATATCAGCAGCGGTGCCTTGCATTGGTGCATTAATCGCAGCACGTTCGGCTCCTTTACGGCGCGCGCCATTACGGGCGTTGATCTCTGGTAAATGTAAGCGACGACCAAAAATAGTTTCAACATAGCCATTTTCAGCAGCTTTCTCACGGGTTGATTCCATGTACTCAAGCACACCAGGGAAACGTTCAAAATACTTATCAATGTAATGTTGCGCTTCATGGCGCGGAACATCAAGTTGACGTGCCAAACCAAATGCCGACATCCCATAAATTAAACCAAAGTTAACCGCTTTAGCTTTACGGCGCATATCCGTGGTTACATCTTCTAACTCAACACCAAACACTTCCGCAGCAGTTGCACTGTGTACATCAAGACCATTGGCAAACGCATTTAACAAGCCTTTATCTTGCGATAAGTGCGCCATGATACGTAGTTCGATTTGGCTGTAATCGGCAGCCACTATTTTATAGCCATCTGCAGCAATAAAAGCCTCACGAATACGGCGTCCTTCTTCTGAACGAATAGGAATATTTTGCAGATTAGGATCGCTTGAACTTAATCGGCCAGTTGCCGTTACCGCTTGATGATAAGAAGTATGCACACGCTTCGTTTGCTCATTCACTATCAGTGGTAATTTATCAGTGTAGGTTGATTTAAGCTTAGATAAACCTCGGTGCTCAATAATAACTTTAGGCAGCGGGTAATCGTGAGCCAACTCTTGTAGTACTTCTTCAGCTGTAGAAGGTGCGCCTTTTGGCGTTTTTTTAATAACTGGCAGTTCAAGTTTTTCAAACAACAATACTTGTAATTGCTTTGGTGAGCTTAAGTTAAATGGTTCACCAGCAATCTCATGCGCTTCTTTTTCCAGCTCAATTAAACGCTCACCCAAACGCTGGCTGTGCGCGGCAAGCATTTTGCTATCAATCGCAACACCGGTACGCTCAATATCTGAAATAACGCTGACAAGCGGCATCTCTATATCTTCAAATACCGATTTAAGCTTTTCATCGGCTGCAAGTTTCGGCCATAATACTTGGTGTAAACGAAGCGTAATATCCGCATCTTCTGCGGCATAAGGTGCCGCTTTATCAAGTTCGATTTGATTAAATGTCAGCTGCTTTTTACCTTTACCAGCAATGTCTTCAAAACTGATATTTTTATGGCCTAAATATTTTAGCGCCAACGAGTCCATATCATGGCGAGTACCAACACTATTAAATACGTAAGATTCAAGCATAGTATCGAATTTAATACCCTTTAGCTCAAAACCGGCATTAGCCAATACACTCTTATCATATTTTAAATTTTGACCAACTTTTGCTTTGTTTTCATCAGCTAAAATTGGCCCGATCTTCGCCATCACCGTCTCTAAACTTAACTGTTCGGGCGCGCCAGGATAATCATGGGCAACCGGTAAATACACGGCTTCGCCAGCTTTAACAGCAAAACTCATCCCGACAAGTTTAGCTTGCATGTAATCAAGGCTGGTTGTTTCAGTATCAAAGGCAAATAGTTCAGCGGCATTTAATTGCTCGACTAAAGTATCTAATTGCTCTGTTGTCAGGATTGTTTCATAGTGAGCATCAGCCACTTGCGGTAATTCATTCGCTTCACTGGGGACAGCCAAGTGAGTGTCTGCATCTTTTGGATTATCTAATAACTCAGCTAACCAGCGACGGAACTCACACTCGCCATACAAGGCAATCAGTTCATCGCGATTTGGCTCTTGCAATTTAAAGGTATCTAAGTCTGATTCAACTTCAACATCGCATTTAATGGTAGCCAGTTCATAACTTAGCGGTAAATGATCGACTGCGGCGGCAAGCTTTTCGCCGATCTTACCTTTGATCTCATCAGCATGATCAAGCACACCTTGTAATGATCCGTATTTTTGTAACCACTTAACCGCCGTTTTAGGGCCGCATCCATCGACACCTGGGATGTTATCTACTTTATCGCCCATCAAAGCTAAGTAATCGATGATCAGTTCAGGACCAACGCCAAATTTTTCAACCACAGTGTCTGGATCAGAAATACTGTCGGTCATGGTATTGATCAAAGTGACATGCTCATTCACTAACTGAGCCATGTCTTTATCACCGGTTGAGATCAATACATGGCGCTGCTGCTCTGAAGCAATACGGGCAAATGTACCAATCACGTCATCCGCTTCAACACCCTCAATACTAATAAGCGGAAAACCCATCGCCCTAATAATATCGTGCAGTGGCGCTATTTGCGTGCGCAAATCATCGGGCATTGGCGGGCGGTTGGCTTTGTACTCACTGTACATATCATTACGGAAAGTTTTACCTTTAGCATCAAAAACCACCACCATATGGCTTGGATCATACTGTTTGATCAGGCTTTTCATCATGTTAACAACGCCATAAATAGCGCCTGTTGCTTCACCTTTTGAGTTAGTTAAATGCGGTGGTGAATGATATGCACGGAATAAGTAGGAAGAGCCATCGACTAAAATAAGTGGATTTTCAGGGATCTGAGCCATGATGTAATTGGATCCTAAATGAGAGAAAACGAAATATCTGTAAGCATGCCATAAGGGCACGCATAAAACGACTGTGAATTAAGCTTTGTTTAAACCGTTAAATAAGAGTAAGTTGTGGATAACTATGTAGATAACACCCACAAGCTATTCCTCCAAAGTAATTTAAAACTACTTAGAAACAAGTTAAGTGTATGTTTTGTTTTAAAAAGATAATACGAGGTTCTTTTTTTATTATTTTTATCACAATGTGGAAAAACATTTTATTGCTTTGCTTGATTGTGGCTTTTTACAACTAAAAAACGGTTAATTCATTCCTTATAAATAACCGGACGAGCATTCTATCACAATGGATCAAAGATCATAGCGATCCTTTATAATTTTTTCCTATTAGCCAACTTAAAAAAAAGCATATAGCGCGTTTTTGCTCTGCCTCGAGTGGATTGATCAAATAAAAATAATCTTTAACTCATCATTATTGATGATCACAAAATGATCTTAATAAGGCCATAACAGTCAGCAAAAGTCATGCTAAACTGACTTTATGAATAATAAATAAGGGCATAGTATATGAAAAAAATAGCTGTAATTTTAGCAGGTTGTGGAGTTTATGACGGTGCAGAAATCAACGAAGCCGTATTAACGTTATTACATATTGCCAAAGCCGGAGCAAGCTACCAGTGTTTTGCCCCTGATATTGAGCAATTGCACACGATCAATCACCTGAATGGGGAACAAATGACCCCTAACCGGAACGTATTAGTCGAAGCGGCACGCATTGCCCGTGGCGATATCAAAGCGTTAACACTGTTAGATGCTAATGACTTTGATGCTTTGATTGTGCCTGGTGGATTTGGCGCGGCTAAAAACCTGTGTGATTTTGCGATCAATGGTGCGCAAGCACAATTAAACCCTGAAATGCTCCGTGCTGCTAAAGCATTTGCGAATGCCAAAAAACCAGCAGGATATATGTGCATTGCTCCAGCAATGATCCCATTGATCTACAGTGCTGGCGTAAAAACCACTATTGGTAATGATGTTGATACTGCCAACGCACTACAAAGTTTAGGCGCTCAACACATTAATTGTGCAGTAGATGATATTGTAATTGATGAGCAACATAAACTCGTAAGCACTCCAGCTTACATGTTAGCGCAATCAATTTTAGATGCTGATGCAGGTATTGAAAAACTAGTCGCTGCGCTTTTGAAAATGAGCTAATTAGGTGCTAAAAAAACCGCAAATCAGTCATTCTAAAGTAGCTGCTTTGTTGCGCTGGCGCAAAAAAATAGTGTTTTTTCATAAGAAAAATACATCGTAGCGTTTTATAAATTGCGGCTTAGCGTTATAATCGTTCTAAATTCCGTCATCTATCGTGATTGATCACGTTCAAATCGAAGTGAGCAAGGCAAAATGAAAAAACTATCAGCAGCATTATTATTGCTAGCAACCACCGCATACGCACAGCCATATGATAACTCTATGACTGAAGATGCGATCAAAAAACGTATCGCGCCTATAGGTGCCGTTTACTTTGAAGGCGATAAAGCAGCAGTTGCTGAAGTGCCAACAGGTCCTCGTACCGGTGAACAAGTTTACCAAGGTGCGTGCTTTGCATGTCATGGTACTGGCGCACTTGGTGCACCAAAATCAGCAGATGACTGGGCTCCACGCTTAGCGAAAGGCGCTGACACGCTTCTAAGTCATGCAATTAATGGTTTTAATGCAATGCCACCACGCGGTACATGCATGGATTGCTCAGATGATGAAATAAGCGCAGCTATTGATTTTATGAGCAAAAAATAATACTTAATTCTGTACTGTTTTTTTATTAAGGCTGATTTTTATCAGCCTTTTTCATTATAAAAATAAATATCCCCACACCTTTATCACTACTTATTATTATCATTTTCTAATACTATTGGCCGCTTGACGATTAACCAAAAAAGTGAAAATATAAGTCCAATAAATATACAATAATAAAAATCGGTTTAATGTCACTGGAAGATATAACAGCTTTACTACATAAGCTGGAGCATAAAAATAATCGTTTAAAAGCTCTAGTCCAAAAGTATAAGCAATCCCACCACTTACAAAATGCCCTGATCCAATTATCAGAGCAAGCTAGTTCTGTTGCCGAATTAACGCTACTTTACCCTGCTATTCATGATATTTTGCAAGATTATATGCCAAGTAAAAGTTTTTACGTGGTGCTGTTAAATCAATTTAGTAACACCCTTGAACTCTCTTACTTTGCTGATGAAAAAGATGGTATCTCTGTGCCACTTAATCAAGATAATAATTTTATCCAAGGTGTCACTGGGTATGTTTTTAAACAAGGTAAAACCACCTACTTCCAAGGTGATGAAATGCAGGCTGCTGCCAACAAGGGGTTATTTAAATTACTTGGCACACCAGCAGAACATTGGGTAGGCGTGCCGGTATACCGAGAACAAAGCATTATTGGGGTGCTTGTCGCACAAAGTTACGATAAACAACAAAACTACTCTGAGCAACAAATCGAGCTATTAGAAGTAATGTCGCTCTACTTATCAACGGCTATCGAGCGGGTAAAAAAACGCGAACTATTAGAGTCTGAAGTAAAAATAAGAACTCGCGCATTAACGCAAAGTAATGAAGCACTTAACCTCGAAGTAGAACAACATAAAAAAACCCTCGCACGGCAACATATTCTGTTTAAAATTTCAGAGCTAGCGACGCAAACAAAGCATATTGATGAAGTATATCAACAAGTACATGAAATAATAAAATCAATAACTTACGCTGAGAATTTATACATTGCATTGTATGATCGCGAAACGGGTTGGTTAAACTTTCCGTACTGTGTGGATGAATATAGAGATAACACTCAACCGCGCCCTTTCGCCAAAGGTTATAGCGAATTAGTGTTACGTACCGAACAAACTCAACTCATTGATTGTACCCGAGCACAAAAACTGCTCAAATCCGGTGAAGTAGAAAGACCAGGGCAAGTCAACACTTCAAACTCAGCAACTAGCTGGTTAGGTGCGCCATTAAAAACAGCGCAAGGTGTGATTGGCTTAATAACTTGCCAAGCCTACAATCATAAGCATATTTTTAATCAAGACGACTTTGAATTAATTACCTTTGTATCGCATCAAATAGCGACTGTATTACAAGCACATTTAGCTGCTCAAGCCTTAAAACAAAGCCATCAACAATTAGAGTTTCGAGTTGCTGAAAAAACCAAAGAGATCCTCCAAACCAATATGCATTTACAAATGCAAATTGAAGAGCGCAAAAAAATAGAGCAACAGCTTTATCATGATGCCCACCACGATCCACTTACTGGCTTGCCTAATCGCAGTCTGTTTTTAACCCAATTAGAAAAAACTCTACAGCATTATCAACGTTACCCTGAACAACAGTTTGCTGTGCTGTTTATTGATTTAGACAAGTTTAAGGATATTAACGATCAACTTGGTCATCAAGCCGGTGATCAGTTTTTAATTAGCGTCAGTGAGTCTTTTTCACAATGTATTCGGGAGCACGATTTACTTGCGCGCTTAGGTGGCGATGAGTTTGTAATTTTATTAACGCACTTAACCGATCGCCAACAAGCCGAAGATGTTGCTAAGCGATTAATTGAACTGATGAAAAAACCATTTTGTATGAAAGGTATTTGTGTACAAAGTGGTGCCAGTGTCGGTATTACCTACTCAAAAACAAACTACAAGCACACGGATGAAATTATTCGTGATGCTGATGCTGCCATGTATTATGCAAAAAATGCTGGTCGCAGCCGGTTTGAGTTTTACCATCCACTGCTTAGTGCCGGCACAAGCCCATATGAGTTGGAAACCAGTCATCACTTAGACTCTTTACCAATGCATTTTCGCTGCTCTGAAATTATTACACTTGATGAACAGCATCAATCAGAATCATTGCTTGAGGCATTTGGCGAACACCCAGTACTTGGCAGCACCAGTTTTGAAATATTAAAGAAGTTTGCCGCTGATAAAGCACAACAGCTGGAAGTGGAATTACAGTTATTAACCAAGGCGTGCCAGCAGATCAAAACGGCACAACTGCAAATGGTGTTATTCCCTTGCTCGGGTTTATTACTGGAGAAAAATGAATTTCAGGCGTTATGCTTAACAATGCAAAAGCACAGCATAACAAAACAAATTTGTTTATTATTTAACGAACAAGAGATCCGTTACGCTTCAGCGGTGCAAATTAGTAATTTAAAAATGCTAAGTGAACAAGGCTATTCGATTGGCTTAAATGATTTTGCTAAAGATCGCTGCGAACTTAATTTACTTTGCGATCTTAATTTCGATTATTTATTACTTAGCTCTACCTTTAGTAAGCGAGTGTTACAACAACAAAGCTTTGATTTACAACTACAAGGTGTACTAGCAATAACTAAGATAAAACAAATAAAAGTAATCGCGAAAGGCCCTTCAATATTAAATTATAGAGCCTTACTCGACACTCATGGTTTATCGCTATTTATTGGTAGGCAGCATGCAATTAGTTCCACAGCAACACTCCCAGCTGACTCTTCGAACGAGCAAATTTTAAATTAACGATATGCGTCGCGGATAACCAGTTTATTATCCGCAGTTTAGATGAACTACTCAGGCTTTTTCAGCATGGCACGTAAATTAGCGACTCTGGCTTGGCCCTTTTCCATTCGTTCGGCTTGCGTATTTGGCGCTTTTTTATTTTCAAATGCTAAATCATCTTGCGGTAGCTCTTGTATAAAGCGGCTCAACTCGGTTTGTGATGTTTCGCCAAATTGACGACGAATTTTTGCATAGGTCATGGTCAGCTCTTGCTGAGCACGAGTGATCCCCACATAGGCTAAGCGACGCTCTTCATCAACGTTTTCTTCATCAATACTTACTTGATGCGGTAATAAGCCCTCTTCCATGCCGACCATAAATACGTAAGGATACTCCAAGCCTTTAGAGGCATGTAACGTGAGTAATTGCACCGCATCGGCTTCATCTTCTTCTTCGTTACGTTCTAACATGTCACGCAACGTTAACTTACTCACCACTTCAGCAAGCGTCAACGGCGGATTATCCGCATCACCTGTGAGCATATCTGTGATCCAACGGTACAACTCAGAAACATTCTTCATGCGCATTTCTGCGGCTTTCGCACTCGGTGATGACTCGTATAAATAAGCTTCGTAATTTATTTGTCTGACTAAATCTTTTACCGCTTCAAGGGTATCACCACGTACCGCATTATCTGACAGCTCAACTACCCAACGTGCAAATCCGGCCAACGAGTTTAAACCACGACCTTTTAAGCGATAACCTAAGTCGTTATCAAAACAGGTGGCAAATAAACTGGCATGTTTTTCATTGGCTAAGGTACCCAACTTTTCCAGCGTAACTGTGCCTATTTCACGGCGCGGAGTATTCACAATACGTAGAAACGCATTGTCGTCATCTTGATTCACCAATAAGCGCAAGTACGCCATTATATCTTTGATCTCAGAGCGTGAGAAAAACGACATTCCGCCACTGATCTTGTAAGGTATTCGGTTACTCATTAACGACTTTTCAAAGCCACGCGCTTGGTGATTACCACGGTATAAAATAGCATAATCTTTATAACTGGTGCGTTTCATAAATTTATGCGAGATGATCTCAGCGACGACCCGCTCTGATTCATGCTCTTCATCACGACAGCCAATCACTTTGATCGGCTCGCCATTTTCTAACTCACTAAACAGTTTTTTATCAAATTCATGAGGGTTATTGGCAATCAAGATATTAGCAGCTTTTAAAATACGCTTCACACTGCGATAGTTTTGCTCAAGCTTAATGAGCCGTAAACCTGGAAAGTCTTTGCTTAATAACACTAAGTTTTGTGGTCGAGCACCGCGCCATGAATAGATTGATTGGTCGTCATCACCTACCACGGTAAAACGCGCACGCTCACCCACAAGCAACTTAACTAATTGATATTGACTGGTATTGGTATCTTGATATTCATCCACCAGCAGGTAACGGAAACGTTGTTGCCAACGCTCACGCGAGGTTGCATTATTGATCAGTAATAAGGTGGGGATCATGATCAAGTCATCAAAATCCAAAGCATTATAGGCGCGTAACTGGGTTTGATAACGCGCATACAATTGCGCAAATAGCGCTTTTTGTGGCTCTCGCGCTTCGCGAATCGCTTGCTCTGGTAAAATAAGCTCGTTCTTCCAGCTGCCTATTTGCATTTTTAATAGATTGAGTAAATCTTTGTCTTTTTTTAGCTCTTCTTCAGTTAAGTCAGCAATTAATTGCCCGGTATCTTGATCATCAAATAATGAAAAGCCTGGTTTAAAACCCAGCGTTGTTAGTTCTTTTTTAATGATCTCAAGGCCTAAGGTATGAAAGGTAGATACCCACAAGCCTTTTGACTCTTTTTTACCTAACGTTTGAAAAACTCGCTCGCGCATCTCTTTCGCCGCTTTATTAGTAAAGGTCACCGCGGCAATATTACGTGCTTGATACTCACATTTTTGTACTAAGTAAGCGATTTTATTAGTAATTACACGAGTTTTTCCTGATCCCGCCCCCGCCAGCACTAGGCATGGACCACTAATATATTTTACCGCTTCATCTTGTTTAGGATTGAGTTTCATATCGACCAAAGAGATTGCATTAAAGACGGGCAATTTTAACGTAATCACTACAATACGCCTAGCCAATAAGGTAACATTAGCCATTATCATTTACGCGACAGTAAGGGACAGACATGATCAACCCAGCAAAACTTGAAGAAATTGCCAAACAGATTTCCAGTAACATGCCGCAAGGCGTTAAAAACCTTGCCGATACGTTTGAAGCAAAAACCAAACAAGCTATTCAAAATAAGCTTGCTGAGATGGACTTTGTCAGCCGTGAAGAATTTGATGTACAAAGCCAAGTACTAATTCGCACCCGCGAGAAGCTCGTTGCATTAGAAGCGAAAGTTGCACTACTTGAGCAACAACTCAGTAGTAATAAGCAAAGCGAGCAACCCGAATAATACCGTTTTAGTTATTACTTCAGGCAGCTTCGGCTGCCTGATTTGTTTTACGCCTTGCATACACGCGAACACCTATATACGATACGTATACGTTTTATATATAGGCACTGTTATGGGTATCGTAAAAATCAGCGATCAACTGCACGAAGAGATCCGCAAAGCCAGTACCACTATGGTACGATCTATAAACTCTCAATCTGAATACTGGATAAAGATAGGCATGCTAGCTGAGCTTAATCCAACCATGACCTACGCCGAAATAATCAAACAGCAACTTGCACAAGCCGATGTAACAGCTGGAGAATCTTTGCATGAGTGAAATAATTATTAAAACTCCCGCACAAATAGAGCTAATGCGTGAGTCTGGTCGCCTACTGGCAAAGGTGTTTGCCTATTTAGATCAACAGGTCAAAATCGGCATCACCACAATGGAGATCAATGATTTAGTAGAGCGCTATATTGTTGATGAACTTGCTGCACGTCCTGCCAGCAAAGGCCAATACGATTATCCTTATGTGTTAAACAGCTCAGTAAATGAAGTAGTCTGCCATGGTTTTCCAGACTCTAAACGCGCATTAAAATCAGGCGATATCGTCAATTTAGATATTACCCTTGAGAAGAATGGCTTTATTGCCGATTCAAGTAAAATGTATATGCTTGGTGAAGTGTCTCCGTTGGCCAAGCGCTTAGTCGAAAAAACTTATCAAGCAATGTGGCAAGGCATCAAGCTCGTAAAACCGGGAGTGAGGTTAGGCGATATAGGCAACGCTATCGCTAATTTTGCCCATACTAATGGCTATAGCGTTGTACGTGAATACTGCGGACATGGTATTGGCGAGCAAATGCACGAAGAGCCGCAAGTTTTACATTATGGTAAACGCAATACCGGCGTTGAACTTAAAGAAGGTATGACCTTTACCATTGAGCCGATGATCAACCAAGGGGCGGCAAAAGTAAAAACTAAGCCGGATGGCTGGACTGTGGTTACTCGTGATAAAAAGCTTTCTGCGCAGTGGGAGCACACCATTGTCGTCACCGCTGACGGCTATGAGGTACTGACTTTACGCGAAGAAGAAATCGCTATTGCGACGATATAAGTCAGGTTAACACCATGGCCATTTTATTAGTAAATGATCCATTGCCCCATTTGAGCTTTCAAAAATTCGCACCCGATCAACGCTTAACTGATTGGGTGCAGTGTTATTGGAAAATAGGTTCAACAACCACACAAACAGCACAGTTATTTAAAGAAAAGCTCTACCCTGATGCAGGCGCAAGCCTAACAATTAATTTTAGCAATGCGACACCCGTTATTACCTTCGCATTTAATCGTCAAACGCAGGCAACAACTTTCAGCAATCAGGATTATTTAGTCAGTATTCGTTTTGCGCCTACTGGTGCTTATCACTTATTAGGTATAACGCTACACGAGTTAGCTGAAGAAAATTATCTACTCGGTGAAGATTTTACCCCAAGCTGGTATCACAGTTTAATAGCATGTGTTGAACAAATGCAAAGCAGTCCACTAACCAGCCAACTGTATTTACTCGAGCAGTGGTTACTCAGCCAAGCAATTAGCAATCAACTCGTAAAAAGCAATACCATTAAAGTGATCAAGCAGCTTATTCAACTCAATAATTCCACCAGCTATGTAGGCAAACAACTTGGCCTGACACGTCGTACTCTTGAGCGCCGCTTAAAAAAAGAAGCCGGGGTTAGTCCAGCTCAATTACAGCAATTTTACCGACTAAAAGCCGCACGCACGCTTCTAGCTGACAGCCAAACACCGATAACAGATATAGCCTTGCAATGTGGCTATTATGATCATGCTCACTTTTGTCATGCCTTTCATAATTTTACTTTTGAAACACCACTGCAATATCGCAAGCGAAAAACACCGAAAGTATAGAGGGTGTTTTCACCACACAAAAAACACATCGACTTAGCCTTTAAAACTAAGATTACAATTACTGAAGGTAGCCCGTGCCCAGATAGGACGCAGTGCTTAGGTTACGTACTTATTCTACTACGTAACGTTCAAACACTTTAAGCCCAGCACTTTTATAGTTAACATCAACTTCATCGGCACAAGTAACGACTGACTCTAAGTCGTGTAAGTGACCGTTTGCTAGACCATAAACCCAACCATGAATAGTCAACTCTTGGCCACGCTGCCATGCTTCTTGGACGATATTAGTACGGCATACATTGCGTACTTGCTCAATTACATTCAATTCAATCAAGCTATTGAGACGATCTTTTTCTGCGAGTGCATTGATCTTTGAGGTGTATTTTTCTTTTACATCACCGACGTGACGAAGCCAGTTATCAATTAAACCAAACTTAGCATCTTTGAGTACTGCCTGAACACCACCACAGCCATAGTGACCAACAACCATAATATGTTTAACTTTTAACACTTCAACGGCGTACTGCATCACTGATAAGCAGTTATGATCGGTATGCACCACCACATTCGCCACATTACGATGAACAAATAGCTCACCCGGCATTAGATCAACGATTTCATTAGCCGGTACGCGAGAGTCCGAACAACCAATCCACAAGTATTCTGGGTTTTGCTGCATGGATAGAATTTTAAAAAATTCTGGATCATCTTTACACGTTCGTTCAGCCCAGCGTTTATTATTTTCAAATAAGTTTTTTAATTTTCTCATTACATCTCTTTTCTGTCTTTGACGGTAGCTTGGATCAAGATATTACGTGGCGTTAATTGTTTTTCGCAAAACGTCTGCACACTGACTTGATAACCTTGTTGTTGCAAATATAAAGCACGATCGAGCACAAGCCAAACCTCAATTGCTCTTCTAAACACATGACGGACCAGTTCGATACGTTCAGTGACTTTTTTGCGCATTTCGCCTTTTTTTAAAAATGACTCATAATCAATACCTTGTGGTATATCTAGCGCCTTTTTCTCCGCGGCCCATGCACAAAAAGCTTTAAATGAATCTGAAAAAATAGCTTTGTTAACTGAGGGCACACTGACGTAGTTTTGTTCGCTGGTGAGACTTTTGCGTAAAGCATCAAAACCCAATCGCCATTGCACTTCAGTTTTACGAACTTTATCTACCCGAGAAGGCGCTGTCACCGTCTCTTGTAGTGCTAATTTTAAATCACGATGCGTTAACTGCAGTTGACTACGCTTACCGGCATCGCTCATAGCTTGATAATCATTCGGGGTGAATAAGTGATAGCAACACGGCGATAGACTGATTTTTTGCGTTTGCGCGCTAGCCGCGTTACTCATAAACGTCTGATGTAACGCTCCGCAAGCATGCAGCGCTACGGCATGTTGTGCTTGTTGAAAATACTCAGTTACATCATCTTTAAGTACATCTGCTTGGCTAAAGTGCATGGCTAACCCTTGTTGCAGAGCACTTTGCTGACCTTGTTCACATAAATGTTGTTGCAGTTCGATGCTGTGCACACTCGGCGCACGGTTAAATGCCAGCATACGTCCTAAATGGCCTTTCCCTGCACACCATTCTAATACAGGTAATTGTGATTCTTGGCCAAGCGCACAGACAAAATCTTGCAGCTGTGCAAACTTGCGCCCTTTAATACCATTGCTGATCCAAAACGGATATTCGCAACGCGTAGTGGAGGCTTGAGGTAAGTCACACAATGTAGCTAAGTTATTGACTACGGGAATATACGGGCTAAAAAATTGATACAAGGCATCTTGATTGCTATCGAGTTCAGCAACTTGTTGATCGCTCAACAGCGTTAATGGTTGTTCTAATTCAGGCCATGGCAGCTGATCAAAATCGAATGCAGTGCATTGCCAATAGTGGCGAGTACTATGTAATAAGTTATCTAGGGCTGTAAACTGCTCAGCAAGGCTCATGTGATTTTAGCGATGGTCATTTCATTTATGCATTATACGCTTTTTCTGAACATCAAGCGTAAATAAAGTGGTATCGATAACAAACTAATTATAATTGCTGTAATAAGCATCCACGACATTTTAATTTTTTCAGGTTCAACATACTGGTAAATAAAGCCATCTTGCGCCTGATTAAAGGCATCTTGCTCAATCCCGTATAGATCAGCAATCAACCGCCATTTCGCTATCGACATAGATCCTAAATTAGTGCCAGGTGGTAAAATATAATCACTCAATACTTCAGCTTCATAGGCAAGCTGAGAAAAGCTTTTATCAGGTGCGTATTGGTGTTGAGTTAATGCAATTGTTTCATCCATATGCATCATTGCATAGCGCCAGCCCTTTAAGCTGGCCTGATAAAATGCTTCAACTGTTTGCGGATGTTGTTCGAGCATATTTTCTGTGGTGTAAAGAATATCGCTATAAACATTAATTCCATACTTCTGCGGGCAAATAAGTCTATAGTCGATGCCTTGCTCACGCATTATATACGGCTCATTAGTCACGTACACTTGCATCGCATCAATACTCCCAGCTAACCAATCCGTAATGCTGTTACCACTTTCATAAGAAGGTAAATTATTTGTTTGGATACCACTGCGTTCGAGCATTACCAATAATTCGGCATTTTCTTTGCGGCTGATACTGCTAAGACGCTTATTGACAAAATCCCGAGGATGAAAAATATCGGAGCTTTTTTTTACCATCCAACAATAAGGAGAAAATTGTAAAATAGCAGCCATTGCCACCAAGGGTTTACCTGCGATCCGTTGCTGTAAAATACCTGAGTGCCCGACCCCGAAGTGAGCTTGGCCAGCCAACACTTTACTAAAGGTATCTGGGTTCTCAGGATCTGCCGGTAAAATAGTGACGTTTAGCCCTGCCGCTTTGTAAAAGCCTTGTTGCTGAGCCATATAGTAACCAGAAAATTGAAATTGATGCGTCCACTTTAGTTGTAAAGTCACATCCGCTGCCGCAACACTTTGCCCGCTGAGTATAAGCAAAGTAGCATAAAGCTGAAATTTCAGTCCTTTTAATGACAAATCGTAATCTAATTAGTTGGCTAATATTGCTATAACTATAAACCCAAGACATTGAGTTTGCAAAGAGACAAAAAAGCACCTAAATTGAGGTGCTTGCTTATACTAAAACCACCTCAAGCTACAGAATTCGTATCTTGAGGTGGTTTTAGTATATATTTAATTATTAACCGCTTTCACCCTATCAATGGGACGTTGAGTAGTTAAAAATTGGGTAAAACATGGATTCAGTGTTTCATCTTGCACACTGTAACCTAAGCGATTTAAATGCTCGTTGAATACCTCATACTGACTAGGCTCAATCGCAAACCCTGCTAATACATTACCCATCGAACCACCATGATTACGATAATGAAACAAAGTAATATTCCAATTGCTACCTAAGGTATCTAAAAAGCGCGCTAGTGCGCCTGGATATTCAGGAAACTCAAAGCGTAATAACCGCTCATGCATCTGCTCAGGTGCTTTACCACCAACCATATAACGAACATGTAATTTAGCCAGTTCGTTATCTGATAAATCACAAAATTGATAGCCATTGGTGGTTAAATCAGCTGTCAGTTCATCTAACTCTTGCTGACCTTGGCGCAGTGCAACACCAACAAATATTTGCGCTTCACCAGGGCCTGCGTAACGGTAGTTAAATTCAGTAATTGCGCGACCACCTAATGAGGCGCAAAACTGTTTAAAGCTGCCTTTTTCTTCATTGATGGTTACTGCTAACAACGCTTCGTTTTTCTCTCCCAGCGCAGTACGCTCAGCCACATAACGTAAGCGGTCAAAGTTTAAGTTTGCGCCAGATAACACAGCTGCTAAATGCAGCCCTTTTTGGCCTGTTTGCTGACACCATTTTTTCAGCCCAGCCGTTGCCAGCGCACCTGATGGCTCAGCAATCGCACGGGTTGAAACAAAAATATCTTGCATCGCCGCACATATTTCATCACCGGTTACAGTGACTACTTCATCACAAAACTTTTGCGCCAAACGAAAGGTTTCGGTACCAATAATTTTTACCGCAACACCATCGGCAAAACTGCCAACCCGTTCAAGCTCGACGGGTTTGCCTGCTGCAAGTGCCGCTTGTAAACAGGCACTTTCATCAGCTTCCACACCGATTACTTTTATATCTGGGCGCAATGACTTTATATACACGGCCATACCAGCAAGTAAGCCACCACCACCAACTGGAATAAATACCGCATCAAGTTGATTAAGCTGCTGCATTAATTCACGTGCAACCGTGCCTTGCCCTACAATTACATCAGGATCATCAAATGGAGGAACAAATATGCCGTCGCGCTGCTCAGTAAGTTCTAGTGCATAAGCTTTGGCAGCATCAAAATGATGGCCATGTAAAACCACTTCGCCACCAAGCGCACGTACCGCATTGACTTTGATTTCAGGGGTCGTCACTGGCATTACAATCGTTGCTTGATGCCCTAAGTGTGACGCACTGAGCGCCACCCCTTGAGCATGATTTCCAGCTGAGGCAGTGATCACCACTGAACCGGCTGGCAGTTTAGCCAGTTTGTTGTATGCACCACGCAGTTTAAACGAATAAACTGGCTGCTGATCTTCGCGCTTTAGCCATACTTGATTACCAAGACGAGCACTGAGTTCAGCCATTTCGCTAACCTCAGTAACTTTTGCCAGTGGTTCCATATTGGCTTGGATAATAGCGCGAAAATAATCGAGCTCTTGAGAAACCATAATTAACTAAGCTCCTCCAGTTTGGCTAAATCACGCACCGCGCCTTTATCAGCACTGGTTGCAAGTAGCGCATACGCTTTTAGCGCAGATGATACATAACGTTCACGATCGAGTGGTTTGTACGCTTGTTTACCACGAGCAAGTTGCTTTTGCTTACGCGCTTCAAGTTCTTCATCTGTTAACGCTAACGTGATTTCGCGGGTAGCGATATCGATAATAATTTTATCGCCGTTTTCAACATAAGCAATGGCACCACCACTGGCCGCTTCTGGTGAAACGTGGCCAATTGATAAACCTGACGTACCGCCCGAGAAGCGACCATCGGTTATAAGTGCGCACTGCTCAGCCAAACCTTTTGATTTTAAGTAACTGGTTGGATAAAGCATTTCCTGCATGCCAGGTCCGCCTTTCGGTCCTTCGTAGCGAATAACGACTACGTCACCGGCTTTTACTTCGTCATTTAAAATGCCTTCAACTGAATCATCTTGTGATTCATACACCACGGCGGTGCCTTCAAAGTGTAGCATTTCATCAACCACACCCGCGCTTTTCACAATACAACCATCAACAGCTAAATTACCCGATAGTACGGCTAAGCCACCATCTTGACGAAACGCATGTTCAACGCTACGGATACAACCATGTTCACGGTCATTATCGCCTTCATCCCAACGACATTCTTGGCTCATTGCTTTGGTGGTGCGAATACCTGCAGGTCCCGCTCGATAAAACTTTTGTGCGGCTTCGTTGTTTGGATCAGTGGCATCCCATTTTTTAACTAGCTCTGCCATAGTCATACCAGCAACATGGTTTACCGACAGATCCACTAAGCCCGCTTTGCCAAGCTCGCGAATTATTGCCATCATGCCACCTGCACGATGCACATCTTCAATATGGTATTGCGCGGTTGCAGGCGCTACTTTACATAAGAAAGGTGTTTTACGAGATAACGCATCAATGTGCGACATATCAAAATCAACACCGGCTTCTTGCGCGGCGGCAAGTAAATGCAATACGGTATTTGACGAGCCACCCATAGCAATATCAACCACCATGGCATTCATAAACGCGGTTTTATTAGCGATAGCACGCGGCAAGACTTCTTTATTATCTTTTTGATAATACTCACGGCATAAATCAACAATTCGTGCACCGGCTTCGACATACAGTTGTTTACGATCTTTATGAGTCGCAAGTGTAGTGCCGTTACCAGGTAGTGCGAGGCCAATTGCTTCTAATAAACAGTTCATTGAGTTGGCGGTAAACATGCCCGAACACGAGCCACAGGTAGGACATGCTGAGCGCTCTACTTGCTCTGAGTCAGCATCACTTACTGATTCATCAGCACCTTTTACCATGGCATCAACTAAATCTAGTTTGATATCAATATTGGCAAGCTTAGTTTTACCTGCTTCCATTGGGCCACCAGACACAAAGATTACTGGAATATCTAAACGAAGTGCCGCCAGCATCATTCCTGGGGTGATTTTGTCGCAGTTAGAAATACAGATCATTGCATCGGCGCAGTGACCATTTACCATGTATTCAACTGAGTCAGCAATTAAGTCGCGCGATGGTAATGAATACAACATACCGCCGTGGCCCATGGCAATACCATCATCAATGGCGATAGTATTAAATTCTTTTGGCACACCACCCGCTTGAGTAATGGTTTCTGCCATAAGCTCACTGAGTTGGTTAAGGTGCACATGACCCGGTACAAATTGCGTGAATGAGTTTACAACCGCAATAATCGGTTTGCCAAAATCGCTATCTGTCATTCCTGTTGCACGCCATAATGCACGAGCACCTGCGCGCTTTCGACCTTCAGTTGTTGTTGCACTTCTTAATTTAGCCATAGTTACCTCAGTGTTTGCAGTTACTTTTAATATGTAACTGACATCCTCATTCTTAAATTTTTATTGCTAAGGGGAAAAGACCCAATAGCCCTGTTGATTTAGTTTTTACAGCAAACTACATTGCTTGCTGTTGTAAATTTTCTAGCGTTACTTGCTTAACGTCCACCAGCTTATTGAGCTGTGTGGTTAATAAGTGAATTGGCTTATCACTGTCGACCGTCATAGCCACATGGTAATGACCATCATCCATATTCAATTGAAAATGGGTTAAATCAAAACCACGATGACGAACTACACGCAAAAAGCGCTCAACGGCGATACTTTGATTTTTTAAAGCGACTGTTAAACTGTGTTTCATTTTCCACTCTCCGTCATCATTTCGTCATTCGCGGCACCCGGCGGTACTAGCGGCCAAACATTTTCTTTATCGTCAATACAGGCATGTACTATATAAGGACCTTTACTATTTACTAATGCTGTAATTGCATCATCAACTTGGTTAGCGTGGGTGATCGTTTGCCCAGCAATACCAAATACGGCAGCCAATTGCACAAAATCAGGGTTATCTGATAAATCAGTTTCAGAATAACGCCCTTCAAAAAATAACTCTTGCCATTGACGAACCATACCTAAACGTTGGTTATCCAAAATTAATATTTTTACCGGTAAATTGTTACGACGAATAGTGGCTAACTCTTGAATGTTCATCATGATTGAACCATCACCAGAAACAGTGATCACAAAATCATTTGGTCGAGCGACTTGCGCACCAATGGCCGCAGGTAAACCAAAGCCCATAGTGCCTGCGCCACCACTACTTAAATGGTTGCTTGGATGACTAAACTTCATATGTTGTGCCACCCACATTTGGTGCTGACCAACATCACAACACACAACGCCTGTACTTGGCATCCGCTGGCTTAGTTGGCTTAATAAATACGGGGCATATACTTTTTCGCCCGGATAGTCATAACGCCATGCATGTTCAATCATCATCTCTTTGGCATGATCACGCCATGCTTGTTCAGTTACAAAGCACTCTAATTGCGGCAATGAGGTTTTTAAATCAGCAACTAATGATGCTTTAACTGGTTTACGCTTACCAATTTCAGCAGCATCTATATCTAAATGGATCACTTTTGCTTTAGCCGCAAACTTGCCTAAATTGCCTGTTACACGGTCATCAAAGCGCGCACCGATGCATACTAGAACATCACACTCTTGTACCGCTAAATTTGCAGCTTGGCCGCCATGCATACCTAACATACCTAAGTTATATTCGTAATCAGGTAATACACTGCCTAATGCTTTTAGCGTTGAAACCGCAGGCATTTGGGTTTTTTCTAAAAATTGCATTAGCTGCACTTGCGCATCAGCCGCCTGTACACCGCCGCCAACATAGGCAACAGGCCGTTTGGCTTCGCTTAATAGTTGGTTAGCAATAGCCACTTGCTTTAAATCTAACATCGGTAAGTAATCATCAGCCGCAAGCCAAGGATGAAAAGGCACTTGCGCCATTTGAATATCTTTTGGTATATCTACTAACACAGGGCCTGGACGACCTGATTGCGCTAAATGCATGGCTTCTTGCAGTATTTCGGCTAAATCTTCAGGACGTTCAACCATATAACTGTGCTTAGTGCAGGATAATGACATACCTAATACATCAATCTCTTGAAACGCATCAGAGCCAATGGCAGCAGTTGGTACTTGGCCTGTGATCGCAAGTAATGGTACTGAGTCCATCATCGCATCAGCAAGCGCGGTGATTAAGTTAGTAGCCCCAGGGCCTGAAGTCGCAAAACACACCCCAAGTTTACCCGTGCTACGAGCAAAACCAACAGCAGCAAAACCCGCACCTTGCTCATGACGAGTGAGATAATGTTTAACCGGCGCACCATACAGCGCATCGTAAATTGGCATGATTGCCCCACCAGGGTAACCAAATACTTCTTTTACGCCGTGTTTGGCTAATAAATCAATTGTTAACTCTGCGCCTGTCATTAAATAATCCTCATTCCTCAGTGACATATCTATACTTAACTATTGCTAAACCCTGAAACTAAAAAGCCCCCCGACTGGTTAAGTGCGGGGGGCTTTTATAATGCTTTACGTATTTTTAAAGCACTAAGTAGCCCCCGCGGTAATAATAATCACCACGACGTTAATAAGGACTAGGTTTAGTGCGTTTGTAAGCATGTAATAAATACCAAAATTTGTTAATTTACGAAGGAATTGCAACTCCCCCGCTGTCTTTTTATATTAGTACCGCGATGGGAGTGCTAAGTCAACCTTAAAATCAATCTAAAAAAACACTCACCAATCAATTTTAAAGGCATAAAAATCCAATATGTAAGCCTAAATAGATTAATTTTCCTAATATATGAAGCTATTGATATTTCATACCTCGTTATAACCAATTACTGGTTTGATTAATTTTTGACGAAATCACAATAAATCATTCTTTTTTAAATCACCTCATTCAGGAAATGACTAGTTACCCTTAAGTGTTTCTTAAGTCTTGGACTCTACCATGCAGGTATTAAATTATTATTATTGAGTTCTCAATTTATGTTGGTAAGCCAATTTCTCAGCACAGGTTTTAAAAAGCGCTTCTACATTACCTGTAGCGCCAATACTTTTATCATCGCATTAGCATGTTATTACTGCTTAATCATCAATATCCCTTTTATGCATGGTGCATTTAACGCAATCACCACATTGCCCTCTTTTTCGTGGTTATTTTTACTCTCAGTGCCGTTACTGTTGCTGTGCTTATTAATTATTTTCTTTTCATTCTTATCTAGTCGCTGGCTACTCAAACCAATTAATTACATATTATTGTTAAGCTCGTGCGCCGTTCTTTACGGCACTTTAAATTATGGAGTGGTATTTGACTATTCTATGATTCAAAACACCTTTGAAACTGACGGTCATGAAGCGGCAAGCTATCTTAACTTGCAATTTATTATATTCTTTTGTTTGTTCGCCTTACTGCCGCTATTGGTTTTAATCAAAACCAAGGTTCGCTTTAGTCTGGTTAGCAAAGAGCTGGTGAGTCGTTGTAAACTGCTACTGGGCTGCTTTGCCTTAATCGCCGTAATTGTATTGAGTTTTTATGCCGACTATGCCGCTACCGGACGTAACAATCAATTATTAAAGAAAGAGTTAATTCCATTCCAATATTTAAGCAGTGGCTATAAATATATTCGCGATCAATGGCTGGTCTCTGACGAACCATTTCAAATTTTAGACCCAGCACCAGTACTAAGTGCATCACAACACACTCAAGTAACCGTTATCGTGGTAGGTGAAACAGCACGTGCTGAAAACTTTGCTTACCAAGGCTATACACGCGATACCAACCGTTTCACTCGACCTTTCAAAGTAACGTACCTGAACAATGTAGCATCCTGTGGAACCGCAACAGCGGTATCGGTCCCTTGTATGTTCTCACAACAAAACCAAGCTGAGTTCTCACGTAACGAAGCTGATAACCAGCAAAATATTCTCGACATTGCCCAAAGCGCTGGCGCTGATGTGTTGTGGGTTGATAATAACAGTGGCTGTAAAAATGTCTGTAATCGCGTTACCAACATTACCATCAAGGTAGATAACTCTGCACTTTGTGAACAACAGCATTGCTATGACGAAGCGTTACTAGCACCACTTAAACGTAAACTAGCTAATTTAAGCCAAGCTAATACGGTCATTGTATTGCATATGATGGGCTCTCATGGACCCACTTACTTTCAGCGCTACCCAGATCAATTTAAGCAATTCACACCAACCTGCGACCGCAGTGATATACAAAACTGTAGCACTGAGCAGTTAGTTAATACTTATGACAACACCATAGCGTATAGCGACTACGTAAATTCATTAATGTTAACCGAACTAAATAACTTACCTGACAATATTGATAAAACCTTTGTATATATTTCAGATCACGGTGAGTCGCTCGGCGAAAATGGCGCCTACTTACATGGCTTTCCGTATAGCTTTGCTCCTAGTGGCCAAACCCATGTCCCTATGTATATGTGGGCTGCCAAAGGCAACCAACGTATTACAGAAAGTTGCTTAAAGAGTGTTGATCAACAACAAGCTGCTTCTCACGACAATATATTCCATACATTAATCACTCTAATAGGCATCAAAAGTAAAGCCTATGAACAGTCTTTAGATTTAGTAAGTAACTGTAAAGCAATTAATAAAAAAGTGAAAAACAATAATGAATAATTCGAAAACGGTACTCAAACGCCAAGGACTACTACGCCTTTTATTTACCTTACGCCATACTTTCAATGGCTTAAAATGGATGACGCGATTTGAAGCTGCATTTCAGCAAGAACTCGCGCTATTTTTATTACTTGGAGTGTTTGCGTGGCTGGCGAATATTCCCACCAGCGATAAACTTATTTTAATTGCCAGCTTGCTGTTTGTACTATTCGCCGAGTTAGTCAATACCGCGATTGAAGTGGTGGTTGATCGTATTGGTACAGAACATCATGAACTCTCTGGGCTGGCTAAAGATATTGCCTCTGCCAGTGTATTTATAGCAATGATGATTAGCACACTGGTTTGGTGGGCTATTTTATGGGCATAACTGATAAATTTAGTCTTGCGCAACTACAAAATAGACTCGGTCCATATTGGGTATTGCTAACATTTTTTAGTTTATCGCTAACTATGTTAACCCTGGCTCGTTTTAGCTTAAGTGTATGGCAAGGTGAGCGAGTATTTAGCTCTCATGCTTGGCTAAATATTTTTGTTGGCGGCTTGCGCGTTGATACGGCTACCTTAAGTTATATTTTAATGCCGGCATTGTTGTTGATAATTATCAGCACATTAGTCTCTAAACAGCAGCTTATTCGTGGCATCATTAAATACTATTTATTGCTAATGACCGCGTTGCTGATCTTCTTTGAAGTGATCACTGCGACCTTTATTAGTGAATATGATTTGCGTCCAAACCGCTTATTTATTGAATACTTAATATACCCAAAAGAAGTCTCTCGCATGATTTTTGCGGGGTATAAAATAGAGGTATTCACCACTTTATTATTCTTGATCGTTGGGGTAAAACTGGCTACAAAAGTTTTTACCAGCCAATGGCGTAGCCACTGTCAGTTGCCAATCATAAAACACTCCTTATTGGTGATTAGCTTACTGTGCTTAACCGTTCTAGGTGCACGTAACTCACTAGGTCATCGACCGTTAAACCCTGCAATGGTGGCATTCTCAACTGATCATTTACTTAATGATCTTAGTCTTAACTCGTTGTATAGCGTAGCCTTTGCAATTAAACAACTCAGTAATGAAAAATCAAGCCAAGACTTTTATGGCACCATGGCCGAAGAGGAATTATTAGCCTTAGTACGCGCGAGTATGCAAAATGAGCAAGCTGTTTTTAACGATGCCAGCGCACCAACCAAAACCTTTCATCAAGCGGCGTATCAAGGGAAGCCCAAAAACTTAGTTATCATTTTGCAAGAAAGTTTAGGAGCACGTTATGTGGGTACTTTAGGCGGCTTACCTTTAACCCCTAATATAGATAAACTTTATCAGCGAGGTTGGGGGTTTGATAATCTATACGCCACGGGCACACGCTCAGTTCGCGGTATAGAAGCGGTTATTACTGGATTTACCCCCACCCCTTCTCGCGCAGTAGTAAAGCTTGATAAATCGCAACGTGATTTTTTTACCATTGCTGACTTTTTAAGCAAACAAGATTACCAAACCCAGTTTATTTACGGTGGTGAAAGCCACTTTGATAATATGCAAAGCTTCTTTTTGGGTAATGGTTTTCAACACATTGTAGATAGTAATGACTTTGCCAATATTGATTTTAATGGGTCATGGGGTGCATCGGATGAAGACTTATACAACCAAGCAGATATAGAACTCACCAAGTTGCAGCAGCAAGGGCAGCCATTTTTTAGCTTAGTATTTTCCAGCTCTAACCATAGCCCGTATGAGTTCCCTGATAATAAAATTGCACTTTACGATAATGAAAAACAAACTCGCAATAATGCAGCAAAATATGCCGATTATGCGCTAGGCACCTTTATCGAAAAAGCAAAGCAATCAAGTTACTGGGACGATACCGTCTTTATAGTGATTGCTGATCATGACTCGCGCGTATCGGGAGCAAGTTTAGTACCGATTGATCACTTTCGTATTCCTGCGGTTATTTTTGGTAAAGGTATCAATGCCAAGCGTGATCATCAGTTGGCTAGCCAACTTGATATTCCTACGACATTATTATCATTGATTGGAGCCAGTGGTGAACATCCAATGATAGGTCGCGATCTTACGCAGCCAATCGCAGATAATAAACAACGCGCAATGATGCAATACGATAAAAACTTTGCCTACATAACCGGTAATAGTGGTCAAGGTAATAAGGTTGTAATTTTACAACCACAAAAACCAGCAACCACTTATATATACACACAAGATAAATTAGTGCCCACCAGCAACGACCCACAATTGGTGAAAAAAGCACTGGCACATGCCAATTTAGGTAATTTAGCCTATCAAAAGAGTTGGTATCATTAATCTATAAGCCTTGCTAAAGTAGCAAGGCGAACATGTTATTTAATTGAGTTAAGATCATGAAGATACTCGTAATCGAAGATTCTGAACCGCTTAGACGCAGCCTAGATGTAGGCCTTAATAATCTCGGTTTTACCGTGGACGGTACCGGTGATGGTTCACACGGTTTAAGCATGGCACTGTGTGGCGACTATGATTTAATCATTCTCGACTTAATGCTACCAAGTGTTGATGGCATGAGTATTCTCAAGGCACTGCGTAGCAGCTCGAGTCAAACTCGGGTATTAATTTTATCTGCTCGCTCTGAAGCACAAGACAAAATAAACGGCTTAATGAAAGGTGCTGATGATTATCTAACGAAACCGTTTTCGTTTGAAGAACTACATGCCAGAGTACTGGCGCTGTCTCGGCGAGGCCAATTACAAAACCAGCAAAACACACTCTGTGTAGGAGAATGCGTGTTAGATTTGAGCTTAAAAACACTGCATTATCAGCAGCAGCCTATAAACCTTACTCGCAACGAATATAAAATCATTGAGTGCTTATTTAGTGCCAAAGAACGGGTATTAGGCCTTGAGATGATCAGCGAAGCCGTGGTCGGCCAATTTGATATGCTGTCAAAAAATGCGCTAGAAGCGCATATTTCAGCGATCCGCAAAAAAGTACGGCTGCTCGGCGGCGAACTACCAATTAAAAATAAACGTGGATTTGGTTATGTCGCCTCTCAAAACTGAGCTGCCAAAAACTAAACGTCACTCTATCAAGCGTAAACTCGTCAATAATATTAGTGCCGTAATATCGATTATTCTAGTTACTATTTTTTTAACCGTCGATTTGAGTGTTGATTCTTGGGTTGAAAATCAATTTAATCAATCTTTAACTAATAAATCTAATTATTTAAAAACCTTAGTGAAAGATCATAATGGCAAACTAGAATTTGATTTTGCTGGCGAGTTTATGTCTGAATATGAGCAGGCCAATGCCAGCGAATTTTATCAGCTATGGCACGAACAACAGACGTTTGAAAAATCAGATTCATTGCAACTATATCAAAATATTGATTTACCCAATTTAGCGATCCCCATTAACGAATTTAAAATTATTGATTACACTCTGCCTAACGGTGAAGAGGGTCGCGCTATGATCAGCCACTTCATTGCCCAGCAAGAAAATGAAGCAGCGCGCGGCAGCGGTCATTTTAAGACCATGGTTTTAACTATCGCCGCTCCTATTTCATCATTAAATAAAGTATTGCTGATCATTGATGTGGTTTTTATTCTGACCTGTATTATCGCAGTTTTTGGAGTGCGTTATTTAGTCACTCGAATCGTTAATCGTGGCCTCTTTCCACTGAACAACTTAAATGAACAAATAAAATTACTCGATATCACTGGCGCCTCACAAACTATCAAAAGCGACTTTCAGGTCGAGGAAATTGAGCCAATTCGTAATGAGCTGAATAAATTTATTACCACCAATCAACAGCTCTATCAAAATGAAAGGCGCCTAACCAGCGACATCGCACATGAATTAAAAACACCAATTTCTGAGCTGATCAGCTTGTCGGAAGTGGCACTGCGTTACCCTGATGATGAGCGTATTAGCGCCACATATACCAGCGACATTTTGGCTATATCACAGCGTATGAAAACCATCGTCAATAACTTACTGCTATTACAACGCGCTGGTAGTAGCGCTGTAGAGCTCAATTTAGAAAGCGTTAATTTAAGTGACTTTATTACGCAATTAAGCAATGAACTGCAGTTTAAACATGCCGATATTGAGCAGCGCTTACAGCTAGATGTTGCAACTGAGCTGATGATCACCGCTGACCGATTTTGCCTGCATACCATTTTATCTAACTTGCTCGATAACGCATTGTTTTATGGGCTTAGCACCCAACCTATCAACTTACAGGTCAAACAAACTAAATATCACACCACAATCACGCTATGCAACGCTTTAGCTAAGCCTTTAAGTGAACAACAACTTGAGGCTATTTTTGATCCCCTTTACCAGCTTGATAGCTCACGAACGAATAACCAACGCCACGGCTTGGGGCTAGCGATAGTTAACAGTTTATGTAATCTCAATAACTTTACCATCAGCGCAAAAAACAAGCCAAACTCTCGCTTAGCATTAATTTTAACGTTACCCAATTAAACGTATTGGTTTAATATGGATATATACCCAACCAATAAGGACAATTATGAACCTCACTCAGCGTATTAGCAGTTACTTTATTTTATCCCTTTTACTGTGTATTAGTTTTGCTAGCCACAGTGAACCTGGGTTGTGGCAAATAGAAAAAAATGGCGTTAAATCATATTTGTTTGGCACTGTGCATGTCGGTGATGCCACTATGAAAGGGCTACCTAAAAAAGTAACCGACGCGCTTGATGCCAGCGATCAAGTAATTGTTGAAGTCGATGTTAGTGCAATCAGCCCGATGGAAATGCAGCGCCGCTCTATGCCATTTATGATGCTAAAAAACGGTAATACTCTACAAAGCGAATTATCTGAGCAAAACTATAAAAAGCTTCAGCAATACTTCAGCAACAAATCAATTGATATAGCGATGTTTAATAACCTAGCTCCATGGGCCGTAATGGTTACTATGCTGCAAATGGAATTTCAAAATATTGGTTTTTCTGATCAATATGGCATTGATAAACAAGTGCTTGCCTATACAAAAGCGAACAATATACCGGTTGGCGAATTAGAAACGCTCGAATATCAAATGGAGATGTTTAATAATCTATCGTTGTTAAGTAACGAAATGATTGAAGAAACGTTTGAACAGCTTGCCGATGTTGAAACCTACTTTATAACCTTAGTTAATGCATGGAAAAATGGCGATATGGCCACCTTAACTAAGTACTACAATGAAAGCTTTGATGACAGCAACTACGGTGAGATCAGCGAACAAGTTATGCTGATTGAACGTAACAATAACTGGATAAAAGAGCTCACACCTCGCATTGGTAAAGAAAAACTATTTATCGCCGTAGGCGCCCTGCATTTGCCAGAACAACACGGTTTATTAAAGCAGTTTAAAAACCAAGGTTTTACAGTAACTCGCCTGTAATTACTCACGAAAAGACAACTCACCTGCTTGGCTAGTAATAGCCAAGCGGTTATAGGTATCAATGCAAAAGCGGCTATAATTTTTGACAAGCTTTTGCAAAAAACTCTTACTTAAAACGCTGTTATGGCATTTATTTAGCAATAAACTCACCACTTTCTGCAAGTATTTTTTCAAATAATTCTATTGCACTATGGCTCTCTTCATCCGATCCCCATTGAGATGCCTCACCCCAAATAACTCCCCACTCATCAGACTAAATACTTATATCTGACAACCGTGACGATTTATCTGAATGTGTTACACATAAATAATTTCCATCAAATTCGATAGTGAAGCTATGCTTAGAAAAAGCAGATTCACATGCAGCTCTAAAATCAGCAGACTCTGGCGGTGAAAAAAACTCGATATGCTTCTTTGAGCTTCCCTGTTTATGAGACACTTTATATTCTTGCATATTATTGATGCCTCAAGCAGCTATGGTACATATTTCTGCCATAGCTGCTCAAATTCTTGTTTTGAGATACTTATTCCCTGAAATTCAACATCAGAGTTTATCTCCTCTAGTTGCGGCACTTCAACAATACCGAGCATCGTATTTTCGGTGTGGGTTTCACCCGAAGCAAATCCAAGCTTTCCATTACGACAAAACTCAAGCTTGCGGAGTTCAAAATTATCATCACCAATTTCGGATACGAGACGAAACGGCTCATCTTCAAGGTCATGTATCCACTCGACATCAATGTATCTCATATTTATCTCCAATAGCGCCATCACCCGCCAATTAGCTGACCTCGGGTGATCACCCTGCTATATTTTTATGTGTCTTGAGGGACATCATCCCAATCTAATTGTTTATCAAGACACCAGCTTAGCGCTCGACGGCGCTCCATGATTATGCTCATATTAAAATTATCATGGGGGTCATTATTAAGTTGGTAATGCCTACAACTCCACATAGCTCGATAATATACATCTCTCATTTTATATATTTCTTCAAACGAGCGGATTTTAATATCTTTCGTAAACTTTTCTGGGCCTTCTTCTTGCTGTAGATCCGGGCAGTAGTCGATCATATCGTCCGGTATTGGGTATGGAAAACTGAGGTCATCGAATTTATTCATAACCCAAATCAACGCCCAGAGTGACTCAAGATACCAATGTAAATTGATTTTATCTTGCTCACTTATGTTTTCTTGGGATTGTGTAAGAATAGTTTTCTCAACGTCTGACAAGTGTTCAGCTAGTTGGTTTTCATCGATATAGTTTTTTATGAAGTCAATTGGGGCGTTGAATGCAATATTGATCATTGCATTCATAATCAGTGCTCTATTTATGATCTCACTATCTGATCTCATCTGTGAGATATCATAGACAGGAAGCCAATCACAAATTTCCCCATCAAAACTTGAAACAATAGTTTCGCTTTCTTTTTTAATTGCTTGAGTATCCATAACCTCTCCCTAATTTTCCCTAAATATAACAAGCCTGTAAAATTGCTCGTTTTAAATTTATTGTCATTGATGTATCAACCATAGCTGAGCTCATATGTATTAGTGGCTAACTCAATATTCACCAGAAATAATTAATTCACTTTGCGATTTTACGACTATGAAAGCAACCGAGTTTTGCTTACTTGTGAAACCAACAGAACAAATAGCCATACTACCTAAGCCACATGTCACTTCAGGATATTGTTCGCTGATGGAAGTTTCACCTTCTTGGTTTGGCACTAGCTGCCAACCACTGTTTAAAAACTCACGTTTAACTACTTCATAGCTTTTTCCTTTATACTGAGAAAAATCTAATTCATCAGCATGCAAAACCGCATTACTGCTGAATATTAAAGCAAACAGGCATGCAAACTTAAATTTCAAATATACAGCCTAAACTTGTTAAGGGCTGACTTCGTAGCCATGTTCGGTTATCAGTAGTGATAGTAAGCCCTCTAATTGCACATCAGTTTTTGGGATAAACGTTACATCGCCTGCATCCGAATCGTGATCAAGCGTTAGTTCTTGGCCCAAAAAATTGTAAACTCGACTAAATACCCCAAAAGGTAGAAATACAGATTCATCTTTTAACTCACAGAATGAGTCTAATATGAGTTGTGCATTTTTATATGCAGCATACCCATTAGGATCGATGTCGTAGTCTGGTAATACCGATGCCCGCAAAAATCCTGACATTTTATATTTTCGTAATTTATTGCTCATAGGCTCTTAACGCGAAGCTTTTAATAAACAGTTCGAAATTTTTCATTGTAATTATCTTCATGCCCACGTCACGCAGTCAGTGTCAAATAATCACTTATTAGCTACCTAATCGAGATAAATAGTTTCTTGCACATTCACCGACGAAACGCCGGCCAGGATTAGTGCCAGCAATCCAGTCCTCAATGGGAAAAAGATCAAATAGGCCGACTTTCACAAGCGTTGGCACAGCAAGTTCTAGCTCTTTCTCTACTAGCTCTCGCTCGCCAGCATTATAAAGATTAATGTTATATAACATTGTTGCCACGGTTCCTGTCTGAACCCGACTCCCATCTTTTAAATGAACTGAAGGTAAAACCTCCCCGTCCTTAACTACTTTCTGATTTACAGTAGCCAGCTGTTCTGTATTTTCGACATTAGTTTTCATTCAGGATAACCCTATTTCAAGTAGTTAACGAACTTGTAGAATAACGCAATTTTATTTTTATTTATTTCTCAACCATAGCCGAGTTGCTATTTTGATTCAATCGTTTGCTGATTTTCTACTTTGATCGCTATTACCATAATTGATTTCAAAATGTGAATGACCGAAAATTCGTATTTTTCGAATTACTGACATTTACCTGTCGTTTGCCATTTAAATGTTCACAATCCCCTCATGTGATACTGGCTATGCTACAGCACCATGCCCCTGTGTAGATTATCAGTTGCAACTAAACTCTTTGCTAACAAGCCTATGCGATACTCAAGTGATTGACTTTACTCATTAAATAAAAAACATTCTGATATTAAAATGGGGTCTTAATCTCTTCTCATATACCGCTTTTAAATAACTGCCATTTGGACATTAACTTACTCTTTTTTGAGTTTATTTGCCTAACGTACTGGCTACTGCTGTACATAAGAATAGTTAAAAACCATAACGTTAAAGATGTATGGGGTAACGTCAGAATAAAGCGTTTCCCCCATATTCAACCGACGACATGTTCGGTTTAGTTAAGATCCGATATGATCCGCTTGAGAGCATCGAGTTCAACTTTATCATTTCGTTGTTCCCAAGCATTCATAATATCTGCAACAGCCAACCCATGTTCATCAGCCAATGCAGAGCGTAACGCCCAAGCCACTAGATGATTGGGGTTTTTCCAACCGTCATATAAATCATAAATATGATGATCTGATAAAAACACTTGTGATCCGCTACTGTTGGTCATCACAAACCAATCACCAACTGGGTCAGAGCCTAATGAAAATAACTCATCGTCACGTTCAAAGTCATCCAACTCTTCTCTGAAGTTAAAACCAATCATATCCTGTCTAAAAGGCCATAAAAACGGAAACTTGCCGCTCGAAACAAGCTGGAAATAGGCTTCAATCCAAGAATGCCATTGCGGTGAAATAATCGTTTTACATCGAGATACTACTTCCTCTTTTAATACAACCGGTGAAATATAGTCTAACTCTTTCAACGCTTTGCATTCTTCAAGAAACTGGACTGGAAAATAGTTATCGGGGATCGGATTAGTAATAATTTCGAGTAATTGTTCTTCGTTCACTTAATTTTCCTATTTAAATAATACAGATGGAGTCTCATCAATAACTGATGACACTAGTAATTAAAATACCTTGCATAGAGCACATAAAAAGCACATAGCAGATGGCCTCAGTAATAAATACTTTAACGTTTATAGCTGGGGGTTTCTAATTTAATTGGATGAGTGTTTTTTGAAATCCACTTAACAGCATATTGTTGCAGCTGAGTGGTCTCATCCATTAACAGCTCCATATCGGAAACTAGATTACTTAATGCAGCAATTTCTTTTTCTTCCAATGAATTGTGTGAAGCAATATGCTTAAGATAAGCATTGCACATTTGCCGGTATGCGCGATCCCAATTAACACCACCATTACCATACAGCTCATCAGTCACTCGCCCTGCGATACGAATAACTTCACCTTGTACGGTTAATGCTGCGCCTTTAGGCGGGACTAAATAATCCCAAAGGTTATCGTATGTTTGCTCCCAAGTATCACCAACTAACTCAATAGCTGACTGTCCGTCGTGAAGCAAACGCGTTGCCACAGGCGTTACACCATATAAGCGATACAAGTTATTTAAGGCGTGACTGTACTCATCTACACTATCTTTATTAAAGTCTTCTCGCATAAACTCGAACTTATCGCCAATAGCGGTCACCAATTCTTGCATTTTAGGCGTAATTTCTACGCCATAACGAACGAATAGCTCTGTCATATCAACCATACTGGGAATATCCAAATTGCCGCAGCGCTGCAAGCTGTATTCTAATGGTGTTAAGTCATATTCATTTTTAACGTTAATATCCGCACCGGCCGCAAGCAATACTGCCGCATTGTGGACGTTATGAAAGGTTACTGCGCTATGCAGTGGCGTATTGCCCGCTTTACTTTGAAAATTTACGTCCGCTCCCATTTGAATAAGAACGTCCAAGTTCGAGTGTATAGCGCCTGCTCTAAGGTGTAGCGGCGTATTGCCATAGGTATTTAAATAATGCAAATCCGCGCCATTATCAACAAGCCACTTTGACAACTCATCGGGACAATGACTAAACCCTAGTGCCGATACCTTACCGTAGCCGCTGTAAGCATCCAGCTCGCATTTGTCAAAAATAGTGATAAGAGTCGAGAGATTTTCTTTTTTGATCAGCTCATCAAAATTCTTGGGAAGTGTTTTTCTTTTTCGTGCCATGGTTACGTACTCTATCCTTTGTATATAACATATTCACTGTGCGCTAAGTGAACTGGGGGTCTATATTTTATATAATATCCCGAAGACTGATATGGCTTATTTTAGAGGCGCTATTATACAAAAATAATTTCCCTATAGATCGGTGTTTTTAACAGACAAACGGTAATTCCCCCATTTTTAATGGAGGCGAGCTGTAGAATCACTCGTTTTTAATTTATTGTTATTGATGGTTCAACCATAACCGAGTAGCTATTTTGCTCCCCCCTCATTTACTGCTCATTCATTACTCTTTGTGCAAAAAAATTAGTGAATTATTCACAATAAGGTTAAGAGGCCTGCACTTTAGAGGAAGTAAACGAATTTGTTTATTGATTTAGAATTGACCATCACTATATAAAAACAGTCAAAAAGAACACTATTGCCAGAGTTAAGGCTCATATGTGTTATGTGTTGCCACGCTCCGCTGTCAAAGATGAGCTTTCATCCAACCTCTCGAAGTCATATTTAACCTTAGATACGACAAACAAGTCACACTGAACAACTGCCGCATCATTTAAATTAAAAAGGACATAATTATGCCCTTTAGTTAAAGAGCTTTTATAAATAATCCCGTCATACCCTTTCGATTTAATAAACTCTGATATTATTTGCGTCGGCGCATATTCTGATTTGGAATCAGATTCCGTTACAGGCCAAGAAAAAGCAATATCCATCGCAGCCCACACAGCGTCAATTTTCTGCTCAATAGAAGGTTCGTCGATGTAAAAATATGGGTACTGCTCGGCCTCAGCAGTCTCCGAAAAATCTATCAACTTCATATCCTTTGTCAAATGCAATTTAGCGATTGTTACGGGTAATCCAGGCCAAGGCCTCACTTCGTGTACCGCAGTTTCTGCATCTGCTGCTACATATAAACAAGGGTTCCCTTTTAAGTTCGCTCTCCCCTCTGAGGGGCTATTGCTCAAGGGTTTCATTCGCTTGAATGAATAAGGAATACGCTTATCAACATGGAACTCTTGTTCTGCACTATCAGTAGCCTTTTCCTTATCGCATCCAGTTTGTGCACGCCATACCACAGAACCAGATTTCAAGGTTTTAATCCTGTCATTACAAGTGTCATTAATTGAATTTAGAAATTCACTCGACTCATGATCTAAAGTGTAGTGCAACTTAGAGCACGCTTTTTTAGAAAAGTCAGAATAGCTTAACCAAGATTTGAAGCTCATTCATACTCCTTAGTTTGTAGTAACACATAACACTTACAACAAGCAGTTTTGTGACGTTCTTCCACAAAATTATTCTACTACTAGCATCTAAATCAGGTGAATATTATATTCTTGGCCAGCAATTATCACCAAAATACCTGAATACATGAGATGGTCTATCAATTTTGATAAATGTAACCTGAGCTGCTACTTCCATTGAGCTATCCTTGTCATATAAAAATTTAATCAAAGAGCACGTTCCTCTTTTATACAAAAGGCGCGTTCTCTTATTTACATTACTCATTAATAACAAATTATGTAACTGTTTGCTATCCATATACCCAAACCACCTCTAGATGCAGAATTCAGCGTTTCATAGGGGGTTTAGAGTTACTTTGCAAGAATGGCTGTTGGGTTTCGTTGCACTCAACCCAACCTACGGCGATAAATTTAACGCCGAGCTGCTCTGGTTTTTCCTAGCGCCTGGCCCCTAAAACCTAGAACCTTTTCCTTACCTAAAATCTGCCATATCTAAATAGTGCTCTATCCCGGTAATTTTATCTTTCGCATGGTGGTTTACATAAATTACTGTGCTACTGCCTGCAGCGCATATTTTTTCGATTAATAGTAAAACACGCTGCCGATTGGCTTCATCAAGCCCCAAACATGGCTCGTCTAAAATCAGTAATGTGGGGTGTTTTACCATAGCGCGGGCAATCAATAGCATGCGTTGGTCACCAAAAGACAGTTGCGTAAATGGGGTGTTTTTTAACTCACTCAAACCTAATAATGCTAACCATTGTATGGCGATATCAAGCTGAATTTGAGTTGGCTTTTGATACAAGCCAATGCTGTCGTAAAAGCCTGATACTATGGTATTAAGCGCCGAAATACTAACCCGATATTCCATATGCAAAGCATTCGAAATATAGCCAATATGCTGCTTAATTTGCCAAATACTTTCACCACTGCCGCGTTGATAGCCAAACACTTTAATATCATTGTTATAACACTGCGGATTATCGCCAGTGATTAAGTTAAGCAGGCAGGTTTTGCCGGAGCCGTTTTGACCACTGAGCTGCCAATGCTGTCGTGCTTTGATTGTCCAATTTAAGTGGTTAAAAATAACCTTACCGCTATAACTGACGCTGGCATTTTGCAATCGTACTAACTCAGGCTCATTAAACTCTGGGGCACTGTGTGCCACATCTTTGCTAGGAATCGTTAAATCAGTTTGTTGTAGGTGTAATAATTTAAATAAATCATCGCGCTGCTTAAGGTCAGGAGTTGCTAGTTGCTGTTGTAATTCGCCATTTTTCACATAACCATAATGCGTAATAAATACGGGGATTTCATCTAACCGATTAACCACAAAGACCATGGTCATGCTGGCACTTAGTTCGATTAATACGCTACGTAATAGCTCAACGCTTTGTACATCCAAACCGTCAAACGGTTCATCAAGCACAATCAGTTCGGGCCGATTACTCAGTGCTTTAATTAACATTAGTTTACGTGTTTCCCCGGTTGAGAGTGCGCGCAAACGTTGCTTAAGCAATGTCTCAAAAGCAAACCCTGTAATTAACTGCTGGCATAGCTGTTGATCAAAACATGGGCTTGATTGCTGATAAATCAGCTCTGACACCAATTTAGGGCTAGTTTTACCATCGGTGATGTCGTCTTGATCAGCTAATAACTCAGCGGTAATCAATTGCTTTTGCAGATCTGAAGAGACTATTTCTGTACGCTTAAAATCACAACTTCGTGTACCACTGACAATATTAGCTTGATCGAGTAATACTGCTGTTATGGCTGATTTTCCTGCTCCGTTACCGCCAAGCAGCACCCAATGCTGAGCGCTCTCAACCTGCCAAGTTAGCTTACTTACGAGAAAACTTTCGCGTTCATTAGTACCAAGGTTAGCCGTCACATTATTGAGTTTAATTGACTGCACAGCGATCCTTTTTAGCTCTTAAATTAATTAGTTTGAAAATACATGACTTTTATTAGCATGGCTATAGAATAAAATTCACGCGGTTTAAACCTTTTTAAATCTGCTAACGTCTAATCTATAAAGCCATTAACAACGAGTAAAAATAATGAATACACTTAGTATCTCTAGTTTAGCCGTAATCTTATTAACTAGTAGTTTAGCTGCTCATGCTGAGCAAAAAATTGAACAGACCTTTGATGTCACTGCCAAGCAGGCATTGGCGATCAACGTGCCCGTTGGCAGCCTAGAACTTAGCACCCATCAAGGTAACCAAGTAACCGTGTCGATTGAGCTAAAAGCGAAAAATGATAATTGGTTTAGTGATGATGTTGCACTTGAAGATATCACTTTAAAAAATCAACAAAGTAGCGATAAGCTGAGCCTCTCGATTGATAATGACGATGTGCAACAAAGCTGGCTAGTAAGTATACCAACAACCATGGCGATAGATTTAGAGCTAGGTGTGGGCGATATTGAAGTAAATAATTTTGCTAATACTGCCAGCATCGATGTCGGTGTGGGCGCGGTGCGGATCAGCAGCGCGTTAGCTGACTATCAAACGATCACTCTAGATAGTGGTGTTGGCGACACCAAAATAGCAGGCATGAAAAATGATGCTAAACATAGCCGTAAGCTGGTCACCTCAACTAGTAAATATAACGGTGACGGCCAATACCGCATTAACGTTGAAGTCGGTGTAGGTGATATTAAAATCAGCCACTAAAATTATCAGCCCTCGTTAAATACATTCATGAGGGCTTTTTTAATATCCGCAACCGAAAATGGTTTATAAACATGTACATTAGAGCCAAGTTCATAAGTTCGCTCTAAATCACTTGGCGCAGTGTTGGCGGTGATCACAATGATCGGAACCGTTGAATTTAGTTCTTGGCGGATGATATCTATCGCTTGAAAGCCATCCATCACCGGCATGTTCAAATCCATAAAAATCACATTAAACTCACTTTCAGTAATTTTTTGTGTTGCTATTAAACCGTTTTCAGCCACTTCAACGGTGTAATTAAGCTCGGTTAAAATTCGTGATAAAATTGTTGCGTTTAATAAATTGTCTTCCACAATTAAGCAATGCAGTTGTGCGGGTAAGTTGCCTTGATTCGTTAGTAGTGCAGCTTTAGATAATGGCAAACGGATCTTAATCTGTGCACCATGCGGTATGACATCTTTAAACTCAACGCCGCCTTGCATAGCACTGACAATATGTTGCACACGTGCCAAACCGGTTTGTAAGCCCTGAAAGTCATTGCTCTGTTCTATACTATGATGATTTAAATATGGATAGCATTGAGCAAAACCAACGCCGCTATCAGCGACCACTATTTTAATATGACCATCTTGGTAACTAACGGATATTGAAACCTGCCCAGTGCTAGTAAATTTAATGGCATTACTAAGTAGCTCGGTAATGATTTGCTGCAATCGTAAATGATCAAACTCTGTATAGCGATCTAACTCAGGACTGAGTTTTACTTCAAACTTTAACTGTTTGTTATCACAGGCAAACTGAAAAGGTGTAATAGCCGACTCAAGCGTGGTTATTAAATTACGCTTGATAAATTTTAACTGCCATTGCCCAGTATTAAACTGCTGTAGTTCATGTAACTCATCCAGCATACTTACAATCCTGCTGGCACAATATTTTGCTTGTTTTTGCAATGCTTGCTGAGATTCTGATAGCTGAAGTTGCTCAATCGAGTCTATCAGCCCTTGTAGCGGTGTTCTAAATTCATGACTTGCCCGTGCGATAAAGCGCTCTTTATAAGTGCTTATCTGCTCTGCTCGCAACTTTTGTTGTTGGTATTTATTAATCGCAGCGATAATTTGCAGCTCCATAGGCTGAAATATAAATTTCAGCTCAATGAATAGCAACACTAAAGTTAATAGCCAAAAAGCCAGCTCTAGGTTGGACAGCACTCGGGTTTTGAACTTTGCTTGTTGTTCAAATAGCGAGACTGCACCATCAAGCTCCTTGAGCAAGCGTTCAACCTCTGCAACTGTAAATCGCTTTTCTACTTTGCTTACACTAGGATCATTTAACAGTTGCTGCACTTTAGCCAAATACGCTAGCGACGTTTGCGCAAGATTAATCGGTGACGAAAAATAATAAGCAACCAACTCGTCGTCTAAATATAAATAATCGCCATTAGAATGCTGTTGCACTAAAAATTCATGCCCTGCTCTAAACTCTGCGCTCGCTTTAGCTAATACATTACGATGTAATTTAATATTGCTACCAATCTCAGTAACCATGGCATTACTATGCCAAGCGATTTTTTGTGACAACATCCGCTGCTTACCTGCAACATTGATAATATGAGCATCGTCTTTTTGCACAAAAAACATAAACTGAATAAGCAAAGCACTCGCGCTCGAGAGAATCGCTATCGCTAATAACGCCCAACGATAGCGCGACCGAATATTAGCAATAATTTGAATCATAATAGGCCCTATTATTTTTTAATAAGTGTAGACCAAAGGGGATAAAGTGACACTTTACGCAATGATATTATTAAAAAAATAAACCCCGCTTAAATGCGGGGTTTATCAGTTTTGGTTTAATAATTACCGATTTTCTAAACGATTATAATCAAACAAACCGTATTCAACACCACCGTATTGTTTGGCAACTTTGTGCAAAATATCACTGTATTGCCAAAATTGCGGATGTGTTCGGCGAATTGCAAACTGACTCTTTAATGCTCTGTAATCGGCTTCTATTTGCATCAATGGTAGTTGCTCGGCAAATGATGCAAGTTGTTGTGGATTATTCAAATACCAAATTGTTTCAGGGTAATCACCAATGAAACCAGGCACAATGGTGACGGTATCTTCTGCATAAGCGCGCTGCCCTTCCTCGTTCAATAAACTAGAAATATTATAATGGGCATTGTGATGGATCATGGTATACGCTTGATGCTCTGCAGCACCGTCTTTCACTAATATAAAAGAGATTTGCGGCAGTAAATTAATTGCTTTTGCAGGCATATTATTTAACTGCTGTAACGGCTCTGGTACTTGTGTGTAATCAAAGCGCGGACTTAACACCGGTTTTAGCGTTTGTTTAATTAAGCCATATAACTCGTGTTGTTGATCCTGTGTTTTGTAGTCAATCCCTGTTGGCTGACTAAACTCATCACCACTTTCAAAGAAATTAGTTAAACTCGGTGGTGCTTTACGATACCAGTTTGCTTTTAACTCTTTACGCTGAGGCTTAGGTAACAGTGCTAAAAAGTTTTGCTCGCCTTCTAGACGCAAAAAATCCATGTATAAACGAGTGATCAACTGATGGCCAACATTACCGTAGACATCAAACCCGGCAACTAATAAATAATGTATCCGCTCAAACAGTGCGTAATCTAATACCCACATGGTTTTTGGCTCTTGGCCAATAAAACCTTTAACCACAGTCGCACTATCAAAATGGCGGAAAATAGTCAGAGCAGCATTATCATTCACCTCGTCACCACGCCATAATAGGTCGGTGGTTAGGTTTTCACCATTTTTGAACATGCTATTTGCCAACGTTGCCTTGGCTTTAAGGTAAGTATTCTGACGTTTGGCATATTTGACCCAGCTAGAAATAGGTAAAGCGTTGCTTTCTTCAGCCGCTGGCAATGCCAAGGCATCTTCATGTTGTAGCAGCATTTCACCCACTTCTGGCGTTGCCGCTTTAGCTGGATCAGCAAATGCCACCCAAAAATGATCATTAATAACATTTAACGCTATTTGACCACGACAAACAGGCCCTTTAATAAAGCCCATAATGATTAATTCAGCTTCATCTAACATAAATTGATATTTAGATTTAACCGGCATGGCGGCAAACACTTTAAATGGGTTGGATGCTATTTCTGGCAAGTAACTTGGCATGCTGTCAACGTGATAATCTGGCGCAATAAACTGGCTGTACAAGCGCGCTAATTTACTGTCATTCAGTGCCAGTGGTAAATGCGTTTTTGCCAAAATAGTCGAACGATCATGCATTAAGCGATAATACACCCGCTCCACTTTAGGGTCATCGTAAGGGCGGCGGGTATTTATTAACTCAATGTCCTGCCCTGGTGGGGTACTCGAACGCACCAATTTAAAAAAGCTTTTTTCATCATCTTGAACAAAATAAATATGTGCTAAATACCAATGTTCAAACACATAACGTGCTGTTAATTGATACTTTAAATCGTCTTGATTTAAAAAGCTCTCCCAGCGTTGTGCTTGAGCTAAAGCAGCTTTGCTTGGCGGTTTAATATGCGCCATTTTACCGCCCTCTTTAAGCCACTTTTCAAGGTGCTTAAATTCAGTACGCGAAATACCAGGTAATCCATATGGCATCCCGGAATGAGGTTGGCTGTTGGCAAGGCTGTCAAATTCTCCTATAGTGGCGCAGCTTTGCGAGCGATCTAAAGAAAAATCAAACTCATCACCTAAGATCTCATCATTTGGTAGCGGTGAGCTCATTTTTAACACTAAACTGTTGTACAACACGCTACCGGCAAGATTTGCTTGCTCTGTTTGCGCTCGTTCATTCAATACTGGGGTAAAGTCTTTATCACGCCACTGGCTAGAATTCGTTGCATCAAAAAGTAAGCGGCTGGGAGTCGATGCTAATAAACGAGTACCATTGTAAACACGTTCCTTACTTAGGCCGCGGTCAATTCCTTCTGGAGATGAAAGTTTCAGTTGGCATGGTGCATCATAGCAGCCATGACAAACCACACAACGACTCTCGAGCACAGGTTGTACATGCTGTAAAAACTCAGCACCGCTACCTGAGTTATGTTCAACCATACGCTGCTGTGTTTGCTCTGGCCCGAATAGCTCATTGTAATGAGCGGCACCTAAATAAGCGCAGCCACTGAGCACAACAATTAGTGCACTCAGCAAAAAAGACTTTCTCATCGAATTATTCGTCCTCATCGCCCAAGTCAAACGTCGGCATCATATCCATTTGTGGGGACACAAATGTTTGCTCTGATTGGGTATCGAGTACTGCGCTCAATAATGGTCCACGCGTTAAAGTTAGCTGTGCTTGATGTGCATTGCTTGCTAAGTCTGCAAACGCCGGGTTATGGGCTTCTACAATATAATCTGAAATAGTAATAGCAATGCTGCTATCCGGTGCTGGATTTTGACAAAGCTGGGTCAGTAAGTCGTCATCTAAAAGTACGCTTATTGAGAGATCAGGGGTCGATAAATCTCGCTCATTTAAGGTCTCATCAAAAAGAAATAACGGAAGTGTTAAACTACTATCTTGCTCTAATTCCATGTGCTGCTCTCAAATACTAAAATCGTTAATATGACAGTATTATAGCAAAAATTAATTAAATTTAGCTAAACTGACTGCTGATTTACAGCCTGTTTAGCTATTAAAGATAACCTACATTAAATATTATTTACCAAGGTAGGGTTTCACCATTTGAATGCCAAAAACCACCACTATTGCTTAGGTTTAGTTCATCAATACGTTGTGCTAAAAGCTCTGCAGATAATTCAGGCGAAATGTCTCCGGCATAATTAACCATTTGTGTTTGCACAAAGCCCGGATGAAATAAACCAACCGCAATTTTTTTGCTTTTTAGCTCATGAGCTAAACTGACTGATGCCGCGTTAAGTGCAGCCTTTGACATACGATAACCAATATAACCACCTGAGTCATTATCAGCAATCGACCCTAAGCGACTGCTGATCATGGCAACTTTAGCGTCAATACCTAAGCAGTGTATTAACGCATGGGTAACTCGAATTGGTGCTACAGCATTGATGGCTATCTGTTGATTAATGGTATCAAAATCCATCTCTGCCATACTTTCATTATGGAAAATACCGGCATTGTTAATAAGCAGATCTATCTTATGCCCATGTAACTGGTTTTCAAGTGTTTCGATATCTGCTGCATTGGCAACATCGATATTGCTGATCACTGTCACATCTAATTCTTTAAGTTCATCGCTTGGAGTACGCACCACGGCCGTAACCTGGTAACCCTTTGCTAAATATTGCTGACATAAATTAAGGCCGATGCCACGATTAGCGCCTGTAATTACCACATGCTTTGTCATACTTTTACTCCCATTCTATATACACTCTATAACTGAGAGCTTGGGGCAAACAAAAATAAAAAAAGCACCTAAGTGCTTTTTTAGTTAATTAAATTAAGCATAACTAGTTACATTTCACATCATTCATAGCGGAGGTCATAATTGAAAACACTGCGCCTTGTGGATCGGTGATCACACTAAAGCGGCCCACCTCGGGAATATCGGTTGGTGCCACACACACTTCACCGCCAAGTTGCTGAGCCGTTGCGACATAGTTATCACAATCATCGACAGCAAAATAAATCATCCAGTGAGCAGGAATTTCTGCAGGCCATTCATCGGTCATCTCAATCATCCCTGCAACGGGTTGGTCAGCAACAGTGAATAATGTGTAGCTCATTCCTTGCATAGGTTTTTCAACGCTCTGCCAACCCAATAACTGGCAATAAAACTCACGGCTTGCAGCACTGTTGCGGGTTGCCAGTTCATGCCAATAGGGAGTATTAAGTTCACCTAAACGTTTGCAACCTTTATGTTGATTACCTTGCCATAAGGCAAATAATGCACCACCAGGCTCATTTAGCAACACCATGCGACCCGCGTCCATTACATCATGAGGACCGGCGATAATATCAGCACCTAATTGTTTGGCTTTTTCAGCTACTTCATCAATATTATCTACTGCAATATAGGCTAACCAATGACTTGATGTCGCTGCGTTTTTTTGTTCGTTCAGCATTTGATACATGGCAGCAATATCATCACCTTGCTTTTGTAACATAGTGTAATAAAGACCATCACCAATGGGTTGATCATCAGCCCCCCAAGCAAATAACTCAGTGTAAAAAGCTTTGCCGCTTTTCCAGTTAGATGTACATAACTCTGACCAACAGAAAACCCCGTGGGGGTGATTACTTTGTGTGTCACTCACGATTCAATCTCCTTAAATAGTACATCTACTAAAGTTAAAAGAGGAAAGCCATTTTAGCCAATTTTATTTGTATCGTAAGGTGATCTTTATAGCAAAACAAACAACGAATGATTTGAACCCGACCTAAATACAGCTGCGATAGTGTAATATCACTTATTACGGTTAAACGAATCGATACTTTTGCGGGCACTGGCCACATGCTAATTTATAAAGCTGAAATTTGGCCTTTTAACACCCAAATCGAGACTTTAAAAGAGCATTCACCGGCCCTTTTTAGTGGCTGTGCCCACCACCAAGCGCTTTACCATTAGCATCATAAAAGCCAGACGCACCATGCTCGATAAATCCTAAGTTAATCATTTTGGCTAAAAATGGGTCGCCTTCGTTATCACCAATATCCGCATAGTCAGTCGTTTGATAAGCATCCCACAGGGCAAATTGCTGCTGTATCTGAGCTTTTTTAAAGTCCACAGTGCCCAACGTTAATGTTTGAGTAAGTTGCGGTTTAGCAATACTCATTGCGCTTACCAGCTTTTGATTTACCAACCATGCAAGCTCAATCGTAGTATCACCTTGCACTAATTGATAATGCTGTATTTTCTCGCAGCCATCACCTTGCTCATCGGTTAAAGTCATCTTGGCAATAAAATCATCACTCACTAATTGGTATTTAGTACTCCAATCTTGCTGACCTTGCACCTCTGAAGGTTGATATTCAATACCACGCTGCGGTGTTTGAAAGTAACGAATTGGCCGAATTTGCTGATTACTCAACTGTTGCCACACTTCAACTAATTCAAGGCCTTGCTCTGCAACCTGATGGGGTGTTCGCCATAATGTAAACTGTTGAGATTCAGCCACAGCTTTGCCCGCAACTTGCTTACCAACCTGATAGCTTGCTTGCACATATTGACTGTCCAACGCACACTGCGTGGCACTGGCCAATGGACTTATTAACGCTAAAGATAGGATAATTTTTTTCACTGGATTCTCTTTTCGATTTAATACCGTGGGTCACTGTAATGTGTTTATTTTGCAGATTAATGACAAAGAGCAACTCAGTTTTGAGTTGCTCTTTAGTAAAGCGTATTACATGACAATTACTTAATTTGTAACTTTAGCATCCGCTTGTTTTACTAAGTCAGCTGCATAATCCATCACGTGAAAAATAAAGCTCTGCTCGTTAGTACCTGTTACTAAATGCGCACCAGGGCCAATTGCATAAACACCAACATCTTCACCAGCATGAGTTTCAGATGACAGCGGCACAAGTGCTTCTTGGTGGAAACCTGGACTTTGCGTATCCACATCGGTTAAATCAACACGGCCGGTTACTGGGGCAAAGTCGTAACCTACTTCAGCATCCGTTTCCTGACCTAAATCTCTAAAGCCGCCACCATTAGCATAACCTACGGTGGTGTATGGCATATTATCGGCAGCAAGTGTTGGCTCGGTTTCACCCACGGCAACCACTTTACCTAAAATTGGATTACCGCGTTTTGGGTAGCCTGCGATAGTAAATACATGGCTGTGATCGGCAGTGACAATAATCAGCGTATCTTCAATGCTGGTTTTATCAAGCGCCACTTGCACCGCTTTTGATAACTCAATGGTATCGTTTAAAGCGTTATAGGCATTGCCCGCATGGTGTGCATGGTCAATTCGTCCAGCTTCAACCGTTAAGAAAAAGCCTTTCTCGTTATTATCCAATACATCCAGTGCTTTTGCTGTCATCTCTGATAACGATGGTTCACCTGCAATATCATTGCCACGGTCAGCTTCGTATTGCATGTGAGATTCATTAAACAAGCCAAAAATTTGTTTAGTGTTAGTCACATCAATCGCATTAAAACCTGCTTGATCCATTACGTATTGACCATTTGGATACTGAGCTTGCCATTCAGCAGTTAAATCACGGCCATCAGTACGATCGCCTTCTACCGAGCTTACTGCATCAGCTGAATTATATGCTGCGTCTTTTGGTAAGAAATGACGACGACCGCCACCCATTACCACTTCAAGACCATCAACATCGATCCCAGCAAAACGCGCTTCTAAGTTCTTTTCAAAGTTAACCAGTTGCGATGCAATATCTTCACAATTAGCCGCTTCCGACTCAGGCATATCTGAAACATCTTCCCAATTGCGGTTTGCCGCTTTTGCATACGTTGCAGCTGGTGTGGCATGGGTAATACGTGCCGTTGAAATAAGTCCCGTTGATTTACCTGCAATTTCCGCAAGCTCTAATGACGTTACTAATTCATGGCCTTTACCTGACAAACAATTACCATTAACCACTGCTTCATCAATACCAATAACACCGACATCAGTTTTTACGCCTGATGCCATTGCTGTCATCGTACCGGCAGAATCAGGTGTTTGTGCATCAACATTATAAGTTTTAGCAAACCCTGAAAACGGTAGTGTTTCAAAGCTTAACTGATGTTCTTCACCCATTTTGCCCTGTAACTGACCCGCTAAAATACGCGCAGCTGTTACTGTTGAAATCCCCATACCGTCGCCAACAAACAAAATGACGTTTTTCGCTTTGCCAGACTCTTTAACAATATTAGCAATATTATCTTGGCTACTAGCTAATTTAGTGTGTGCTTCTTTATACCAAGTATTGGTAGTAAGCGGCGCTAACTGTTGTGGATTCAATGAAGTTTCAGCATCGTTACACACTACAGTGGTTGTAGTTACTTCATCTGCATCCAGCTCACCATTTTGATTGCTGTCGTCACCTGTTAGGGTCTCAATGCCACCATTGATACATTGCTCAGAGCCAACTGCAAGCGTATTTTTAACCGTCATTGACTCAATTTTATCGTCATCATCAGAGCAACCCGCTAACGCAACAACCACAGCAAGAGATATTAAGTTAAGTTTTTTCATTGTAATCACCATTATTCTTCTATTAGTTCGAGCGCTTGACTGATAATGTGGAAAATAACATTTTGCTCCACAACGCCTTGTGCCAACTGTGCCCCAGGGCCCTTAGCATGCAATGAAATATCCTCACCTGCATGAGTTTCCGAGCTAAGTGGGACTGCTGCTTCTTGATGAAAGCCCGGTGTTAAGGTATCAACACCACTTAATTCAACACGCCCAGCAACGGCTGCGGCTAAATATGAAGCGTCTGCATCTGTTTCATCACCTAAATCTCTAAAGCCCAAGCCATTTGCGTAACCGACTGTGGTATAAGGCATACCGTCAGCTGCAAGGGTTGGAGTATCGCGACCTACTGCTACAACTTGACCCAAAATTGGGTTACCGCGTTTTGGATAGCCAGCAATGGTAAATACATGGCTGTGATCCGCAGTGACTAAAATAAGTGTTTCATTTGGATCGGTATTTTCTACTGCTGCTTTTACCGCATTGGCAAATTCAATTGTGTCATTTAATGCGTTGTAAGCATTACCGGCATGGTGGGCGTGATCGATACGACCCGATTCAACCGTTAGGAAAAACCCTTTTTCATTATTCTTTAAGATATCAATCGCTTTAGTCGTCATTTGCGTTAATGAAGGCTCACCTGCAATATCATTACTGCGATCCGCTTCATATTGCATATGCGATTCATTAAATAATCCAAATACGCGTTTGGTATCGCCATTTATTGCGTCAAAGCCGGCCTGATCAGTAATGTATTTACCATCGCTATACATTTGCTGCCATTGCGCTGTTAAATCACGTTCATCAGTACGATCACCTTCGACTGCACTCATAGCATCATTAGAGTTAAATGCAGCATCTTTTGGTAAGAAATGACGACGGCCGCCACCCATCACCACTTCTAGACCATCAACATCAACACCCGCAAAGCGCGCTTCAAGATTTTTTTCGAAATTAACTAATTGCGACGCAATATCTTCACAACCTGCAGTGACTGCATCTGCAGGCATGTCGGAAATGTCTTCCCAATTACGATCAGCTGATTTTGCATACGTTGCAGCTGGCGTTGCGTGGGTGATCCGTGCAGTAGAAATAATACCTGTGGCTAGGCCTTTAATTTCTGCAAGCTCTGTAGCTGTAATTAATTCATTACCTGCTACAGTTGCACATTTGCCACGTTCAATGTCTTCGTTAACACCAATAACACCAACATCCGTTTTAACACCTGAGATAATAGCCGTCATGGTGCCTGCTGAATCCGGTGTTTGCGCATCGACGTTATACGTTTTTATTTGTGCCGAATACGGAAATTCTTCAAAGCTCAAAAAGCCCTCTTCTCCTAAAGCGCCTTGTTTTTGGCCTGCAAGGATACGTGCTGCGGTGAGGGTTGATATACCCATGCCATCACCAACAAATAGAATTACGTTCTTTGCTTTAGTGGCTGGTGTTGCATTAGCCATCGTTTCTTTAGAGGTTAATTTAGCCTGTGCAGCGCTATACCAATCACTTTTCATTTGGTTATCAGGTAACACACCTGCATTAGCACCCGCTGACAACGCCAGTGTTAAACCAATTGCAGTCGCAATTTTATTAATTTTCATTTTTAAGTTCCATTGATACGATTTGGTCAAGAATGTCTGTAGTAATGAGAGCATAATATTAGGTAGGTTTTGTTACTTAAAAAGTGACTTTATGTTACATAAAAATTAAAAGTTACATTGTTTTTATTTGTTATATCATAACGTTATGATGGGTAAGCGGTAAGCGGTAAGCGGTAAGCGGTAAGCGGTAAGCGGTAAAAATCTAGATCTCCTCAACTTAAATAGCAAGAAAATTTAATATATTTACTTTCTGTTATAAACGCGGTGGCAAGCCACTCGCCTACAAGTACATATTAACGCCGAGCAACTTAAAACTTACCGCTTAAGGCTTACAGCTCAAATCGCAGACATTAAAAAAGGCCACCAAAGTGACCTTTTTCTAATAATTAACTTAAAAGTTAATTATTACTCATTGAACGTTGCTACAAAGCACCTACGCCTAAGGTAATAGCGCCACCTTCACATGACGTAAATCGCAGACATTAAAAAAGGCCACCTAAGTGACCTTTTCCTAACAATTAACTTAAAAGTTAATTATTACTCATTGAACGTTGCTACAAAGCACCTACGCCTATGGGTAACAGCGCCACCTTCACATGACGTAAATCCCAGACATTAAAAAAGGCCACCGAAGTGACCTTTTTCTAATAATTAACTTAAAAGTTAATTATTACTCTACGATAGTTGCTACTACACCAGCACCTACAGTACGGCCACCTTCGCGGATTGCGAAACGTAGACCTTCATCCATTGCGATTGGAGAGATTAACTTTACAGTCATCTTAACGTTATCGCCAGGCATTACCATTTCTACGCCATCTGGTAACTGTACGTCACCAGTTACGTCAGTTGTACGGAAGTAGAACTGTGGACGGTAACCTTTGAAGAATGGAGTATGACGACCACCTTCATCTTTAGAAAGTACGTATACTTCTGAAGTGAATGTTGTATGTGGGTTGATTGAACCAGGCTTAGCTAGTACTTGACCACGTTCAACGTCTTCACGTTTAGTACCACGTAGAAGTGCACCAATGTTCTCACCAGCACGACCTTCGTCAAGTAGTTTACGGAACATTTCAACACCAGTACAAGTAGATTTAGTTGTATCGTTGATACCAACAATTTCTACTTCGTCATTGATGCGGATGATACCAGCTTCAACACGACCAGTTACAACAGTACCACGACCTTGGATTGAGAAAACGTCTTCGATAGGCATGATGAATGGCTTATCGATGTCACGCTCTGGCTCTGGGATGTAAGAATCAAGTGCGTCTGCAAGCTCAATGATCTTGTCTTCCCACTCTTTCTCGCCCTCTAACGCTTTAAGCGCAGAACCAGCGATTAGTGGTAAGTCATCACCTGGGAAATCGTACTCAGAAAGAAGTTCACGAACTTCCATTTCTACTAGTTCAAGTAGCTCTTCATCATCAACCATGTCACATTTGTTCATGAATACGATGATGTAAGGAACGCCAACTTGACGAGAAAGAAGGATGTGCTCACGCGTTTGTGGCATAGGGCCATCAGTCGCAGCAACAACAAGGATAGCGCCGTCCATTTGAGCAGCACCAGTGATCATGTTTTTAACATAATCGGCGTGTCCAGGACAATCTACGTGTGCGTAGTGACGAGTAGGCGTATCGTATTCAACGTGTGAAGTTGAGATTGTGATACCGCGCTCGCGCTCTTCTGGAGCGTTATCGATTGATGCGAAATCTTTAGCAACACCGCCGTATACTTTTGCAAGTACGTTAGTGATTGCTGCAGTTAGGGTAGTTTTACCGTGGTCAACGTGGCCGATTGTACCTACGTTTACGTGCGGTTTTACGCGTTCAAACTTTGCTTTTGCCATGACGGAACCTATCAGTTTTGTGTATCTAGATTACATATGAAAATAATCCACCAGAGGTAGATTAAGTTAAATTTTTCAAATTTCAAATAGTATTTTCTGACAGATAAAGGAAGTAATCAAGAAGATTCTAAGACTGGTGCTGATAGGCAGAGTTGAACTGCCGACCTCACCCTTACCAAGGGTGCGCTCTACCAACTGAGCTATATCAGCAACACCAGAAACTGGAGCGGGCAGCGGGAATCGAACCCGCATCATCAGCTTGGAAGGCTGAGGTAATAGCCATTATACGATGCCCGCGTTAGCAACCTGTTCTTAAACTACCTCTAACCGTCAAGAATAAAGTGGTGGAGGGAGCTGGATTCGAACCAGCGAAGGCTGAGCCGTCAGATTTACAGTCTGATCCCTTTGGCCGCTCGGGAACCCCTCCACGATAATTCTTTACTAAACACTTTCGGTAAAAGGAAAGTGGTGCCGACTAACCGAGTCGAACGGTTGACCTACTGATTACAAGTCAGTTGCTCTACCAGCTGAGCTAAGTCGGCACTGCTTTAGTACGGGGCGAGATATTAGAGGAAGGTTGGTGGTGATGCAACAAGAAAATTAAAAAAAATGTGATTTTATGTGCCAAACGCTCACAAATCAGGCAAAACAGCCTGTTCTTGTTAATTTTTGCTCAATTCATACCAGTAATTGAGCCCCTTCATCACTAATTGCGGATCATAAATCGCGTCTAAAAATTGCGCTTTCAATAATGCACCATAGCCACCAGCAAAAATTAGTTGAGGTTTTTTATTGGTTAAATGTAATTTTGCTTGTTCAACAGCCCCCAAGGTTGCCACTAGCGCGCCATTTTTTAAACCATTAGGTGTGTTTACACCCAGCTCATTCGCAAAAGGCGTGTTGGCATCATCAAAAACACGCTGCGTATTCTGTGTTAATGAGCGTGTCATGAGATCAAGGCCAGGTAATATCCACCCCCCCAAATGTTGTCCTTGTGCTGTAAGTACGTCAATTGTTGTGGCTGTGCCTGTATCTATCACAATGCAATCTTGTTGCGGCCATAATTGAAAAGCAGCAATTAAACCAAGCCAGCGATCAATACCTAAATTACTAAATTGTTGATACGCACAGCTAAGGTTACTCAATTGTTTAGTCACTTTCGCTTCAAAACATGGCACCTGAAATGCCGATGCTTGTGCTAATAGCCCATTGAGTTGCTCATTTTTACCAACACTTGCATAAACCAGCTCGTTAATTTTCCGCCAAGGTAGCGCACTAACATCACACGGCTTGATTTCGCCTTGCTGGCATAGCGCTGCTTTAAGTGCTGTATTACCTACATCGATTAATAATCTCATTGAACTGCCTTGCGTAGTGAAATTTCACCACCGTAATAGCTTTTAACCTCACCATCTTGGCGAATACGAATACCACCTTGTGGATCTATGCCTTCACATATACCACGCCAGCTTCTATGCCCGGTATTTAACTCCACACACTGTCCTGCAAAGGCGTTGAGTTCGTTCCACTGCTGATACATGTCATGCAAGCCAGTTTGACTGTACTGCGCTAATCGTTGCTCAAGGTGGTATGTTAAATGTGCCACCAGCTGATTTTTATCAATCTGTTGGCTATGTTGGCTCAAATCAGTCCACGCTTGGTCGATTTGCTGGCTGTAGCTTGTAGGCATTTGCAAATTAATACCAATACCTATCACGAGCTGGCATGGCCCTTGTGGCTGACCATCTAATTCGACCAAAACACCTGCGAGCTTTTCTTTATTAAGATAAATGTCGTTTGGCCACTTGAGTTCAATATCTAACTGATACAGTGCTTTTAACGTATCGTAAACAGCTAAGCCTACTGCGATAGACATACCCATTGCGGCTTGCAGCCCGTCATCTAAGCGCCAGAAATAACTATAATACAAGTTCGCACCAAATGGAGACTGCCAAACGCGTCCGCGTCGCCCACGCCCTGCTTGCTGCATTTCCGCGACGACGACGGTGCCTGAATCCAGTGCTTGTTTAGCCGCAATACGGCGCATTAACTCACTGTTGGTCGAATCAATGATCGGATGCACTTCGATATTTGCCGTACTGGCGTTCAAGCCTTGATAATATTGCTGGATCTTATTTTGCTCTAACAAGCCCACGGAGTTATTAAGGCTATAACCCTTACCGCTAACTTTAAAAATATCCAGCCCCATCGCTTGTAAACTTTGCATATGTTTACTCACTGCGGCGCGACTAATGCCAAGTTGCTCACCAAGTAATTGCCCAGAGATAAAGCCACCCTGATTGAGCGCATTTAAGATTGCTAATTTATTACCATCCGGCGCCTTCATGCTAACTCCCCTAAACCGATATGGCATTCAGTATCATTATTCATCAAGCGAACTTCGTGCTGTAAGCTTATTTGATAACGTTGCCATATTTGCTGCTGGATATGTTGAATCATTTTAATTAGGTCACTGCCTTCACTGCCACCATAATTAACTAAAACTAATGCTTGTTGCTGATGCACTTCAATTCCTGCGATACGGTATCCTTTTAACCCTGCTTGTTCTATTAACCAACCGGCAGCTACTTTATGGTGGTGTTCATCATAGTAATAATGAGGCAACTGCGGATGCGCGACGAGCAATTCGCTAAGTAACTGGTTTTCTATAATTGGGTTTTTAAAAAAGCTTCCGGCATTGGCAAGTATGTAAGGATCCGGTAATTTGCTGTTACGAGTTTTAATCACTTGCTCAAAAACCGTCTGCGCCGTTACCGACTCAAGCTGTTGTAAAGGACCGTAGCTTAACTCTGGCTGCCAAAGTTTTGGTAATGCCAATGCAACACAAGTGATCACTGCTTTATTTTTTAATTGATGCTTAAAAATAGACTCTCGATAGCCAAACTCGCATTGTTGACAACTAAGGCGGATGAGCTGCTTAGTGGCGATATCAAAATATTCTACGTATTCAATAAATTTTGCCAGCTCTACACCATAGGCACCAATATTTTGTACCGGTGCTGCGCCAACTGTGCCGGGGATCAAAGCAAGGTTTTCAAGCCCAGGCATCCCTTGTTTGAGCGTATATGCAACAAGCTGATGCCAGTTTTCTCCTGCAGCAACTTCAAGTAAGTAATCATTGTCGCGTTCAATGATGGCGATACCGGTAGTCGCCATTTTAATTACAGTGCCTTGATAATCGCTTAAAAATACCGTGTTACTACCTTCACCTAAAATGCAAAAAGGGCTATCAAACGTCAGTAGCTGTAATTGTGTAAGGTCAGTGATTTCGCACAGTTGTGAACACTGGCTCGGTAAAGAAAATGTATGAAAAGCTTGCAAAGAGAGAGCCACAAAATGCCCCAAAGGTTAATTGTCACTAATCGCAATAGTGTAACCTATCGTCGCAAAACGCGCATCAGATTGTAAAAATTGCTCAACCCTGATGGTCAATCATGATATAAAACCTGCACTTTTTATTTCCGTCCAGGGTCAATATGAAACTTAAACCACTTTTTTTAAGCCTCGCAATGGCAGGTATGTGCTCACACGCAATGGCCAGTGCCATTGATCAAAATTCCTATGCTAATCTTGATGATGTTATTACCACACACTTAAATCTTGATTTAGACGTTGATTTTGCCGACAAGCAGTTAGAAGGTTTTGTTGAGCATACGTTACAATGGCAAAATGCCGACAGCAAAACATTGGTACTTGATACCCGTGACTTAGATATTGATAAAGTAATGTATCAAGATCAAACTGGTGGCTGGCATAAAGCAAAATTTACCCTTGCTGCACGTGATGATGTTAAAGGCTCAAAGTTAACTATTACCTTTAAAAACCAAGCAGCAAAAGTACGCATTTACTACAATAGCCGCCCAGAAGCATCAGGCTTACAATGGTTAACACCTGAGCAAACAGCCAGTAAAACTCATCCGTTTATGTACAGCCAATCGCAAGCAATTCATGCTCGTAGTTGGATCCCAGTACAAGATACACCAGCGATGCGTGTAACTTACTCGGCACGTATTCATACACCTAAAGATGTTCGTGCGGTGATGAGTGCTGACAACAAAGATGCACTTTATAAAGATGGCGATTACATTTTTGATATGCCTCAAGCAATCTCTCCTTACTTAATTGCGATTGGCGCTGGTAATCTAGAATTTAAAGCTATGTCACGCCAAACCGGCATTTTTGCTGAACCAACCATTTTAGATGCATCAGTTGCTGAATTTGAAGACACGCAAGCGATGATCGATAAAACAAGTACCATGTACGGTGAATATGCTTGGGGCCGTTATGACCTCTTAATGTTACCGCCGAGCTTTCCTTTCGGTGGCATGGAGAATCCACGCCTGTCGTTTATCACTCCAACGGTTGTTGCTGGCGATAAAAGCTTAGTTAACTTAATCGCTCATGAGCTTGCTCACTCTTGGTCTGGCAACTTAGTAACCAATGCTACATGGGAAGACTTATGGCTGAATGAAGGTTTTACCTCGTACGTTGAAAACCGTATTATGGAAGAAGTTTATGGTCGTGACCGTGCGGTTATGGAGCAAGCGCTTGACGCTGCAGGCCTGCGTGCTCAACTTAAAACTATTGCAGCGCCAGATACTCGCCTTAACTTAAAACTTAATGGCCGCGATCCGGACGATGCATTCAGCTCAGTGCCATATACTAAAGGCCAGCTATTCTTAATTTACCTTGAAAACAAGTATGGTCGCGACAAGTTCGACCCATTTGTAAAAGCCTATTTTAAAGAGTTTTCATTCAAATCTTTGACCACCGCAGAGTTTGTTACTTACTTAAAAGCGAACTTAATTGAACAGTATCCAGGTGTTGTTAGCATGGATAAAGTAAACGAGTGGATTTTTCAGCCTGGCTTACCGAGCGATGCACCAAACCCAACCTCAGATGCATTCGATAAAGTAGATAGTGCAACTGCAGCATGGTTAAAAGGTGAAACAACAGCCGCACAACTTCCTACGGCAAATTGGACTGTGCATGAGTGGTTACACTTTTTAAATAACTTACCACGTGATTTAAGCCTAGATAAAATGGCGATGCTAGACAGTGAGTTCAATCTTACACAATCAACTAACGCAGAGCGTGCTTTTGCTTGGTTTATGCTTGCGGTTGGCAATGGCTATCAACCTATCTATCCAGCACTTGATAAACACTTATCAGGTATTGGCCGTCGCAAGTTAATCGTGCCGTTATACAAAGCTCTAATTACTAATGGTAAACGTGAATGGGCACATGACGTATACCTAAAAGCGCGCCCGGGTTACCACCCACTTGCGCAAGGTACTATTGACGACTTGTTTGCTAAGTAATAGCTAAATAACTCAAAATTAAAAAAGGGCGATTTATTCGCCCTTTTTGCTATCTATTTTAATCAGCGCTATTTATTTTTAGTGACTTTATCAATGAAAGCTTGCTGCTCTTGAGCACTGGCTTGTTGCCACCAAAAATCTAACATGGCGGCAGCACTAGGCGCATTACCTGCATTAGGTGCAGGGCGAGAAACTGGAGCTTGTAAATTAGCAGCATTAGGTGCAGCTCTGGTTGTTGATGCTGCTGTTGGCGCTACTTGCACTGTCGCAACTTGAGAGCTAGCACTACTTGTCAAATCAGACTCAGCTATAATAGCCAGTGGCGTGCCTAATGACGCTCCTTTTACTTGTAAGCTCACTTGCGGCGCTTCTGCAAAAACTTCTGCTGCTACCGCGTTATCAGCACGGTTAAACACCACATCATAATCTGTATTAGCAGCAATGGTCATCGTCACCCAAAATGGTTCTGAGTCGATAACTTGATGCTCATCGTAACCTTGCTCGTACAGATCGGTGTATTTAAGTTTGACCTGATATACGCCAGGAACTAGTTCGATTTCATCAACACGATTGAAAAATGAATGTTCAATTTTCTTATCGCCCACTTGTAATGGGACTATTTCTTCAGGAAAATTAACGGTTTCCGCCACACTTGCCGCACTCAAAAATAATGACACAATACCGCTTAATAATATCTGTTTACGCATAATAGCTCCTTGTTATTTGATTTCAGTTTGACACTGCAGGCAAAGTTTGTCATTAGTGACTTTAGTACAACCGACAAAGAGCCCTTTAAATGAGCCAAGAAACTATTTTTACTAAAATTATTAACCGCGAGATCCCAGCTGATATCATCTACGAAGATGAGCTTAGTTTAGCGTTTAGAGATATCAACCCTCAAGCCCCTTTTCACGTGCTTATTATCCCGAAAAAAGCGATTGCGACCATCAATGATATTACTGAGCAAGATGCGCCAATTGTTGGCCACCTGTATGTGGTAGCTGCGAAAATAGCCAAACAACAAGGCTTTGCAGAGGATGGTTTTCGCGTGGTAATGAATTGCAATGAACATGGCGGGCAAACTGTTTATCATATCCATTTACATATGCTAGCTGGTAAAATAATGGGATGGCCTCCTTATCAAGATAAGACAAAAGGTTTAATTTAAACTGGTTTACTGTAAATATTTGTAAAAAAACATTAACTTTGGAAAAAATATTATTTTATATTAATTTCAATTGTTTACAGTTATTTTTAAATTTTCCCTTTGTGAAAAATACGAAAAACGTTATAAAACTATGCATATCTTACCCCCAAGTAATAAATTTCTAATACAAAAGGAGCGGGTTGCATGTTAGGATTGATTGGTCAACTTTATTCAAGAGTATATAAGTATGAGTAGTACAGCCTTTTTGTTACTAGATCTAGAGCCAATTAATACAATTGGTATTAATGTATTAGAGCCTTTATTAAAAACCCAAGGGCTCAATGTTACTAACGGAACAAACATATCTGAAGTTCCTGAGGGAACGCGCTTATTGTTTATCGAAACATCAAGCCAAGACGCTTGGGGTAAATTGAAAGAGCAACTGGTCAACCTACGAGTTAAATGCGATATCGTATTATTCAACTTAGACGAAAATCCAGAACTTGCTAATCGCGCATTGCTGAGCGGTATTCGTGGTGTTTTTTATACTACCGACAACGCTGATGTGCTAATGAAAGGCATTCGTTTATTACTGGAAGACCAGCTGTGGTATCGTCGTGATATCATGTGCAACGCGTTAAACCGTATGCTGCAATTTAATAAAGACGCATTACATAAACTTACTGACGGTGATATTGAACCAGTAAAATTAACTAAGCGTGAAAAAGCAATTATCTCTTTGATGAGTAATGGTTCTAAAAATAAAGAAATAGCTGAAGCGTTAAGCATTAGTCCACACACGGTAAAAACTCATTTATACAGCGCATTTAGAAAGACAAAATGTCGTAATCGTATTGAATTATTATCGTGGGCACAACAAAATATTCCTGACGAAATTCGCTAGCCTAGCAACTCTTATTTTAATATTAAAAACAGGTACTTTGTGCCTGTTTTTTGTTTATTCAAGAGCGCGATATTTGCTAACAAACGCAATTGCCATTATTCTAAACTCGTCACCTCGATCTGCTTGGAATATGAATGCTCGACTCCCTCACGCTCTACTCTGCCAGCGCCGCCATGATGGTCGTCATGGCATTACTCAATTTTTTAACTTGGCGCGCTAATAAACATACCCCAGGCACAGTGCTGTATATACTTTATCCTTTAGTGCTATTTATTGCCTTGATGAGCTTTGCCTTACATGGTCATTTCGATAGCACCGCCACTATTGTACTTGCAAATAGTTTATGGTTTAGCGCATCCATCATTCATGCGTTAACAATCAGCCAATTTTTAGGTTATCGCGGCAAAGAGTTTCGGTTTTTTGTATTAGCAACCTTATTTTGCGGAGCGTTGCTAATGTACTTTACCGTAGTTGACTCTAACCTACGTAATCGTATGCTGGCCTCTGATTTACAGCATATAAGCGAAGCATTTTTCTTACTTTATTTATTTATTCGCTTTGCGCGCAAACCTTACCCTAACGGTAGCATCGTCTATATTTTGATCCTTACGATTATCAGCTGTATTTTTACTGGGCGAGTTTTTTTAATGGAAGGTGTGAACAACCTAACACTACTGAAAGAAAACTGGTTTACCATTACGTTATTGATCAATGGTGTGATTGCGCCAATATTTTATACCACTGGAATGGCGTTACTGTGTAATGAGCGTAGAGAGCAAAATCTCAACCAACTAACGAGCAAAGCGCAAAAAGATTTAGAAATTCGCGGGCTATTCTTATCAACTATTAGCCATGAAATTCGCACCCCCCTCAATGGTATTTTAGGTAGCGCACAACTAATTTTGAATCAATCAACCGATCCCCGTGATAAACCTTACTGCGAAGCCATTATAAACTCTGCAGAATCACTTAACTTATTGGTTGATAAAGTACTTGATTACGCCAGCCTAGACCAACACAACGAAGCGCTCTATGAGGAAGACGTAGAATTTAAAACCTGGTTGCATAACTTATGTTTATTACTTAGCCCACTAGCTGAGCAAAAGCGCTTAAAGTTTGAGTTAATATACAATCTTCCTGAGCAAGCTTGTTACTACTGCGACCAACAAAAACTAAGGCAAATTATTATTAACCTAGTCGGTAATGCAATTAAATTTACCGATAAAGGTGAAGTTAAAATTCAGGTGGAATTACTCGAAGAACGCCAACTTGAGCACCACATTCGCATCAGCGTAATTGATTCAGGTCCAGGCATTGAAGATGACGAAATTGAGTACCTTACAGAGCCTTACGTACAAAGCAGTGCCGGCAAAGAAAAAGGTGGCACAGGTCTTGGTCTTGCTATTACCAGTCGCTTGCTTGATAAACTTAATTCAAAGCTCGATATTATCAGCAAACTAGACCAAGGTAGCTCGTTTAGTTTTGATATTACTCTGGCACTTGGCGAGTTGAGTTTAGTTGAACAACGTCATCAATCGAAGGACTACTTAACTGGATTAGACGTATTATTGGTCGAAGATTTAGATTTAAACCAAAAGATAGCTATTGAGTTTATGGCCGATGACGAACATAAAATCAAACTAGCCCGTGATGGTAAAAGCGCTATCGAACTAATGCAAACCTACCATTTTGATGTTGTGCTACTAGATATGAACTTACCGGACTTTACTGGTCAAGAGGTACTCAAAACTCTCAAAGGTATGGAACATAAAAATCAACGTACCCCTGTACTGGCCTTTACAGCCAGTTTAAGTCCTGACGAAATAAAAGAATATTTTACTTTAGGGATCAAAGACATTGTTGGTAAACCTATAAAGCAACAAAAGCTACGCCAAGCATTGAGTGACTCACAAAACAGCCAGGCACCTAGTGTTGCGGTAGAACTCAGTGACATTTTGTATGATGACACCGCCGCCGAAACATTAAAAAGTTCTTTTAGCGAAGATGAAATATCTTCTATATACAACGAGTTTGTGCTGTCTGCTCGTAACAAGCTGATCCGTGCTCAGCAATTATTAGATGAAGATAAAGAACAATGTATCAAGCTGCTCCATCGCCAAGCAAGTACCGCTTTACAGCTCGGTTTTAACCGCTACGGTATAGAGTTAAAAAAAATAGAACGACGCTTACTCGATAACAAACCGCTTAAAGAGTCACTCACAGAAGCGTTGGTACTGTGGCAAAATAGCCTTGAGCAATATTTAAAGTATGTCAGGGAGCAAATGAGTTGACGAGTTGGCGAAGTAATAAGGAAAAGATACAATGGCTATTTTTAAAAATTTATTTCGCTGGCAGCGTGGTAGGCAAGATTCGGGCTATGACAAAATGCTTCTGTGTGGCGCCCATTGGCCAGTAAAGTTTGATACTTATTTAATTAAGTTTCCCGTTGGTAGTGAAATAAAGCCCCATACAGATAAAGTAAAAAAAGGTAAGCATTTTCGTTTAAATCTCATTATTAAACGCGCCCAACTGGGCGGTGAGTTTATGTGCGAAAACACCTTATTTCAAAGCAAGCGTATAAAACTATTTAGGCCCGATATAACTCAGCATGCAGTAACCAAAATAGAAAAAGGTAGTCGTTATATATTAAGTATTGGCTGGGTTAAAAGCGATTAACCTTCACTATTTTCTACCATACTGATCGTCAAAACGTTCAATATCCGTTTCATCTAAAATGCTGCCAGTTTGTACTTCTATAAGGATCAGTGGCTCATTTTGCGTGTTTGCTAGGCTGTGAATATGACCGGCGGCTATATAGCAAGATTGATCGGCAGTAAGCGTGCGTGCTTCGCCATCAATACGTACATCAGCAATGCCAGAGACGACAACCCAATGTTCAGCGCGGTACTGATGGCGCTGTGTTGAAAGTTTGCCTGCAGGGCTGACAATAATTTTTTTCACTTTAAAGCCGGTGCCTGCAATTAACACCCGGTAACTACCCCACGGTCGATACACGGCTTGATGATGGATCAATTTATCGTCGTGCTTAACGGCTAATTGCTTTAATAGTTCCGGGAGCTGATCTAACTGGCTTTTACTCGCGACTAAAGTTGCATCATGGGTGTGAATAATCGCTAAATCACTCACCCCAAGAGCTGCGATGCTATGACCTTCTTCACCACTGAGTAAGTTGTTATGGCTATGTAAAACCACGTCATCTGTGCTTAGGCTATTGCCTTGCTCGTCTTTATCGGCACTTTGCCATAGCGCATTAAAACCGCCGACATCATTCCAATTCAGCGCTAAAGGCAACACCGCCACATTTGGGCTGCGTTCTAAAATAGCATAGTCGATTGAATCACTTGGACAGTTTTTTAAGACTTCATTATTGGCACGGATAAAACCTAAGTCGCCACTGAAATTGGCGGCTGCTGCAATGCAACTGGCGATTTTTGGTGCAAAACGCTCAAGTTCAGCAAGGTATGCGCTAGGAGTGAATAAAAACATCCCACTGTTCCAGCTATATTCGCCACTGGCAAGATATTGCTGTGCTAATAGTAGACTGGGCTTTTCTTTAAATTCATCAACTTCATAGCAGTTTGAAGCCGCTATTTTAGTACCATTTTTAATATAACCGTAACCGCAATGGGCCGAGTCTGGCTCAATCGCAAAGGTAATTAACTTGCCCTGTTGCGCCAAGCTTATCGCATCAGGAAGTTGCTCTATTAACAACTCAAAGTTATCAATATGATGATCGGCTGGTATCACTAATAAAGGTTTATCAAGCCCTTGCTGTAATGCATATTGTGCTGCCAATGCGATGGCGGGAGCAGTATTTTTGCCATCAGGCTCTAACAGTAACGCCATGGTTACAGCGTCGATTTGCTGGCATTGGCTGCTGACAATAAAGCGATGCTGCTCATTACAAACCAAGATCGGATCGGTAAAACATGAGTCAGAGACTCTCTTTAAGGTGCTTTGCAATAATGACTCATCTCCCAGTAGAGGTAAAAACTGTTTTGGCATAGCTTGGCGCGATAATGGCCATAACCGCGAACCGATACCACCGGCCAATACAACTGGAATAATGGACTTTTTCATAGCAAATACACTTAAATTTGAAATGCCCATAGTTTAACAGAGTATAGCAAGTGCATTACAGCAACTAAAAAATCTATTTTTCGTCATATACTCGCTTTTAATTCAAGCTGTTCTACACTAAATCTTAATTACCTGTATTAGGTTTACAGCTTTGCTTTGATAAGGATGTTGTTATGGCTAACCAAACCCGTTCATTCGGAGATTTTGTACGTAATATCGGCTTGACTAAAAAGCTTGTTATTGCCTTTTTGCTCGTTGCATTAATTCCCTTGACGATTGCCATCAGTCTTGCGCTGTATAACTCGGCGACTGCTTTAAATAAACAAACTTACGCTCAATTAGAAGCGGTTAGTGAAATTAAAAAAAGCGCCATTGAAAGGCATTTTGCCGATATACATGCGCAATTATTATTTTTAGCACAAAGCCCTTTACTCCACACCGCAGCCGATGAACTTAGCCGTGCATTTAAAGAGCCCTATACCACCGCCCTCGACAGCACCGCAGAGCAACAGTTGGCAGATTACTATCACAATGACTTTAATACTAAATACCGGCTTAAAAACGAAGATAAATTACCAACTTCTGAGCTGCTTTCTACACTTTCGCCCACAGCTAAATATTGGCAATCACAATACCTAGCAGATAATCCATATCCACTTGGCGAGAAAGCAAAGTTAGCACAGGCAAGTGCTGACAATAACTACAATCTACTACACAGCAAATACCATAGTTTTTTACTAAACTTTGCGCAAAAATTTGATTTTTATGATGTCTTTATCATCGACAATCGCAGTGCTGAAGTGATTTACTCTGTTTACAAAGAAGTTGACTTTGCCACCTCTTTACTTGATGGACCTTATGCTAATAGCAACCTAGCATTGGCATTTAAACAAGCAAAAATGATCAATGAAGATGAAATTACCTTTGTAGATTATCAGCAATATTTGCCATCTTATAATGCACCAGCTAGTTTTATCGCCACCCCGATTTATAACCAAGGCGTACATACTAGCACCTTGGTTTTTCAACTATCCATTGATGCCCTGAATGTCATTATGACTGAGCGGGCAGGCTTAGGTTCAAGTGGCGAAACATATTTAGTCGGACCTGATTTTTTAATGCGTTCTGACTCCTTTCTCGACCCCGAAAACCATTCGGTCGTAAATTCTTTTCGCTACCCAAGCATAGGTAAAGTAAAAACGCTGGCAACTGAGCTTGCTCAGCAAGGAAAAAAAGGTCAGCAAGTAATCACCGATTATAGTGGCTCCTTAGTACTGTCGTCTTATCAACCCATTAACGTATTAGGTATACAGTGGTCATTACTGGCTGAAATAGATAAAAACGAAGCTTTTGCCACGGTCAGTCATTTAACGACGATTCTCGTTAGCACCTTAATCATATCGATTATTGCCATCACTCTGGTCGCTATTTGGTTTGCTCGTTCACTGACCCGCCCGGTGCAATTACTGGTCGACACAATGCGTCACGTTGAACAAAAAGGTGATTTTTCGGTACGAACGCCAGTGCTTTCGAATGATGAAATAGGTTCATCGGCAAGCGCTTTTAATTGCCTGCTTGATGCGCTGCAAAGCTCTATTTCCCAAACCAATACGGTTATGAATAAGATGGCCGCAGGTGAATTTAACCACCGAATTAGTGCGCCCTGCAAAGGCGAATTAGATTCCTTAAAACAGGCCACAAATAATTGCGCAGACTCGCTAGAGCAAGCAATGAGTGAACTAAATCATATTATAGATGAGATGAGCCAAGGAAATTTTAATAGCCAAATAACAACCCCAATGCAGGGACAGTTGGCCACCTTAAAACAAAATATAAATGGCTCACTGCAATCGCTAAATAGCACCATTACTGAAATTGTCGGGGTGATGAGCCATATTGAACATGGTGATTTTAAACAACAAGTTACGGTAGCCGCACAAGGCTCTTTGGCGCAATTAAAAAACAGTGTGAATAATTCAGTACACAGTTTAGCCGGAGCGGTAAGTGATATCAGCCGCGTAATGAGCGCACTTCACGATGGGGATTTTTCACAACACCTTGAGCAACCTCTACAAGGCCAGTTAGCCACACTTAAAAATGATATCAACGCGAGCGTCGACAATCTCGCGTTAATCATTAAAAATATTAACGATGTTATGGCAGCCGTAAATGCTGGCAACTTTAAACAACAAGTAAATTGCAGTGCCAATGGCCAATTATCAACTTTAAAGCATAATATTAATAACTCAATTATGGGTTTAGACACTGCTGTAAGTGAAATATCAAACGTTATGCTGGCGATCAGTAAAGGTAACTTCGAGCAGACAATCGATAGCGATATGAATGGCCAACTCAATGTACTTAAAGATGATGTAAATAGCTCTATTAGCAATTTGAGTATTGTTATTGCTGAACTCGCGCGCGTTATGGCAGCTATGCGTAGCGGTGATTTTAATCAACAACTAGAGACAAACATGCAAGGCCAATTAGCGCAGCTGCAAAATGATGTGAACAGTTCTTTGACCATCACCGCAGATGCAATCGCAGAGGTAACTAAGGTATTAAGCGGGCTTGCTCAAGGCAATTTAAATCAACAAGTACAGCAGGATTACCAAGGTGTATTTGCTACATTAAAAGCAGATGTAAATCAAACGATTGAAAAACTTACCAGTGTTATTAGCAGCATCCAAGACTCTGCCTTAAGAGTATCACAAAGCGCCGCAGAGATAGCAGAGAGTAACACCGAAATAAGTCAACGCACTGAAGAGCAAGCAGCCAATTTAGAAGAAGCCAGTGCCAGCAGCAGTAACATGCTGGATGAAATAGCAGCCATTGCTAAGCAAGCTAACGAAGCGGTTAAGCTTGCAGAAAACGCTCAAATGAGCGCAACCGAAGGGGGCGAGCTATCCATACAAACGGTTCATGCCATTGTTGAGGTCAATAATTCCAGTAAGGATATTAATGAAATTGTCTCTGTTATTGATGAAATAGCATTTCAAACCAATTTATTAGCTCTCAACGCAGCGGTAGAAGCTGCCAGAGCTGGCGAGCATGGTCGCGGGTTTGCGGTCGTTGCCAATGAGGTTAGAGAATTAGCTGGACGTAGCGCAACCTCGGCGAAACAAATTAAAACTATAATAAGCAACAGCAACCAAAAAATTAGTCACGGTACCGCCCTTGCTAATTCATCAGGTGAGAAACTAAAGCAAATTGTCAGCGCTGTGGCTGATGTTAACCATATGATAGTGTCTATCAATAGCTCTTCGATTACCCAACAACAGGCAATTAAAGAGGTAGATATTGTGGTACAACGTCTAACAACCTTGATCCAAGAAAACTCAGCGATGACTGAAGAAACCATGGCTGCGGCAAAACAAATGGCAGATCAAGCTAACACTATGCGTCACTTGCTCGGGTATTTTTCACTGCAAAAGGCACCGTTATAAGGAAAATAAATTCACTAATAAATAGCAACGATTAATTGGCGATTCAAATTAACAAACTTGATAAACTAGCTGCACTAGATATTTTAATGCAAATTTAGGGATTCATAAGTGTACTTGCGACAACTTCAGTTAACAATGGTTTGTGCCTTAGCGATGCTGATACCACCAGCAGCTGTGGCTACGGCTGCTTACCAATGCACGGTTGATGGCGTGGCTACCTTTAGTCAACTACCTTGTGGTGACGATGCTAAAGAAATAAAAATTCCACCAACTAATGTGACCCAAGCATCTAATACGCAACAAAGCAAAGATATCATGGCGTCTGTAGATAGTTATGTTGCGATGCAAAAAATTGATCGTGAAATTGCAGTTTATCAACGAGAAATAAAGCAACTTCAAGATACTCTTGCAGAACAAAAAACCAAAATAAACTATATGACGCAAGACTCTGCAAATAAAATGGGTGCAAACTCAATTGCTGATGCGATAGCAAAACGAACAGCACAAGCTGAGCAACGCATTGAGCCGAAAATAAAGCAGTATCAGCAACAAATTGATGCGTTAAAAGCGTTTAAAACGCAACTAAGCCAATAAATTTAGCTTAGGGTTTGTTTAACCACTTTTATTAGCTGTGCTATATCACTACTGTTGTTATAAATATGCGGTGAAACTCGCACCCCATATGCTCGCGCATCGACACTTATGTTCGCCTGAGACAGTGCGCTTAATACCGCCGGCTGTTGCTCGCCAAAATTTAAAATAGCTGTACCGCTGCATTTTTCTGGCGTTGTTGGTGAAACCAAATATGGCCTAAACTCTGCACTTAATTGTTCAAGTAGCGCCAAGTTGTGCGCTCGCACTGTTGCAACACCTAATTTAGCAAAGTAACCAATGCTATGCCCTGCGAGTACAAATGGCGCAATCGATGGAGTGCCGCCCCAAAAACGCAATGCGCTATCATGATAAGCAAAGTGATGAATATCAAACTCAAATGGATTTTGATGTGAAAACCACCCTACATCTTGTGGTTCGCACACATTTAATTGCGCTTGGCTTACCCATAAATACGCCGCACCTGGACCTGAGCATAACCACTTAACGCTGGAACCAATCATAAAATCAGCATCAACTTGGCTTAAATCTAGAGGTAATACACCAGCTGACTGCGCCACATCAACAAGACTCAAACAGCCTACGTGCTTACACAGTTGCGTAATTTCAGCTACGGGCGCTTGCTGGCCAGTATTTGAATAAGCGTGACTGATAAATACTAAATCAATATCTGCTTGAATATATTGTTGCCATTGCACGCTATCAGTTAAATCTACGTGTTCAGGAATAAACTTTATTTCAGCGCTACTAGCCAGCGCTTTTTGCATTGCAAACCCCATGCTAGGAAAGTCACTTTGCGCCATCAACACCTTACAATTAGCTTGCTGTAAGCGAGGATGCGACATAACTAACTTTGTTAAAGCGCTCGATAAATTTACTTGTGGGCAAAATTGCCTGCTCGGTGAATTAAACAATGTACTGAGCGCCTGAGTAAAGCGCTCAATGGCTGGCAGCCACTGTTGCCATGGCTCTTTATTACTCGCTTGCCAAGGAGCAAAAAAATGCTGGTTAAAATCATCTTGGCTGCTTTTCAGTGCACGGCCAACAGAGTGATTTAGCAAGTAACAGCCTGCCGCAAGATTAAAGTCATCTTTGTACATATTAATTACTCACCCATTGCTTTAATTGTGCTAAATCATCATAACGAGTTCTTATATCATCACGCTTTGCTGCAGCTCGACGATCTCTTAATTGTTCAAGAGAATCCAATAACACATGCAATGGCGGACCGCTGGCAGTCACTTTATTCATATGTTGCTGTTGCATGTGTTGAGCTGGCTGAGCTATAAACTTACTAACCAGTTGATTATGATGACCTATTGCAGTATCGCCATGCAGCTTACATACTTGTATAAACAACTTGGCATTGGTTTTAAACCACGAGCTATGGCGGGTATCTCCTGCCGCTAAAAAGTCATCCATTATGCTTGGCATACGCATAGACTCTCGCAGAATTTGCTGATCTTCAGGCATCATATATAAAAATTTATCCACCAGCATTTGTGAATAACTCGGTTCGTTGGCAAAGCATAAACCTAACAGCATATCTATAACGTTAATTCCGGCAAAATCTCCCGCATTGGCTCCACGGTAAACCTCTTTGCCAACCCGATACGGCTTATAGTAAGGACGTACACAGAAAAAGAATCGCTCGGTGTCTAACTGATTATATAAAGCCGTATTCGATTCAATCACATCGACTAACGCCTGCTTGGCAACTTTAAGTAAATCACCGCATAGCGGATGCGAAATACCTAATGGCTGAATTTTTAATAATGCATCAGCTGCTCGCTTATAGGCTAAAATCCCTTTGGTATTGTAATCAATGAATAATTTTTCATCTGGCAGATCCGTAAAGCGCTTATAAAGGCCATTAATAGCCTTATTATGGGTGGTTAAATGAGCCGTCGCAAAGCGCGGAGTAACCCCTATTGATGCACCAATATGCATAGCTAGTGCCGAGGCCTCGACTAAAGGCGAGGTCGTTTCGCGCGATGGTTCAGTGATCTCATGGCGTCGACAAGCCGCCATAAATAATCCTACATTGCCAAGTAAATCAAACGCACGATCAAACCCTTCGTCAGTATTGCCTTCTGCTAGTAACTTACGAATATGCGCATTACCCTCAGCCTCTAACTGATGCTTAAATTGCTCCCCGACAAATTCTACGTTAGCTTTATCTTCTTGTTGCCAATAGATAGCCTCTAGTTGACTATTAATTTCTACAAAGCGGGTTCTGAGCCACTCATCAAATGCCTGGGTATTATTACTCACAGATATTACTCCACACCAAAGTTTATTGCATTAATGTTAACAGATAACATAGAGCACAAATCAGCAAAACCACTAATTAAAATCCATACAATTAGTGATATTCACTCTATAATCACTATTAAATAAAATTTATTGTCATAGTTATGAGTTTAGATAAAAAAGATCAACAATTACTAACGTTGTTACAAAGCAATGCGCGTACCTCTGTATCAGAACTTGCAACAACTGTAAGCTTATCGGATACCCCTTGCTTAAGGCGTATAAAAAAACTTGAAGCAAGTAAGGTGATCACTGGCTATCACGCAGCCTTAAACCCACGCGCACTCGGGTTAAAAGTGCTGGTCTATGCGTTTGTGCGGTTGAGCCACAATTCCGCCAGTGCGGCAAATATGTTTGAAGAACACGTGGAAAAACTGAATCATGTACTGGAGTGCTCTGTCATATCAGGAAGCTATGATTACTTATTGAAGATTATTGCTACCGATTTAGAAAGCTACGAAAGTTTTGTTAAATATAAGCTTGGGAGTATTGATTGTATTGCTAACATTGAGTCTACAGTGGTTTTAAAGCAAACATTTAGCAAAAGGCAGCTACCACTTTAAAAAATAATACTATTTAGTGTCGATTCGCTATACTGAAATATCATTATAAAAATAATATTTAACAAGGATGCATGTGAAGATTTTTCGTTCAACATCCAGTTCTTTTGTTTTTTACATATCGTTTGCTGTTGCTTATTTTGCAACTGGTAAGTTATTAACTAATTTTGCCTTTCAATCACAAGTCATCCCTATTTGGCTCCCTGCTGGTATTGCCTTAGTTGGCTGTTTTATCTGGTGGTGGCGTTTTATGCCGGCATTATTTATTGCCTCTGTCGCCTTTAATTTAAGTACCGGTGATAACCCGATCACTGATCAGGTTTTAATTGGCAATACGCTAGAACAAGTACTGCTAATCGGCTTAGGCGCCGTGCTACAAGGCATGATTGGCGCTGCTCTTTTAAAGTACTGGCTAGGCCATCCGCTGTATTTAAAACAACGCCAATCGATTATTTATTTTATTTTTATCGTCGGTATTGTCGTCAGCCTCATATCGGCCAATATTGGAGTCTATGCTTTAAGTCAATTTAATCCCGCCTACAGCATTGAAAATCACTGGAAAAATGTTACTTATTGGTGGTTAGGTGACTCACTCGGTGTGCTGATCGCAACCCCCTTTTTATTGGCCTTACTACAGCCTAAATTTAAACGACACTACGTCACCCCATTGCCAACCATCGCAGTCTGCTCGGTATTATTCGTCTCTGTCGCCTTAACCACTAAACTATACAACCAAGAGACTTATTCAAATGCGATACAAATTGCCAAGCGTGAAACATCTATCATTGAAAACAGTTTACTGCGCAATTTAAATCTTAGCCAAATAACCGTACAAAGCCTTGCGAGCCAAATTCAATCAACACCAACTTTAAGTCAGCAAGAGTTTGATAGCTACAGTGCCCAATTACTGGCTGAGCATTCATTTATTAAAGCATTTTCATGGAATCGCAAAATTCCCCCAGCTCAGGTCAGTGATTTTAACAAGCAGCTCGATGAAATTTATAATTCATATAACTTTGATCCGAGTATTAAAGGAGCGCCATTATCAAACGACGATCCATTAGTGATTATTACCTATATCGCCCCTTTTTCAGAAAATCAATCCGCTATTGGTTTTAACCTCAATTCTCGTAAAGATCGCCGTGAGACTTTACTCGACCCACGCATCAAAAATCGCCCTGTAGGCACTAAAATAATTCAATTAGTGCAAGCACAACAACCTGAGCCCGCTTATTTATTATTTGCTCCGGTGTATCAACAAAATAATGAAGTTGCCTCAATTAAAGGCTACGCAACAGGTGTATTTTTAGTGGAAAACATACTTGCTCAATCGCTTACGCAAGCACAAAATAAGATGTTTAATATCGCTATTTATGAAGCCAATGCTACCAACCCGTTTTATTCAAACGCCGAAAATGTGCCGACCAAAAGCAATAAGCTTACAACCATCACGATTAATTTTGCAGGGCAAACATGGCTAGTTGATTTAACGATTAAAGATGAGTTCCTACCGCATCAAACTAATCACATGACACTCTTTTTAATTATTCTACAGGTCATTGTAAGCTCACTCATTTTACTGATATTACTGTTATTTAATAACCAGCACCTTGCACTCTCACGCTTGGTAGCAGAGCGTACTCGCTCGCTCGTTAAAGCTAAACAGCAATCTGATTTAGCAAATCAGGCTAAAAGCCGATTTTTAGCAAATATGAGCCATGAAATTCGCACCCCACTTAACGCTGTGATTGGCTTTTCAACCCTAGCTAAAAATGAAGATAGCCCTGAAATTCTTTCTGATTATTTAAATAAAATTAATTTAGCGTCTAAATCATTGTTAAGTTTAATCAATGATGTACTCGATATCTCTAAAATTGAATCACAAAAGCTCACCTTAGAAGTCGCTCCTTTTGATTTGAATGCGCTTCTTGCTCGGATCAGTAGTATGTTCGAGCAAAGCGCAGAACAAAAAGGCATTCACTGGAAAGTTGATAACCAATTACCAACCGATATTTGGTTTGAAGGTGATGTTATGCGAATTGAGCAAATTTTATTAAACCTATGTAGTAACGCCATTAAGTTTACCTATGAAGGTGAAGTAAGTGTTAGCGCATACAGCAAGGAGATCACCGATAGACGTCGTCAAATCACCTTGACTATTAAGGATTCGGGTATCGGTATTGCGCCATCAGAGCAAAGTAAGTTATTTGATGCGTTCACCCAAGCCGATAGCTCAACATCACGTAAATTTGGTGGCACAGGGCTTGGTTTAGCAATCGCAAAAGAACTTAGCTTATTAATGTCTGGAGATATCAGCGTACAAAGCGAGCCAGGTAAGGGCTCTACTTTTACTCTGTCTGTCGAGTTAAATACATGTGCAGCGCAACAAGTAACGGCAAAGCACGTACACCAGCATGTTGACTTAAGTAAACTAAAAATACTGGTTGCAGAAGATAACAGCGTCAATCAATTAGTCATAAAAGCAATGCTTAGCTCTTTAGGGATTACCCCAACACTGGTTGAAAATGGCGAATTAGCAGTAGAACAAGTTAAAATAAATGACTTCGATTTAGTATTAATGGATTGCCAAATGCCGATTATGGACGGTTACCAAGCCACCGCCTTGATACGTCAAATTAAAAGTACTGAGCAATTACCAATTATTGCCTTAACTGCTGATGTAATGCCTGAAGATAAAGCCAATGCCTTAGCAATTGGTTTTAATCAGCATCTTGCAAAACCCCTCGAACTCGATAAGCTAACCGAGTGCCTAATCAATTATGTAGATGTTTATGAGCCTTAATGGAATATTACTAACTCTCACTTTAATAACAACCTCTAGCCTTGCTATCAGCCAAACCAACTGCGTTACTCAGTTAACTGATTTAAACTATATTATGAACAGCAAAAAGCAGGGCCTATTACGGTTTGAAAAAAGCAATGCTAATACGGATTTTTCCTATCATAGTGAGCAAGCATTTAGTGATTATTTAAGCTTTGCATACCAACATATTTTAGCGGCAAACCCGCGCGCATCAATGCCTTGCCCTATTTTAACTGATACCTATCAGCTTTTAGTTAAACAACAGCAACGCACTAGCCCCCCTAATATAGTTGATCTTATAGCGCCATTTGAATTACGCCAAAATAACAACCACAAAGCAGTTCTATTAATTCATGGCCTTACCGACTCTCCATTTACCTATCATGACTTGGCACAAATTTACTTTCAACAAGGCTATACCGTACGTACTTTGCTGTTACCAGGCCATGGCACCGCAGCTAATGCACTAAGCAGTATTAATGCCAAACAATGGCAGCAAGCTGTAGACTATGCAATTAAACGTACTATAAAAGATTTTGATCAGGTGATTTTAGGTGGCTACTCTACAGGCGCAGCCCTATTACTTAATTATTTAACTGTCGAGCCCGTTGACCCAAAAATAACTGCACTGATGCTATTTTCGCCCGCCACTGAACCACACAATAAAAATGGTTGGCTGGCGAAGTGGATTGACCGTATTCCCTTTGTGAATTGGATAGATAAAGACGCCGATATTGATTTTGCTAAATATGAGTCGTTTCCATTTAATGCTGCAACCGCAGCCGATGATGTTATGCGCTCAATCGCGTTACCAGAACTAATCGAGCGTCAATTACCAAACTTGGCTATTTTTTCAGTGATGAGTGATATAGATACCACCATTGATACCCGTGCATCGCTGCAATTGTTAAGCGCCTTGCATGATGTAAAAATACGCCCTGCAAATAGCTTAGATACCTTGGTTTTTTACGGTGATAAAACAACCATTACCAGTGGTTTTCCAAAAGGCTATAGGGTATTAAATCCACAGTGCAAAAATACAATCTGTAAAAACATTCATGGTATTTCTCATATTGCCGTAGTTAACTCACCTGATAACCCTTACTACGGTATTGCTGGCGCTTATCGCAATTGCGGCAGTTACCTCGATGATGATACTTTGTATAAGCAATGTAAAACGACCGAAAAACCTAATATTGGCGAGCGTACTGCAGAAAATATTGCAGCATTTCCAACCTTTCAACGTCTGACTTACAACCCTTACTTTACTGAGCAAGCACTCTATATAAAACAGTTTATAAAGCAGGTTGAAGGCTCGCAGGGCAATCAATAATGAGTATATTTAGTCACCGCTGGTTAACCAGTATCAGTGCAATAGATACCGCTGTTTGGCAGCAGTTTTTTGCCGATAATCCATTTACTGATCATGCATTTTTATTTGCATTAGAACAAAGCCAATGCGTATCAGCCGCGTCTGGTTGGCAACCGCAACATTTAGCCATTTACCAAAATGATACTTTGGTGGCATTAGCACCCGGCTATCTAAAAAGTCACTCTTATGGCGAATATGTATTTGACTGGGCATGGGCTGAAGCTTACCAGCAACATGGTTTAGAATATTACCCTAAGTGGTTATCTGGCTCACCGTTTAGCCCTATTGAAGGTCAACGCCTTGCGATTGCACACTCACACCCAGAACAAGTGTATCAGTACATAACAAAGACTTTAACAGCTCAATGTGAGCAACAAGGTTGGTCTGGCTGGCACATTAACTTTTGCTCGCAACTGCAAGTCTCTCAACTCACACCACATCAAGGTATGCATCGTATTGGCGTGCAGTTTCAATGGCAAAATCAAAACTACGCTACTTTTGACGATTTTTTAGCGCAGTTAACCGCACGAAAACGTAAAGTATTGAAAAAAGAACGTAATAAAATAACCCAGCAAAATATTAGTATTAAATGGCTGCAAGGTGAACAGATAACTAAAGCTGTGATGAGCCAGTTTTGCGAATTTTACCAACGCACTTATTTAAAACGCTCTGGCCACATGGGTTATTTAAATCATGACTTTTTTATTTTGTTACATGCCTTAATGGCCGATAAACTGGTGATCATGCATGCCATCCATGATCACGAAGTGGTCGCTGCAACACTGAGCTTTAAAAATAATGACACACTATACGGGCGCTATTGGGGAGCTATAGCAGAAATTGATTGCCTGCACTTTGAGCTTTGCTATTACCAAGGTATTGAATATTGTATTAAACATCAGCTTCAGTGTTTTCACTCAGGTGCGCAGGGCGAGCATAAAATAGCACGAGGTTTTGCACCGGTATTTACTCACTCCGTACATGCCGTAATGGATGCTACTTTTAGCCCTGCGATAGCAGATTACTTACAACGTGAGCGTCAGCATATGCGCATCTATCATCAGCAATGCACTGAATTATTACCTTTTAAGATTGATAACTAATGACGTTTAAAAATCAATAACTGATTATTAGCAGGCATCGCAATATCATCAACAAGCATTAACCCTGCTTGCTCAGCTAATTGCTGTACCCATTCGAAATCACGAATGCCACTTTGGCTGTCTTGCTGATTTAAAAATTCATCAAAACGCTGATTACTTTCACTGGTAAAGTTGCCGTTGTATTTAAATGGGCCATAAATACACACGAGACCTTTTGACGCTAAATGCTTATTAACACCTGTAAAAAACTGCTCAACTAACGGTTTGCTGACGATGTGTAACGTATTAGCGGTATAAATAGCATCAACGGTATTTATTGGCCAAGGGCGATTTAGATCTAACTCTACCGGTGCGTGCAAATTATCTAGCTTTGCTTCATCAAGCCACTGTTTAATACCATTATGATTAACCAAGCGATCACTGGTATGCCATTGTAAGTGAGGCAAATTAGCAGCGAAGTGCACGCTGTGTTGCCCCGTACCTGATCCCACCTCTAACACACTCTCGACTTGTGCTAAATATGCTGTGATGACGCTTAATATTGGATTTTTATTATTTTCACACGCTTGCGAGAAAGGTTTCGTCATATATATTTCCAAGCATCTCAATACAGATGCACCAAGATTGGTAAAGTATGCCCATTAGTAAAGCAAATCTTGCAACAGATGTCGCTATTAAATAATTAATTTTATATAAAAACTATATAATTCAAAGTAATAAAAAAAATATTGAGCATGGTATGAGTTATGCATTTATCTAATTGAATCAACCAAACGGAGAAGATTATGTATATATCACCTTATACCGCCCTAGACGCTGCAATTGCGGCAAGTGAAAAACCAGTAACAGATAAAATAGGCTGTGATGAACGTGCCACTGTAATTGATTTACTATCGCAAACAAATCAACAAAATCAGGCGTTAAAACATGAAACAGACCAAATATTTATTCTTGGCTACAATTAAAAAACTCACCTTCCGCCAATATTTACAATTTGTGACTTGCACCGAAACCGATTAACTGTAATGATAATAATTACCATTACAGTTAATCGGTTTTTCTTATGCATGAACATCACGCTATGCTTTATTATCAACAGCAAATGAAATGTATTTGCCCGCGACCAGGGCTACATGCGCCAGCTTTAGTGGCAAATTACATTGAAGCTGGCCTGAGTGCTGCACGTCATTACGAAAAAAACCACAGTCTATTGCTGCAAGAACTCTATCTAAGACGCACTTTCCATGAAATCCTCAACAAAATGTGCGACTCTTTAGTCCATTGTGCAATTCGCAAACAATGTTTAGAGCAACTTTATAAACCGTTACTGGCATTAAAGCGCTTTTATAGAAGTCATAATAGTATCAAGAAATACCTGATACTAGAGCGTGAAGCCCGTATTCTCAGTCACGAATTTAACCCTTTCTAGGAGTTTTCATGAGCGAATTTAGAACCGAATCAGATAGTATGGGCGAATTACAAGTCCCTACAGATGCACTTTATCAAGCGCAAACTCAACGTGCTGTAAATAACTTTCGCATTAGCGATTTAGTAATGCCAAAACAGTTTATTACCGCTCTTGCTTATATCAAACAGGCCGCAGCGCAAAGCAACTACGAGCTAGGTCATCTCAGTAAAAATAAAGCACAGTTAATCGAGCGCGCATGCCAAGAGATCATTGATGGCGAACATTTAGAACACTTCCCTATTGATATATTTCAAACAGGGTCAGGTACTAGCACTAATATGAATGCTAATGAGGTGATTGCAACTTTAGCAAGTCGTTATGGTGATGAGGTTATCCATCCCAACGACGACGTAAACATGGGGCAAAGCTCTAACGACGTGATCCCTACCACTATTGCTGTAAGCAGTGTAATTAACGTGGTGTATGAACTATTTCCGGCGCTGGATCAGCTATCCCAAACGTTGGAGCGCAAAAAGTCAGAAATAGGTGAAATCGTAAAAACGGGTCGAACTCATTTGATGGATGCTATGCCAGTGACATTTGCGCAAACTCTAGGGTCTTGGCAACACCAAGTTGATAGTGCAATGGCAGGGATCCGCTATAGCCTTGAAGGGGTATCTGCTTTAGCGCAAGGAGGCACAGCCGTTGGTACTGGTATAAATGCCGATCCCCTGTTTGCTGAGCAATTTTGTAAAAATCTCAGTGCCAACGTCGGTGTACGCTTTGTGCCAAGCAAGAACTTTTTTTATAACATAGGTTCGCAAGACACCATTGTCGCTTTATCAGGGCAGCTAAAAGTGCTCGCTGTTGCACAAATGAAGATAGCAAACGACCTACGTTGGATGAATTCAGGTCCACTAGCTGGCCTTGGTGAAATCGAACTTGAAGCTTTACAACCCGGTTCATCAATTATGCCCGGTAAAGTAAATCCTGTGATCCCTGAAGCGGCAGCCATGGTTAGTGCACAAGTGATTGGTAATGACGCAACTATTACTGTTGCAGGTCAATCAGGTAACTTCGAACTCAATGTAATGTTACCTGTAATAGCTTACAATATTTTGCAAAGTATTGAGTTACTGGCAAATAGTAGTCAAGCATTAGCTGATAAAGCGATTCGATCCTTTAAAGTGAAACACACCAATATCGACAAAGCACTCGCCAAAAACCCCATATTAGTGACCGCGCTTAATCCAGTCATTGGTTATGCTAAAGCAGCTAAAATTGCCAAACAAGCATATCAAGATGGCCGTCCAATTCTTGATGTTGCTGAGCAAGAAACTGACCTATCACGTAGTGAGCTGGAAACTTTACTCAATCCCGCAAAATTAACCCAAGGCGGGCTATAAAAATATTAAACCCGTCCTTAGCGTCGGGTTTAACCTTTGAATGCCATAGTTTTTATTGCTGTGTTATCTGCAAAGTGTATGATGGTGGTTACTTGTTCACCACTATGAAGGTTTATCATGCGCTTATTTATTATCGCGCTTCTACTGCCGTTATGTTTATCGGCTTGTTCTGATGCTGCGACCCCGAATAACAACCAACTTAGCCCGGCTCCTGCAGCGCTAGTTAAAAATAATCAAGCGACTAAGTTAAATCCGCAAACAGAAGTTCCGGCAACAAGAGATAACATTAAAAAGGTCCACCAGCAATTACAGACACAAATTGCAGATCTAAACTGCGATAACAGCTCTCAATGTAAAGTATTACCGGTTGGTAGCCGTGCGTGCGGCGGCCCTAGTAGCTATATTGTTTACTCTAATAAAACGGCCAATGAGCAAGCCGTTGAAAAGTTAACTCAGCAGATCACCAGCCTTGAAAGCCAATTTAATGCACAGAACAAGATGATCAGTATTTGTCAGCACCTGACGGCCCCTGCGGCTCAGTGTATTGAAAATAAATGTGTTAAACTAGAAAGCTCTGCGACAAGTGTTTATTAAGGGAAACCAATATGAGTCGTTCATCATATTCTAAATTTTTAGTAACAACAGCCAGTTTGCTGATCCTCAGTGGTTGTGTCAGCACTTCTGACTCAACACCAGCAAACGGCAATACAAATGTATCTAAATTAAATAGCGCATTGGCTGAGTTGGTGCAAGATAATAGCTGTACCGCGAGTTTTCAATGTAAGGTGCTTGAAGTAGGCCAACGCGCCTGTGGTGGTCCAAGCCGCTATGTAGTGTACTCAACCTTGCACACACAACAAGAAAATGCAGAACAGTTAGCGGATCAAATTACTCAGCAAGAAACTGCCGATAATAAAACCAATGGTTTAAATGATTGTTTACCGGTTTTACCTGTGCAAGCATTATGTATTGATCAGCAATGCCAGTCGTTTGAGCTAAAATAGTCGCTCTGCTGCAACCGCGCTATACCAATAATGGGATCAGCGCGGAAATTACCACGACCGCCACAATACAAATCCCTGCTTTAAAAATAAAATGCATCGGCATCTGCTTTTTAACCCAATAGGCATAAATAAACCGTAAGAAATAACTCGCTGCCGTGCCAAACAAAGCAAAAATTAGTAGATAGGCGATTAAAATAATATTCACAACAACTCATTATTTGATAATTTAAGCCCTAAGTGTAAGGGCTTAATAATCAGAAGGCAAAACCTAGCGTTTACTAGTTCGAGCAATCAGTAACTCAGCAACTTGCTGTTTTACTGCCCGCTTATCATCTGGGGCAACGCCAAAGCGTTCAGCAAGTAATGCTATTTCTTCATCATTAAGGTTAAATGATAAACGTTGACGCGTTTTTTTTGATTTAACCTCAAGTGATAAAATTTTGCGGATCATATCGGATGGCGTTAGCTCTTGATCAATGGCTTGCTTTTTTATCGATTTTTGCACTTCACTGCTAAGATCAAACGCCATTTGCGTGGCTCTTACAGCCTGCTCCTGACGTAACCATTTATCTTTTGCATTACTCACTGCGCATCTCCAGGGAACAGATCAACAATGTCTGTGATTGGTCGGGTTAAAGTGAGTGATACTTCAGTTTCTCCACCATCCCAAATCTCAATGTTTAAACCATGGCTTCCATCGCTCGACTCAAGGCAAATCATTTCGCATGGTTCGCCACCTTCTTGCTCATAGCGTGGTAATGGCTGGCTACGATAATCTTTATTATGAAAATAACACACAAATGGTGATTCACTTTGTTGATAGCTTTTAGCTAAAAACTGCATGTAACGCTCTGGTGTATTTTTCACTTCTATGTAGGTTAAATCATCTTCGTCAAAGATGCGCGCAAACTCATCCAGTGTGAAGATTTCATCCACTTCATCACGTTGGATTTTGATTGAAAAATTCGCCCACTCTTCACCATCGCTGCGCTCTATTTGCAAAAAAACCACCTTGCCAGCATCACTTTCAAGTACTAGCTCATAATCTGCACTGTGCTGATATTGATAAGTTTGCACATCGGTAACGCGCAATGTTTGGCCTTTTAGCCAACTTGGGTAAGCAAACGAATCAATCACTGTGAACATATCACCTTTTTTAAGTTCACTAGGGTGATTTAATTGGCGTTCAGGGGCTTTTTTAGACTTAAAGAAGTTAAACATAGACTGCCTCATAAGCAAAAAAGGTAACTTATAATAAGTTACCTTTTAATAATCGTAATTGCGCGTTAGCCGTTTTGCTTCGCTTTAATACGCGCTAAGATATCTGCACTTTTTGGATTGCTATCACCAATTCCAGCTTCAGCCATTTTAGCTTTAAGATCATCGCCATTAGTGTCAGCTTCAAGTACTTTAGCAGCACCAAGCTGGTCACTACGATCTTGTTGACGTTGCTTGATACGCTCAAGTGATTGGCGTGCATTCGTCATCGACGAGCTATTAGTATTAAGTGTGCTATTTACTGCCATTGTTGCTTGTTGCACGCTTTCAGTGGTTTTAACCATAGTAAGCTGACGTTGGTTTTCTTTGATCGATTTTTCAGCATCTTTTACTTGCTGCTTCAACGTTACAATGTGATTGCTAAAACCAGCTAACACTTGATCATGCTCTGCTTTTTCAGCTTCAAAGTCGCCAATTTTCTCAGCAATTTCTAGCGCTAACGGTTCATTACCTTTTTCAAGTGCTTGACCTGCATACGCTTCGTGCTCAGCAATTGAGGCATCTAATGCGCTAATCTTACGCTTCGTTTGCATTTCTTTAGCCATCACTTCAGTTAGGCTTTTTTTAGCACGCTGCAGCGCGTTTTGCGCATCAGCAATTTCTTGTTCAAAGATACGAATCCCATTCGCGTCAACAATTGCTTCGCCCGCTTCACGCGCGCCGCCACGTACTGCTGTAAATAACTTTTTTAAAATACTCATAATCTTAACTCCACTTAAAATAGCTAGCTGTTAATCGTTTAAATAAATGGTTACCGCTTCTAATGCATCGATGGCATTATCAGCTAAAGTAACTAGCTCATGGGTAATATCATCAAACGATGAATTAACCGACAAAGCACCAAAGATCGCATATTTATCATCAATCTTCGCAAATGCACTCAGCGGGATTGGTACATTCAAACGTAATAAGGTTTCATTCAACTCATCACGTAGTTCAGGCTTCACTTCCTCATCAGCGAACAAATAGCTAATACATAACAGCTGCTCTTGTGTCTGAGTAACAAAAATAGGAAGCTCATCATTGCCATCTACTATGACTTGCAACACATCTTGCTCGCCTGGATTGGCAATCAAGAAAGACTCAAAGTTAGCGCCTTCAGTTTCAAAAGATGCTAGTTTTATTGAAAGTTCATTTAATTCCATGTCTCTGCCTTTTGTCATTTGACATATTATGTCTGAGTTAAGATTCGCATGGTCGACATATTATGTCAACCATGATTTATTAATTTTTATACAATTCGCTTTCTATCTGCCATGCACTACGATAATAATCATATAAATTACCTGAGCCTAATTGATTGACTTCAATATCATTTATTTGTTCAAAATAATGATTGGGGAATACGAATGCTGCCAATAAATATTTTTTACTGATCCATCTAGAAGCAACTGGTAAGCTTGTTATATCGCTAATTCTCGCACTTGCAGATTGACCTGTGGTGGTTGCAATCGTCCATCCCCATTGTCCAAATGATGGAATATTTTGCTGGTATTGCTCAACATGCTTAAAACCTGCCGCTTTGACTGTTTTACCAATACTTAAAAATGCTTTTTTAGCATGATAAGGCGAAGTTGACTGCACAGCCATTGCACCATCTGCGGCTAGTAATTGACGGATATGATTATAAAAATAGTCACTGTACATTTTATTTAAATCGGGATGATTCGGATCAGGTAAGTCAATAATGATGGTATCAAAACGCTTACCTTCATCAAGTAACCGCTCTACTTCAAGAAAAGCATCACCCACTTTAATATGCGATCGAGGATCAGCCATTGAGTGCTTATTAAGTTTAGTTAAGCGCTCATGAATAGCTGCCGGAGGATTAAATTCATCGTCATCATGACCAAATAAACTAAGTAACTGGGCATCTAAATCAATTAAGGTGACTTCTTTAACAGGCCACTTCAATACGTCTCTTAGTGCTAACCCATCACCACCGCCTATAATCAATACATTATCGTGACGGTTCGAGGCTAATAATGGCGGATACACTAACATTGAATGATAAATTTGTTCATCAATGCTAGAAAACTGTAAGCGGCCGTTTAAGTAAAGATCGGTAATTGGATCGGGTTGATTGCGGCTCAATCGCTCGGTTAACACTAGATGCTGATACTTCGTCGCTTCAGAATAAATAACTTTATCCTTATAAAGCACATTACTTAAATCTTTCATCCAGCTACTACCAAGCATTAAAATAAAACCAAATAACACCAGTAAAGCGATATGACATACCAGTAATAGTTTGGCGTAACGGACATAGCTATGATAACGCCATAAGAATGCCAAACCTGCGATAATATTAAATAGCGCAGTCCATGCCGCAGCCTGCATGATTGGCATAGCCAACATAATGCTAACCCAAATAGCCGCTCCAATACCTGCACCTATATAGTCGGCACCGTAGATCGTGCCTGCATTATTTTCTAAGAAACGACCATAAACATGCTGACGTATGCGAGCGATAAGTGGAATTTCCATACCGATTAATAGACCTAACAATAAGCCAAATACATAAGGTAGGAATCGTGACCACTCTTGGAGTTTTTGAAAAACATAGCCGTTAAGAATTACATCAGCTGGTAGATTAAAAATGTCAGAAAAAATATGCGGTAAAGAATAACTAACAGCAATAACGCTGGCTATAGCTAAGATACAACCCATACCAACAAGTGCAATAAGACTTTCAAGCCAAGCAAAAGCGGTAAAGGCATCCTTAAACCAACGCGCTAAAAAAGCCCCTATACCCATTGCTACGATCATAGTGCCTATCATCGCATAAATAGCGCTCTCTACAGAGCCTAAAACTCGTCCGGCATAATGAGATAGCAGATATTCATAAATAAGGCCACACCCAGCGAGTATGGCCATAACAGTAATTAATAAAAAATCATGCCCAAGTAAGGAGTACTTACTTGGGCTTTGCTTAGAATGTGACAAGTTTTACGCGCCTAATAGAGTTGCCATGGTAATACCCACAGCAAACGAGATTGCCGCTGAAATAGTTGCTACACCCACATTTTTTTGACGGTTCACTTCGTCTGATATATCGCAACCTGAAAGGATAATTTTAATCGTAATTAAATGCAGTACGATAAATGCAATTAAACTAATCAAAGCGCTAATCGCCCAGAAAATCAAGCTGGTGTTAATGCTATCTGCAGCATAAGGCGCGATACCTGAAGCCGCAGTAAGCGCAAGCGCGCTACCGATTAAAAAGCCAGCATAGCGAATACCAACAGCCAAGTTACCGTCAACAATTGCTTGTTGTAGGCAATCTCCACTTCGGTTAGTACGCTTAAATAGTTGTACGCGATACTGGCTCACGAGCAATAACGCAATGCTACCAATAATAAACGCTGCTATAACGATTGGTAAACCATGCCAGCCTTCTGTAGCCACCCAAAATAGCGCTGAGCGAATCACGATTGCCACACTCACAACATGGCCAAAATCAATCACCGCGGCAGTTACATTACCCTTCACTATTTCATCATGTAAGCTGACTTTGCGCAGTGCCACTTTATCTTGAAAAAAGTGCCCAAGCTTTATTAGCACAATAGCTAACAAACCATAAGCTGCCATTTGCAATGCTTCTTGCTGTAAGCTCACTGCAAATGCACCACTGCTTACACCCGTCAGCACAATTGCTAAAGCAACTAAGCCAGCAGCAAAGCTAATACCAAACGCAAAATTATCACGCTCAGTGATCTCATCATTGGCATGTAAGTTAGATACCCAACCTTTGATATATTTAAGGCTCACAAACAGTGCAATAATAATCGCAAAATCAATCGCGATTGCTTGTAGTGACCACATAGTTATTCCATTAAATTCGTACATATTCTTTAAACTCCAACACTAAATCTTTAAATAGCCGTTTACTTACCGCGACTGACACCGCGAGAGGTTCTATTATTGCTGTTTCTGACCGATCCCGAGTCTTTACTATAGCTACTGGTTTTGGAGTAACTACTGCGACTTTTTGGTGGTGTATAACTGCTACGACTTAACCCAGAAGCCCCGGTTTTTTTAGATGCATAAGGGCTTGTGAATTGCTTACCTTGGCGTTGATACGATTGCTTAGTACGTGTTTCAACGGCGGTTTGTGCTTTAATTTGCTTAGGGCTAGAATAACGCGCACGACCATAATCATTATAATAACTATACTTACGGCGCTTGCTCCAACTACCATATTCAACACGATCAAATACATCACCTAAAATGCGGTACATGCCATACCACTGCCAAAAGCTGATACCGCTACTGTTAGTTTGCCAATTACCATAATTAGGATTGCCGACTAACTGGTTGCCTTCACCAACCTCTTCAGCCTGCTGACTGATTGCACCGACACGCGCAAGCGAGCCACCCGACATATCAGCAAGCATGTTAATAGGATCGGTCAAAGCATCCGAAAATAAAGCGGGCTTTGCAGCATCTCGCAACAAATCAATATTTTGCAGTGTTTCATCGTAAGGAGGAATAAGGTAAGTACTTTTGATATCAGCTAAGCGTTGTTGCAAACCTGAGTAAAGCGGGCCTTTTCGAGTTGCATCTTGCACGAGCACGCCAGCAATTTTAGCTAGCTCTGGCTTTTCATTGCTAAGTATACGGCCATATTCGCTTAATAAAGCGGCATTACGAATTGAGCCGTTATCTAAGGCACTACCAAGTCCTGCTAACTCAACTTCAGCTTTAGCTATAGATTGTTTAATTGTTTCTTGTAACTGCTCTTCTTTCGATTGACAGCCCATAAGTAAGCTTACCAAACAAAATAAACTGATAAGTTTCCAAGCTTTTATATTCGACATTCATGTCACCTGATTTACTAAATTAACCCAGCTAGTTTTACACAGCTCAGAAAGTAAACCAAGGAGGAAATTGCAACAAGATAATATTTTCTAAAGGTCAAAGGCTATGCTTTACTGCACTCAACTTTTAATTAGCTAGATGACAGCTACAGTCTCGACACGGGATCCCCATTCATAGTCGACAAACTCCCACACAAACATGAAGCGCTCAGCTCTTCTGCTTTATAAGCATAAGATCAGCGAGTAAACCTAGTAATAGTTTTTGTAATTTAGTTGGGTGCCCTCTCATTTGAATTTAAAAAAGTGATCATTTAATAATGGATACTTAAACGTACAAATATCCATTACATAGTATGGCCTAGCTAACCAGATTGAATAATTTGTTCTTATTACATTGACAATGTTGCCTCATTAAAATAATGTAAAAAAGGTACAAAGCAGGATGCTAGTATTAAGCTCTGCCGGTGGTCTGTCATCATCTCTATTTTCTATATTACATGGCGATTTAAGAGATATTCCACTTGAGAGTAAAACAGGTAAAATTACTGGGATTAATTACACATCTGCAAATTACCCAGATTCTTTTGGCGAGATTGTTGAATTGTGCTTTTATCGAGCATATAACAACAATCCCATTAAGTGCGAACCAATTGTGCCAAACTCTACTGGAGAGGTAACAGTATTTAATGGTGAGAGCTTCAAACCAGGTATTCAAGTATCAATTGTTCATAGAGTTGAAGCAACTGGTACTTTCCATTATTCAACACCAAATAGAATAGAAAGTATAACTTTTAACTACACAACTAACTAATTAACACCTTAGACTCCAAATTTAATCAAAGGAGTCTATTTTCGTTTAGAGGGTCAATAGTATGGATATACCTGATATCAAGAGAAGTTTGTTAAATGCGAGAAAAGCTTTTCCTCAGCCACAATCTGACCCCAAAAAAAGTAAGGATATAGAAATACATGCATCGGTTTCTTCATTATCGTCGAAATTAAGTAAGGCCAAAAGCTCTATTGATATTTCTAAATTAAGTCAGCAAAATTTATCTCTACATAAGGAAATACTCTCTTCAAATGCAAAAATAAATAGTGATGAGGTTGCCACAGCAAAATGGGAATTTGAACATTTATCCAAATCAAAACTTGAGACGATAGCATTAGACACAAGTAATACATTTAGCAGCTCAGAGAGGGTAGCTGCATATGAAAGATGGCACACACTTGATCAGCAAAACCTATCAAACCTAAAACGAGACAGCCTTAAATACGAAAGTAACGTTACCGCACTAGCATCATTTGAAGAATTACTATTATCTCATCTGAACTCTTTTTCTTCTTTTAGTAAAGCGATGGTTTCCGATGAATATAGCTCGCAAGTAACATCACAGTTCGAGTCTATTTTAGATGAACGGGATTTAGAAAAAAGCAAAAATATAAGCCGGTCTGAGCATTATTATGAAGCTATGGTGACGGATATTTTTGGTGGTACTGAATCAGAAATTTTAAGCGGCGCTGATGGGATGTCCTTATCTAACTTAATGCGAAGTTCTTATGAATTTTTGACACAAGGAGATAGAGAGTTATTAGCTGATATCTATGAATATGCTGATAATAATAATATAGATTTTAAGTATATCCGTCAGTTTGCCAGTGATCTTGGTGGTTACAGAATGCATGACGATGGGAAGATACTTAATAATTTTAATAATGGACACTTCAACGGTGAAGGATACCAGCTTGCGGTCAGCTTTACGGATAAAGATCAAGCTACGATAAATAATATTCTTGATAGTCAGAAAAAATTATCTTCATCTGATATAGATGAGGGTTTCATTTCGTTTATGACTGAACCAGGTTTAAGTGCATTGTCTCATAGGGGTAGTTACCAATTTCTACAACATATGATAGAAATAAAAGCGGGAATAGTGCCAAGATTTTCGGCTGAAAAATTTAAGGCTTTTGAAGATTCTTCTAAGGTTGATGATCGGTATGTTATTATTACTTCAGATAAGCAGCTCCTCAGACCAGAACCTGATGTTATTTGTAAAAATGGCACCTGTGAAGTAACCGAAAAAGGTCTTAAAAACAATGTTACTTTGGAGGAAAATAAAGGCAATCCAATATTAGATCTTAAATCTAACTCAATAAGCTCCCTGTTAGAACTCAGAGTGAACAATACAACCGAAAATAACACTCTATTTCAATGGCTTGCTGATTGAAGTCGAATTTATTTTAACAACCTTCTAGGCTAATACCAAACACATTTCGGATGCGACGCGCTATGGAGAGCACGCTGTGGTCATAGTTGATCACGCAAGCTGGCACATGGGCAATGTTGATGAAGGCATTAAAAATGTCTCTGTGATACCTTGCCTCCTTATACCAATCTGCATAAAGATTAAGTCAATTTTATCCAGTCTCTAGAGCATATGCTTTTAACCGTATCAGGAACAGAAATGAATTTATTCCACGCTTGCGAAACCTGTTCGACTATTTCTTCATAACCACTAAACACACGATTAGATAAACAGTGTTGCCGTATCCAACTCCATACTTGCTCTATTGGATTTAACTCCGG
>NZ_JACJFK010000059.1:0-3160 GCF_014164535.1 Pseudoalteromonas sp. SG41-2 | reverse complement strand
AAGACCCGTTTGGGTTGTATGGTTAAGTGACTAAGCGTACACGGTGGATGCCTTGGCAGTTGGAGGCGATGAAGGACGTATTAACTTGCGATAAGCCTAGTCAAGCTAGTAAAAAGCACTTGAGACTAGGATTTCCGAATGGGGAAACCCACCTGCTTGCAGGTATCGTTAACTGAATACATAGGTTAACGAGGCGAACGCGGAGAACTGAAACATCTAAGTACCCGTAGGAAAAGAAATCAACCGAGATTCCGAAAGTAGCGGCGAGCGAAATCGGAACAGCCCTTAAGCTTAATTGGTGTTAATGGAAGGCTCTGGAAAGTGCCACGATACAGGGTGATAGTCCCGTACATGAAAATCCCTTTTAAGTGAAATCGAGTAGGTCGGAGCACGTGAAACTTTGACTGAATATAGGTGGACCATCATCTAAGGCTAAATACTCCCAACTGACCGATAGTGAACCAGTACCGTGAGGGAAAGGCGAAAAGAACCCCTGTGAGGGGAGTGAAATAGAACCTGAAACCGTGTACGTACAAGCAGTAGGAGCCCACTTGTTGGGTGACTGCGTACCTTTTGTATAATGGGTCAGCGACTTATATTTTGTAGCGAGGTTAACCGAATAGGGTAGCCGTAGGGAAACCGAGTCTTAACTGGGCGAATAGTTGCAAGGTATAGACCCGAAACCCGGTGATCTAGCCATGGGCAGGTTGAAGGTTGAGTAACATCAACTGGAGGACCGAACCCACTAACGTTGAAAAGTTAGGGGATGACCTGTGGCTAGGAGTGAAAGGCTAATCAAACCGGGAGATAGCTGGTTCTCCCCGAAATCTATTTAGGTAGAGCCTCGGACGAATACTTACGGGGGTAGAGCACTGTTAAGGCTAGGGGGTCATCCCGACTTACCAACCCTTTGCAAACTCCGAATACCGTAAAGTAATATCCGGGAGACACACGGCGGGTGCTAACGTCCGTCGTGAAGAGGGAAACAACCCAGACCGCCAGCTAAGGTCCCAAAGTCATAGTTAAGTGGGAAACGATGTGGAAAGGCCCAGACAGCCAGGAGGTTGGCTTAGAAGCAGCCATCCTTTAAAGAAAGCGTAATAGCTCACTGGTCGAGTCGGTCTGCGCGGAAGATGTAACGGGGCTAAACTATGCACCGAAGCTGCGGATTCAGAATTTATTCTGAGTGGTAGGGGAGCGTTCTGTAAGCGGTTGAAGGTGTACCGGGAGGTATGCTGGACGTATCAGAAGTGCGAATGCTGACATGAGTAACGATAATGCGGGTGAAAAACCCGCACGCCGGAAGACCAAGGGTTCCTATCCCATGTTAATCAGGGTAGGGTAAGTCGACCCCTAAGGCGAGGCCGAAAGGCGTAGTCGATGGGAAACGGATTAATATTTCCGTACTTGGTATAATTGCGATGGGGGGACGGAGCAGGCTAAGCAAGCATGGCGTTGGTAGTCCATGTGAAAGTGAGTAGGCTAGCGACTTAGGTAAATCCGGGTTGCTGTTAGGCTGAGACACGAGACGAGTCACTAAGGTGATGAAGTTGCTGATGCCATACTTCCAGGAAAAGCCTCTAAGCTTCAGATTATACCGAATCGTACCCCAAACCGACACAGGTGGTCAGGTAGAGAATACTAAGGCGCTTGAGAGAACTCGGGTGAAGGAACTAGGCAAAATCGTACCGTAACTTCGGGAGAAGGTACGCTCCGATTGGTGATGAGACTTGCTCTCTAAGCTGATTGGAGCCGCAGTGACCAGGTGGCTGGGACTGTTTATTAAAAACACAGCACTGTGCAAAATCGCAAGATGACGTATACGGTGTGACACCTGCCCGGTGCCGGAAGGTTAATTGATGGGGTTATCTTCGGAGAAGCTCTTGATCGAAGCCCCGGTAAACGGCGGCCGTAACTATAACGGTCCTAAGGTAGCGAAATTCCTTGTCGGGTAAGTTCCGACCTGCACGAATGGTGTAACCATGGCCACGCTGTCTCCACCCGAGACTCAGTGAAATTGAAATCGCAGTGAAGATGCTGTGTACCCGCGGCTAGACGGAAAGACCCCGTGAACCTTTACTACAGCTTGGCACTGAACATTGAACCTACATGTGTAGGATAGGTGGGAGACTTAGAAGATGAGACGCTAGTTTTGTTGGAGTCGTCCTTGAAATACCACCCTTGTAGTTTTGATGTTCTAACGTTGGCCCCTGAATCGGGGTTACGGACAGTGCCTGGTGGGTAGTTTGACTGGGGCGGTCTCCTCCCAAAGAGTAACGGAGGAGCACGAAGGTTGGCTAAGTACGGTCGGACATCGTACGGTTAGTGTAATGGTAGAAGCCAGCTTAACTGCGAGACAGACACGTCGAGCAGGTACGAAAGTAGGTCATAGTGATCCGGTGGTTCTGAATGGAAGGGCCATCGCTCAACGGATAAAAGGTACTCCGGGGATAACAGGCTGATACCGCCCAAGAGTTCATATCGACGGCGGTGTTTGGCACCTCGATGTCGGCTCATCACATCCTGGGGCTGAAGTCGGTCCCAAGGGTATGGCTGTTCGCCATTTAAAGTGGTACGCGAGCTGGGTTTAGAACGTCGTGAGACAGTTCGGTCCCTATCTGCCGTGGGCGTTTGAGAATTGAGAGGGGTTGCTCCTAGTACGAGAGGACCGGAGTGAACGAACCGCTGGTGTTCGGGTTGTCATGCCAATGGCATTGCCCGGTAGCTACGTTCGGAACTGATAAGCGCTGAAAGCATCTAAGCGCGAAGCAGGCCTCGAGATGAGTTCTCACTAGAGCTATAAGCTCTCTGAAGGGCCGTTGAAGACTACAACGTTGATAGGCAAGATGTGGAAGCATAGTGATATGTTAAGCTAACTTGTACTAATTACCCGTGAGGCTTAACCATACAACGCCAAACGCGTTTTATGTGATAGTTGATAGCGCAAGAAGTTAATAGACTAAAGTAGATTTACGATACTCTTTATTATCAGAATTCCAAATTTTAGTTAATTGCTAACGCGATTAACACCGTATTTGCTTGGTAACAATAGCGTTTTGGACCCACCTGACCCCATGCCGAACTCAGTAGTGAAACGAAACAGCGCCGATGATAGTGTAGCATTTGCTATGTGAAAGTAGGACATTGCCAGGCTCCAAAT
>NZ_JACJFK010000058.1:0-5117 GCF_014164535.1 Pseudoalteromonas sp. SG41-2 | reverse complement strand
GCGGGGTAAACCCGCTGCTACGAATGCGTAGACTCGAATTTACTTGTGCAAAAATGAAAGGCAGGGCACTAATCAGCGGCTGTATTAGCGCCTAGCCAAACAACATCCATGTTGTTAAAGAGCGGGTAAATCAATATTGTTTAATAAGTTTGCTGTGCAGTGATAACGTCATCATCATTATTATCACGCTCAAAGTTCAGGTTGAACTGGCCTTGCCGTGTAATAGTAAAAATGGCGCGCGTCCATTTTTCTGGTTGGTGTTTAGTGGCATTCTCAAAAAGGGTGATGAATAAATCGACTATCTCGTCTGTCACGGTAATTGGCTGTTCACTAGAGTCATCGGCTTTTTTAAAGTGAGCTTGGCATTCAAGTAAACCTTTATCTTCGCAATTTAAAATGAGTTGGGCTTCAAGCCACGGCTCTTTTATTTGCTCGTAAAGGAACTGACCTAGGTGTTGTGGAACGTTTTTAATATCTGGTTGCATATGCTGTCCTTAGCATTATAAATGTCATAATTAGGGAGAGCTCCTTAATTCATGAGGGATTTTTAAATTACTTTATTTTTTCTAAATAATTTTCAAATTCAAGATTCCGATGCTTATTTGTTAATAGTTGATTGATTTTTAGCATTACGTCAATCTCTTTATCACTAGGATCGTTAAATTGTAATGAAATAAATGGAGCACGATGATCAAAAAATACCTTCGTAAGTTCCAATAGTACTCCATGGATTATCTCGCAAAAAAATTGAGTTATCTGTTCATCTGTTAGATCTTCATCATAAAGGTCATCAAATATTTCTTCTATCCTTTCATTAATGTCGTTAAATGCCTCATATTCGTAAAAAATATTATTCCACTCAGATACAGAGTATTTGATTATTAGCCAATCGCTTTCAGGAAATTTTTCTTTTTTCTTTTCCAAATAATCATTAGAGTTCCAAGAAAAGCCAAATGCACTAAAGCCTGAATCACAATGAATAGCTATTGAATTTATATCCTTATACTTGTGAATCAACTTTTTTAAGAGCGCTTTATAAATATTACTTAGATCTTCGACAAGTTGATTTTTTTCTTGTTCAAGATTCATATTGTTCTACCTTTCGATATTGTTGCCCATTGCTCTAATACTTTGAGTATCGCTTTTTTATTGCCCCGAGATGTATTCAACATTTCATTTAGTTGAGCCTGAGGCTCTAATCCATGCTGTCCTTTTATGAGAGGCGCCCAAGCAAAATTCTCCTTAGATAATAAAGGATTAATACCTACATCTTCAAGAATTTTCCGATTTGAAACACCATATTTACCACCTCCTTTCTTCTCTACTAAATGGTGAGCATGATTGGGAGGTCCGGGATATTTAGTTCCTGATATTTCTTCATAATATTTTTCCAATTGTCTCCCCACATGTTTTTACCACTTTTTAAAGAGCCGAAATATATAGCATCCTGTATTTCGTTTGAAGATAACCCTTCATTTGCAAGCTTTATTTTCCATGCTCTAAAATCTTTGCGTTTTAACGTAAAGAACTCATTGGCATACTTTTCAATTAATAAGCTATTAGAAAGCTGCTTATTTGCTTTGTTCTTAGCCCCCTTTAAATCATTCCCTTTCGGCGGCTCAAGCTCATTGGCAACGGTTTTCTTCGGTTTGCCCACTACACCCGTGCTTGCCGGTGGCTCAAACTCATCGAGGGCTTTGTTTACGCGATTGCCAATTTCATTTGCGGCGTTTCTTACCCCTTGGTCTATTTGCGGGGTGACTTCATCAAGTTGTTTGACCATGGCTTGCATGCCGTCAATGGCCGAGTCTGGCAGTAGGAGGTCGTATTTCCAGCTGGTTGAAATATCTTGCAAGGTATCTCTAAAGCTTTTAATAATTGCTTTGACTTCACTGGCGGCTTGTTTGCCTAAGTCTTGCCAGTTTATTTTACGTAAATACTGAACAGGGTCACCTTTGCCTACTTTCGTTGGGTAAAGAGCCGGAATACTGCAATAGCGCCTTCCATCGATTCGTTGCTGTCATTGGCTTTATCATCAAATAATAATTCGTTGTGGGCTGCGGGGGAATTATGTCGTGGGGTAAACCCGCTGCTACGAATGCGTAGACTCGAATTTACTTGTGCAAAAATGAAAGGCAGGGCACTAATCAGCGGCTGTATTAGCGCCTAGCCTACCAACATCCATGTTGTTAAAGAGCGAGTAATTATTAATACGTTCAGTTTATTCTGGTTTTGGTGGGTTTACATTAATTAACCAATCAGGAATATACTCATTTTCAACGCTGAGCTGATAGCCTTTGACTTCTTTAGCGATAACAGCCATTGCGGTTAGTGGTATTGAAATGGCGCCACGGTCATTCCACATGCGCTCTTCATCACTGTAATATTCTTGGTGCAGTAATAAAGCTTTTTCCATGGTGCTGTTGTAGGCTTGCTCACCATTTTCGGTGAAAATCGCTTCGATAACAGAGACCAACGGCCACTTGAGACGACTGGCATACAAATACGCTTCATCAATAGGGTAATCATCCGGGTTAGAGGTGATATACGCTTGCTCTAGCAGGTGCGCTAAGTCGGCGCTTGGGGCGAACAGTCCTTTGAGTAAATCAGCTAAGGCATAATCAAACGGTTTGAGTTGATTGCCGTAATTAGAGTTTACAAACACCTCATTGTCGATGGTGGTTAAAAAATCTATGGCGTCTTGGTTGCGTACGATAATCGCGGCATATAAAGCAAGTAGCCAAACAGGATGCTCTGCATTTTCAGGGTTTTTCTTGCCAACCACCTCTAGGTATTCATCGTCATAAAAAAATGGAAAGGCTTGACCATCATTGGCGTTACTTTGAAAAATACCGAGGCCTAATTGCGATGCGCGTAGCAAGTACAGCCAGGCATGGTAGCTATTAGGGTTTTCAATGGCTTCCATTGGGAAAGTGTCTATTAGGTTTGTTTTAAAGCTAAAATACATTTGGTAGCCAGGGTTTTTCTGGATCATAGTAATTTCATCTTCTTGCAATCTATTATATAACTTGATTGCTCTTTCATAGCTTCTTTGTGCAAAGCTGTAATGGCTTTTAATCATCTAAAATAACTCCTTAAAATCCGATATCAAAAATAGACACATCAATGGTCTCGATTAAGCCATTGTCATTGGCTTTTTGTTGTATGCCAATATATTCAATACCCTGTTTTCTTTTTGCAATTCTTAACTCATCCAGCATATCTTCAATGCCTTCAACCTGCTCAGTAAACGCTTTTTCGCCGACTTTACCATAGCGAGGGTCTTTTGTGAGGCGTTTCATCTGCTCGGTATAATTATCAATCACAGAATCCATGTACTTGGCGGAGCCTTGCTGTGCACGTTCCTCTCCAGCTATTCTGCTACCCCATGTTGCATTACCGCCTTTGGCTTCCATGATAAGGACTTTACCATCTTCGATGACATACACTTGGTCAAACTCGCCTTGTTTGCCGTTACCGGGTAATTTGGTGTTTAACGGTTTGGCGTTAGGGTAATTTTGTTGTACGTAAATGCGTGCGGCTTCTTCACCTAAATCTTCACTGGCCAATCGCATGGCTTTTTGTGCATCTGTTAATGCTTTAGCGTCGCCTGCCAGTAATGCAGCGTCACGTTGTGCAACGGCTTTATTACGTGCTGTTTCTAATGTTTTTAAACGCTTTCTTGCGGCTGAATCTAAGTTGCTGTGTTTAATTTTTAGTTTTTGTGAAATGGTGTTAAACACATCGATTTGGTCAGATACAGTAACTAACGCGCCATTTTCATAACGCAGTTTCGGTGGTTTACTCCCATCTATGCGCTGTATGATAACTTTACCGTCTGCATTGGTGTATGCACGGTAGTTGCCACGAATATCATCGGGAAGATTCTCTAATAAATAGTCAGCATGGGCTTTGGCTGACACCTGCGTGGTTACGCCTCGGTTGGTACCTGGTTGTAATGTCGCATCGGGTTTGTCAATGTGCTCAATTAATTTAGGTTGCTCAGGCGACACGGTATGCGAGGTGGTTTTGTTAAGTTGCTTGCGTTTGAGTATGTCGGCCATCTCGACTAATGAGCGATTCGCATTGACGAGATGCTTGGATTTACTTGCCGCAGAGGCTGCGGCTCCCGCACCGCCCGTTAACAGCGCTAATAATATCTCAAACGCCATAACACCGGTTAAACGTTGTTTATCAACGTAGGAATGCGCTTCAATATAGTCATACGGGAAGCGCGCTAATGCACTGCGGGTGTCTGCATCGTCCATTAAGGCAAGTAATAGTTCAAACGCCTGTGATAATGCGCTGGTCGTTTTTTGGCTAAAGGCTAAAATGGTTTCAAGTTCTTGTTTAACAGCGTTTTTATCACCACTTGCAACGGCGTCAATCATTCTAAAACAGGCCGAATACACACTGATATTGATATCAATCCCTAGTACGACTAAATCAGCGATACCCGTTACAAGGGATTTAGCGCCTTGATACAGACCCGTTGCTCTTGCGCCGGTTTCAATCATCCATTGGGTAAAAAAGTCTTCTTGCTCAAAAATGGCATCCCCAATCGCGGCTTGCCTGCGAATTTCATCAAGCATGGAGGTAAGGTGTTGATTGAATTCTTTGCGCAATTGAATAAGGCGTTGCTCATCGGCTTGGGTGGTTGCTGACAATGTCACTTGGCTTTTACCTTGTGGTAAATTAGCCAAGGTTGCTACGCCATTCGCCAGGGTGCCGGTGTGTTCAACACCATCATTATCAATAATATGGTAGTCAACACCTTCAATGGCAGAGCCATCATCGTAGAAGTATTCAAGTTCAAGCTGAGCGAGTGCGCCTGCAGATAGCGTATTGTCACTTAAATCAAACGCGGTGATTTGGCTAATACTCGCAGGACTTGAGGCACTTGGGCTACTGGCTGTTTGCGGGCTTTCTATATCGTAATCAACTGGCCCATCAAAGGTGACAATGTTGCTGTCGAGGGTGAGTATATTGGTAGCGATGATGGTGGCGTTGCCTTGGCTATCGAGTTTAATTTCGCCGCCGGCGTTATGAATGATTAAATCGCCTTGCCCAGAGCCTGTGATGTTAATTGACTTACTGGTTTGTAAAAACGTTGAACC
>NZ_JACJFK010000057.1:0-5200 GCF_014164535.1 Pseudoalteromonas sp. SG41-2 | reverse complement strand
ACTAGCGTTGTACCAATTCCATACGCAAATAAAGCGCAATCAAGTGACGTTACAGATGTTGCCAGCTCAGTAAAAGTCAATGGCAATGGCGCCGCTAATATAAATAGCACTTTTTCACAAAGCTCAGGTGACTCCCCTGGTGATAAAAAAGGCGTCGCGAGTAAGAAAAACGACGGTGAAGCTGAATTTATCATGGGCTCGTTTAATGTATTAATTGAAGGTAAACCCGCTGTACGCCAAGGTGACCCGATGATCTCTAATTCTAAAAACACCCCACCTGCGCCACTTATGCAATCCGGCGGCCCCGCACCAAGGGGATTGAGTGTGCAAGTGAGGGATAGTTTGAGTGATGCAGAAACAACACATGGAGCGAGTATTTTAGTCAAAGGTGTTGATAGTAACGATGCATCGCTTGGTGCAATAAAAGCGACTCAAGGTGCAAGTGAGCAAAAAGTGCCAATCGCAGATAAGCAAAATATCAGTGGCAAAAACGCGTCAATTAATTTTACAGCAGGTGCTTAATATGGGATTAATTAAATTAGATTCGGAGATAAAGGGTGAATGTGGGAGTTCATATATACCTTTCGGCTATACACAACCTTATACTTTAGATAATCCGCCAAGTGATGACAATAAAGCGCAATTTATTTCGGTAAAACCAACCGTTTTTACCGAGGCGTCCCTTGATAAAAACAAAGCTAAACCTGCGCAATTTCAAGTGTTAGGAGAAGACGAACGACCTGTTAGTAACTTAAACGGCTTTTACTATATATTCGTTAATGGTTATTTATGGCGTGAAATTGCAGCTGTTGACAATGGTTGTTTATCTGAAGTTGATTTGGCAACTGAATTTGGCAAAAACGAGCGTTCATATTCGGGTTTAGTTACCCAAACAATCTTGCTGCCTAAGAAAACAAATGGTTTAAACTGTGAGCCAGGTTCACTTAGTGACCCCACGGTACAAGTTGCTTTTTCCATCGCCCAATGGTCATGGCAGTATATTGTGAGCCTCGGCGGACTGTACAAAGATGATCCAAGACAAAAAAGTGCTAACGCCACTTCACCTACACATGTTGAAGACCAGGGATTAGCTGATTCATTACGAAACGCTCGCTGTCAACAAATTGATTTAGCAGTAGCAGAGCGTGAAGGGCAAATTACAATACATGACCCAGGTGGCATAGCGCTTTCTCTGTTAAATAAGTGCCAAGTGATTTTTTTACAGCTACAGCTTGAGAATAAAAAGCTAACAGATAAGAAACATTATGATTCAGGTGTGTTGGCTTATCAAGCGATGCTAAATGATGATTTGCATGAAAAAGTGATGCGCGATCATTATATATTCCCACATCGAACTTCGATGACTCCTATAAAAACCAAAAAAGAGGGATATGCAGACTTAAGTTCTGGTGCAAAGTTTTTACGTAGTGGAGCAAAGCATCTAGACAAAGAATATCTAGAGCAATACTTGTCAAATGACAAATTAGAGAAATATTTAAAGGAGTTACCAATAGCACAAAAAGAGTTTGTTGATTTTTTACAAGACTTAAATAACGACTCACCTTTAACGTCTAAGCAAAGTGATTATATTGGTTTAGCTCCAGTAATGAATGATTGGGTAGCCCTTGAAAATGTAGATTATTTATTTGGCTTTAATTTTATTACTAATGTATTAAATATACTGAGTATCGACGATGTTTCAACTGGTGTATTCAGGCCTTGGAAAGAAAAGTTACCTGCTGAAAACGAGCGTAAAAAGAATATAAATAAAGCCACAAGTGCAATAGAAAGCTTTTTAAAAGCAACGTTTGAGCAAGGCAATTGGTTATCTGACTGCTTTATGATCCCAGAAGGTCACTTCGATATAAATCAGCCGGGGAGTGTTGTATTAAACACCTTGCCGGAAGAAAAAAATAACGGCGAAGCTAAATTTAGATTTGAAGAGTTTAAGCGCATTCATAAAAAGTTGATAGAAGAAAAACAAGAGCAAGACAGCTTATTAGCTAATAAAGGTTTAAAAGAGTTTTTTGGTAAAGCTAAAGATGCGGTGGGCTATTTAACTGCCGCATGGGGGCGAGTTGCGAGTCAATATCAAAACGGCGTTTTAAAACCGCACACTGTAAAAATTAGAAACTTGATGGTCTCTTATAATAAAGCGCTTGGAATTAGTGACTTTGCAGATATACATGTTAAACAAGCTGGTGCTGTATTAGGTGATAACCCATCAGTAATTGGCATTACGAACTATAAGCGTACGCAAAAAAACAGGCAGCAAAGGCGTGCAATGCTACGTGAAAGCGTGAAAAATCCGCCACCAAATGCAGTAACTATTTACGATAGTAAAGAAAATGTAATCGCAGCTGAAGACCCTAAAGCATTTGGCAGCAACAAAGGTTATTTTAACCCTAAAAACTGGACTGACTATAATGACTTAATCGGTAGGTATGATTCGATCGAGGGTGAGTTAGTAGTAGTACCTAAAGCCAACAGGTATGCGCTCTATTATGATAACCCAGACTTTAAACTAGGAGCTGTGGATACTGTTAAGCTCAAAGGCACGAAAATTTTAGAGCACAACTTACCAATGGTGATGTTAGCATTTGAAATGTTTAATGCTAATGAAATGATTAAAAAATTTAAGGCAGGAGACAAGGTAGATGCTAAGTTTCTAGCCGATTCATTGAATGTTATTTTCAGTCTAGCTACTCTTTCAGTTGAAGCTGCTTCATTTAAGATTCCAAGATTGTCTAGTTTCTTAAAGACAGAAATCGATCTAATTATTAAATCAGTACAAGTTACAAAAATAATAGGCTCTGTTGGTCTAATCTTAACATTGGCTATTACGGTTTTGGATGTATACAAATCTTCGCAGAAAAATGATATGGATGCAGCATTTTTTCATGCATTAAGTGGAGCTGTCGCTGTAGCTGGTTTTATATATCTTGGTGCTGCTTTATTTACTACACCTTTAGGGTGGGCAATAATCGCAGTCGGTTTGATCATTGCAATTATTGCTATATTAGTCACCGATAATGAATTAGAAACTTGGACTAAAAATGGCCCATTTGCAAAAGACGCAGATGACCGTTGTAGCGGTAGTTATAAAAAATGGCTTGATCAACCAAAAGAGTGTTACGCCGCATTAGTAGGTACACTGATGAACCCAAGTGTCACATTAGGTCTAAAAAAACTCACCGGTACCCATTGCCAATTAACTATTGATATAGACACACCAAATTTTGCTTTAGGGCAATCAGAGGTTTTCGTTCAAGTTTACCAGATAGAAGATGAGGGAGTTTTACACTTTGAGCAGGAATTCCGTCACGATCATAAAAATTGGCAAATAATCCAAAAAGAGAATACTGAATCCGGTGCCATCACTGGGTTCAAATATACCATACCGATATTATCAATGTGGCCAAAACACTTTGAAGTCGATTGGCAAGTAAAAGTACAATATCGCTTAGATAAACATGTGACCCTGCCTTATGTGGACATTGATGAGCGAAATGAATGGGACGACGGCGAAGTGCCCGATAAGGCATGGATAATAAAGGAAATAGAATATGCTTGAGCAGTATGATTTAGCAGCTTATAAAGGTACGCAAAATGAAAGGTTTAGAAATGAAATAGCTAAAGATGAACGTGACTCTATGTATTGCCGTTATCAGAGTAAGCAAGCAATATACCCAAGAGGGAAAGTGTATGGGCATTGTTATGACAGTAGTCAAAAAAACTTTTATAAAAACAACCTAAATGGTAGGTATGAAAAGTATCGTTCTATTTTTTGTGCAAAGACAAGTAACTTAACATTAGCTCTATCAACGAATCCATCCAATATAATTGACTTGATAATATTTTCATGGGTCTTATTACATTTTATAGCCTTGTTATCAGCTTTTCTTATTCCTCTATTTGCATTGTTACTAGGTTCGGTTAGTTTGGCTGGAGATATTGTTACTATGTTATTTTGTTATTTAGTAGTTTCAAAATCATTAAATTTCATTATTTGGCCATTTATAAGAAAAAAGTACAATCTGGCTGTTATATTTAATCGGGTAACAGGAAAAATGGCAATTCCTACAAGTGACGCAAAGAGCTTAGACGAATTACCATTTGAAGAATTCAATGCGCATTACAAAGTGGCCCATAATCCTAATAGTGGCTTCCCAAATAGAGGTTTTACGCTTTTACATTTTAAAAAAAGTATGAGATATGAAAAAACGTATGCTAATCAGGTTGCTCCTTCATTAATCCATTGGGAATTACTACAAAACTTTATGGATGTTACTCAACCATTAGCCGATATTCCGCAATTTGAATATTACCGTGAGTTTGATAAAACCACCGCTGAATTTGATAGAGCCAATGGCCGCCCTAAGTATTTTTGGTATCGCGTTGACAAATCATTTTTAAAAGAAATGTCTAAAGCCGATGATGAGCTTTTAAAAGGATTTAATGACGAAGAGCAGCTTGATAACTTATTGATGGGTAAACCTATTAAAAAGCTAACACCACCGGATATATTTAAATTCCCATGGAAATATGCGGATAATATAAAAGCTGAAAGCGAGATTAAATTTGGCAAAACGTTGTGGCAAAAATTCACTTCATTTTTAATGATTGATTTGTAGTTAAACAAAGAAATAAATAGGATTTAGCTCAAGCAGTAAATAGCTGCTTGAGTGGGCAAAAGGATATTCATGTCAATTTCATATAAATTTGCAAAACTAAATGCAAGAGCAATAGAGAACTATCAGAACTTTAAACACTATATTTCCTCAAAAAAGTATGAATATAGTTCACCTAAAGGGTTAATGATTGTCCGATTTTTATTAGAAAAAGAGGATAATAAAAAAGTACAGCCTCAAAGCTTGGATAATGAAGGCCGCTACTTGGGTTTTCATAATGCAGCAGATTGGACGTTAGGGTTAGTATTGGGACCTATTCTTTTGGGAGTAACAGGTTCAATTGTCTCAGTTATATTTTTTGGGGTATGGTTTTATTCACAATTTACATCAACACCAGAAGACTTTCCATTTTGGTTTGTATTACCTGCAATCGGTTTTAATCTTTTTTTCTTAAACTTCAGCCCTATATTAGCGCGTTATATTCTACCTAAACGTGAAGTATATTTTGACCGTCAAAACCAAACAGTGAACTTTACGTGGTCGGTTGATAATGCCGAAAAAAATGAGCA
>NZ_JACJFK010000056.1:0-5247 GCF_014164535.1 Pseudoalteromonas sp. SG41-2 | reverse complement strand
AATTTGGCATATTCAAGTTTTTGTTGTGCACTGAGTGTTACTTTTGATTTTCTGGTCATAGTGATACCTTTTGGGTTTAGCTCATTTTACGCTATAAACCTGTCCAGTTTCATTAGACCATTACATACGTCTTCTTAATACAACCAATTCAGGAAACTTTCTTAATATCACCTCGACAGCACCAACTGAAATAGAGAATTCATCAGCAATAATTGATGTGGTATTTCCAATCATTAACTTGACCCAAATGCTTCGCTCCATATTTTTGAAAATTTTGCTTGGCCTCAGGTTTACTTCTAAGCCTTCTCTCTGTGCTAATATTTTAAGCGTAGTGACACTCAGCCCTTCGTCTACGCTAACTTTTCGTAGGCTAACTCCGCTACTTATCTTAGCTATTGCCTCTGCACTTAACATTATTGGCTGTGGTACATTGACAGACACTGGAGTCACGTTTTCGGCAATATTTGAATTCACCAATTCAGAAAAATTACGCCAGCTGCCAAACAAATAATCAATCATTATTAAGTGCTTAATTGGGTGATGTGATGCATTCGGAGCATAAAATAAGCACTCAGGATACCTATGCTTAATAAGCTGTTTTTTTAATAACTCACAAACCAATAAGCCTGGTGTTAACTTATTCAAATAATCTTTTAAAGCCTCTCTTAATAACTTCAAACGTAACCTACCGCATACGGTTATAAAACCCAAGGAGTTAAGCCTCGCTTTATAAGCAATAAGAATGTTATCGGTATTTAGCGACACATGAGAACTCAGCTCTGTTGAAATTAAATTTGCTAGTCTGTCGTCTTGCGGTCGAGAGTCAGCCTCAGGTATTGCTTCAGGTAAAATTGGCACCTTTCTAGTTGCACGATAAACAGGGTGCAATAATTGATGGTGTTTGGCACACACATACACACCAGTTAGTTGGTGCTGAACATGCCAATATGGAAAGCCACATTTATCTGTATCTTCAGCAATACAATCACAACAACAATACAAAAACTGACCTGGGGTTATTCTGTTAGCAACCATCCCTAAAGAAGACTGTAAGCTTGAAGTACAACCTGTTTCCAAGCATTTAAAAAAAGACTTTCTCGTTGCCGCATCTAAAAATGGAGCAAAGTAATGATACGGGGTCATTTGATTAATAATGTCGTTTACCGCGACTCTCGTCATCTGAGACAATCTAGGTATAAAACATGGAAATTCGTTTGTTGCCCTTTCTTCATGTACACCTAGCAATGCTAATGTGGTATTGCGAAAAGAATCATATCCAGACATCAAATGATATCGGCTTATCCAACTATAAACCGTTTCATCAGAAGCTGGATTGGGTATAAATGAAAAACGATGAAGCTTATTCATGCATTTCATTCTCAACAAAGTTTTCGACAGAGCCAAAAAGACAACGAATTAATACGAGATGAACTAAAGGGTGGATAAATTTCCCTTCGTTAAATGCTGCTTCGTAAAGGTTCAAAAAAGGCACTCGCCTTTGTTTAGACTTTAAATCTGCATTAGTAAAAAACTGTCGATAAAACTCAAGAGAGAAATGGTTATCTAAATGCTTCTGTGCATCTCGTACAATTTTCCGTTCTTTCAAATTTAGCACTCCCTGGCGAGAGCCAATACCTATCCATTTTCGATACGACTTTTGAACAGACTCTAAATTAATATCCGAATAACCTCCTTCAAACAATTGGGAACTCGTTGTTTGAAGCCAATGAGTGTCATCATCCTGATACGAATTAATCGTAGAAAGATCACCTTGGCATTTATCACATATCCCTGATGATGAAGGCATGATGATTTTCAATAAATTAAGCCATTCATTCCCGCAACTTAAACAACCTGTTTTAAGAGGGATGTTGTGCTTTGAGCACTGAGTTACACCTGGTATTTGATGATTAATATGAAAATGAGGTGTCGCATTAATTTCAACATCTTCAATCGCACACTCAATACAAAAACGCCAATTATCGGTGTAACCAACTACACGAGAAGACGGAGGCCTTAGCTCTACGCTACTTGATATAATTTCGTTAAATGATAGTGTGTGAAAAGGCTGATAATAATTTACAAGAGTATGCCGCTTCGCGAACTTATCCAACCCTTCACCATCCCCCCAATAACGATATATATCTTTGTAAGCACTACGCCAAATACTACTAACCTGCAAAGCCTGTCTATCTGTAGTTATAAATTTTAAAGAATCTGCTAACCGTTTATACGACGAATATAAATGTTGTCGAGCAAGTGGTCCTAATACATGCTCGTTAGGCATCAACAAAACATTCGTTAAAACGGGGATAAATCTCATGTTTATTTATCTCCCAAAATGCCAGTTAATTCGTCTGTTGATAAGCTGCTTAAATTCCTTAAATCAATGGCAGGTATAACATCCTGTGTGACAGCTTCAAACTCAACAACTAAACCATCATCGTCTTCACCACTTTGTTGTTTTTCATCTTCCTTGATTGCTTTATCGATCACTTCTCCGATAAGGAACTCTTCTTTAGTCTTAAACGCACCCGATGGCAGCAAGTCTTCATAGCCACCACTTTCTCCATCTCGTAATGCTTTTATTGCTGGTTGAAGTAGCTCAAATTGCTGTTGAAATACTTCATCTAATAGCTCTACAGATAAACGCTCTATTCCAGTATCTATTGCATGTTCATAGGCTAAACGAAAAAGTCGTATCGTGAGAGCCGGTAAGCCAATAGTTAACTCATAGACTTTTTCTTTAAATGCGATATCAAATAAAAAGTCACCTTCGAGTAACTCAGGGTAATAAAGCTTATCAATGAATATTGACCAAAATGATAACTCCCCCTTTTCTAGTAAAAATAAATCATTTGGAATACATAAATATTTGAAGCTTCGAGCTGAGCTTAAACGGCGTGTTGTACTCATTGTGACATCAAATAGTGGTTTCGCTTTAAAAGTTCCCGCAACAATCATTGGAATACCGACAGAATTAAAAAAGTCGTCAATGAACTCTAATGTCGCAAAATCAGCTTTTTCAGCCTTATCTTTGTTGTATGCACAACGCTGTATTTCATCTATGAAAGCCATTCCCACATGGTGGTTTAATGCTACCTTTTTAGCTTCTTGGATCAATAAAGGTACCGAAGTACTTTTACCTTTCCATTCTTCATAGTAGAAAGTATCAATCACACTATCTATAGCTAGAAAAAAGGATAAAACAAATCCCCTTGTAGTTTTTGTTACTGGTGCTTGAAACTCTATATAGACAATTTGATCGAATTTGACTTGTTCGTCTTGGTATTTACTATGCTCAATGACCTGAGGTAAAAATGAAAAACAACTTCTAATTGATAACGTTTTTCCTGTGCCTGAATGGCCAAGAATTGAAGTACATTTAGACAGGTTCTTTTCGACCGGAAAGTGATAATCTTCTTGAACGCTAGCTAAATGTTGTTCGTGCTTCATATCTCTAGAAACAGGATTTCTATGGATATAACCAATGATAATGTTTTTCACAATTGTCTTGTAAAGAGCATGAAGTTCGAGTGGAACAATGTACGTTGAATCAATTAATTCAACTTGCAACTCTCGCTCAAAATCATCAAGCCCTTCTTGAAATGCCGGCTGATATGACAACTTTTTAGTGAAATATTCTAATGGAGTTGCCTTTCTGATAGCTGAAATCAAAGGGTTTCCCTGAAATGTAGGAATTGAAAACTCTCTGTAGTCAGCTTGTACTCGATTAACCATGATTTTCTCCATACATTTTATTTAGGGTATTTTGCTGTGATTGTTTATATGCATTTGTATTATTTGGTGGTGTTAGGTCATAGCTTCCAGACCCATCAGGCTTGCCAAGCACAGTTCTTAGAAGTGAAGAAGTTTTATGATCTTGGAATTTCTTTTCTAAGTATTTCAACGTGCTGATGCCTTTTTTAGGAGATTTACTTTTTCCTGGCTTTGAGTTCTTAAGACGCTCTTTTGCTTGTTGGGAAATATCAGATGTAAGCTCTTGTTGTTTAAACCTTGCCTCTCGCTCTTTTTCTGCTTGCAGCACACGTTCCTTGTCATAAAGCTTTAACCGGTGAAGTGCATCGAACCAACTTCGGTTACGGTATATTTCTGAATGGTCATTCAACTGTGCTGTATAGATTTGATCTTCAAATTGATACCAAATTTGATTGGTGTCGCCATCAAAGTAACGAACATCTAGTTTTTTAACTGTTCGTCTTTTACTGTCTGTCAACCAACCTTTTGAGTGTGCAAACGAGCAGGAATAAAATAGGCCTTTAAATTTAATACCACGCGAATTAGTTGCAGCCTGGCCTGATGGAAGTAATGCAAACATTAACTGACTTTCAGGAAACCTTTTACCTCTACCGTTATTCATATAATGCTTCATACCAAAGTTCCAAACGGCCAACGAGGTAGACGCAACACCTTGCTCAGACATTACTTGGTCATGTATGTTGTTCTTGAATACTTCATTGTTTCTGATGAGAGTTTGAGCAATAAGTAGCTGAACAAATTCTCGGTAGGTATACCTAGCAAATTGAGATGAATGAACATCTCCTTTCTCCGGCATTCTCTCAACATAGCCAGGCATGAATTGCACGACTTCTCGTTTATCGACTTGAAAGCCGCCTTCAACCCCTCCTTTACTTTCACCTGAGTAAATTGCAGTATAATTGATACAATCTAATCCTAGTTTCGCATCTAAAAATGTCGCCATATTCTTAGATGGATATTCAACCCCATTATCAATGGTTAACTCTGTACAAACGACATCACAGGGCCATTGGTGATGATTAATCGTAATGCCATACAACTCGCAAAATTTAACCTTGTCAGTACATGCGTTGTATATTGCTTGTAAACCGCCTTGCCAGTTTGGCCCTCCAATTCCCACATGAATACCGACAACCATGCCTGAATAAACACATGAAACTCTATAAGTTGTTGGTCTACCAGAAGTTAATTTCTGCTCAAGAAAGTATGGAAAAATTAAATAAACATCTTCAAGCGTGGCATCTATTTCATATCTAAAAGAAGGCCCATAAACCCCATCACGAGCACGACCAAAGCGGCTTGAATATTCACGTAAAAAGTGCCTTTCCCCGTTTTTACTCCATGTGCGTATTCTCATGACTTTGATCACCGATTCTCATCAGCTTTGATCACTTGATTTATCATTTTGTAGAGCCGTTTTTAAATTAGCTTAACTGATCATCATCAGTCAATTTATTTAACTGTTTT
>NZ_JACJFK010000055.1:0-5676 GCF_014164535.1 Pseudoalteromonas sp. SG41-2 | reverse complement strand
GGCGAGGGTCGTCAATTGATTCGAAATATTTAAATAGTTGAATATCAGGCATGGGGGCTCCTTAAAAAGGAGTATAAGATCATACTTTTAAGTCAAGGTAAAGTTCGTGATCTTGCCCTGGTATTTCCACGGGAACTTGAATACCTCTGACGCGTTAGCTTATTTCACTTACCAGTCAAAATAAAATAAGCCATATATAGACACTCCCTTGAAGTCAAAGCGAGCTGGTTTATAGGTTCGTAAGGCGCACAACCCACAACGAGTGTGTAGACTGCCGTTCATATGGAAATGATAATAATGAAAGCTGTAACCTGAACTCAGGACAAGGCGGTAAACATTACACCAAGAATGTACAATGCATTTTCTGGCGTAAGCATTGTTTGCATTTTACTAATTAACTGACTCTAAAAACCCAGTAATAGTATTATTTATTGATACTCTCTAAAGTGCTCACATTTTTAATAAAACGGCTATAAATACAGAATAAGGAGTTCAGCTGTAAAATAATAAAAGTATTTAACTGCACGCATTAAAACGTTCAATCCATACTTAATTTTACCGCAGTAATAATTTTGAGTACCCGCCAACTAAACACTTTTCCATTGCGAGATTGGGGCTTGCTTGGCTTTGAAAACCAAATTGTTGATAAAGTGAATGAGCGTCTTTTGTTGCCAGTGTAAAACGGCGTAATGATTGCAATTCAGGGTGACTCATTACATGATCCATCAGCTTTTTACCCAGCCCTTGACCTCTAAATGGCTCTAACACAAATACATCCAGTAAATTTGCAAAAGTGGCTTGGTCAGTCACCACTCGTGCAAATGCCAATAGCTGTTTATTTTCAATTAATGCAAAGCACAGCGAGTGTGCGAACGCTTTTTCTAACCGTTCGCGACTAATGCCTTGACTCCAATAACTTCGCTCAGATAAAAACTCAAACGCTTGGGTAAATTGTTGTGGTGACAATTGGTGAGTAAATTTCATTTTATTTCCCTACTGAATGCTTGCATTGGAAAGAAAAACTAAAGGAATTGATGCCGCAAGAAACAGTGACATAACCCAATTAAAACGTTTAAAGATATTTGGCTTATTTAGAAATTGGCGCATGTATTTGCCAAAATTCACCCAAAACAAGCCTGAGCAAGCCGCGACAAGGTTAAAAATAATCACGCCCAAAATTGCAGAAGGCCAATAGGCACCTCCTGGTAAAGTAAGTGCAGTACAAAGTGTCATTAACACTGCATATGACTTAGGATTGATCAACTGAAAAAGCATGCCTTGAAAAAAATTTAAAGGCCTTGCTTGAGCATTATCACCTTTTAATTGAGAGCTACTAGCTATCTTGTATGCCAAATATAAAATATAACCACTGGCACAAAGCTGTAGAAAAAAATGCAGCTTTGGCTGTATTAAAAACAATTTACCTAATCCTAGTAGCATTGCCAAATGCATTATCGTCATGCCTACTCGAATACCCAATAAGTGCGGTAGGGTTTTGATCACGCCAAAATGTGTGCCTGAGTGAGTAAGCAAAATATTATTAGGCCCAGGCGTAATTGACGCCGCAAAACAAAATAAAATGAGAGCCGGAGCAAGCTCAAAAACAGTAGCTGTATTCATAATGATTAATTGTATTGATACAATATTGTAGTTGTTTAATAACTATTAATTGTCATACTTATGTAAAATCATCAATATTTTTATTGTTATGAATACAATTTACAAACCGGATCACACTCTATTTAGTAGTTTGTGCAAAACACAGCCAAAATATCGCGCATTAGCCGCTTTGATTGAGCATGCTATCGACAACAAAATGCTGGGTTTTGAGCAAAAATTACCAGCCCAACGACTTCTCGCTGACAGCCTAAGTGTTACACATGGTACGGTAACTCGTGCATATGCTTTACTTGAGCAACGAGGGTTGGTTACTGCAAAACTAGGGGCTGGTACCTTTGTAAGTAAAGTTATTGAGTTAAGTCATTTTGAGGGCGACACAGACTTTGCTTCAAGCATGCAACCGATGATGGGGCAACAACATGTTATGACCAATGCCCTGCAATCGCTGTCAAAGGATCAACGTGCATTAACAGATGTGATGATTTATAAACTCAATGGACTTACCTCACATCAATATTTTTTCAAACAATGGCTAGCGGATAAGGGCTTTGATTGCTTAAACCATCCGTTGATATTTACCCAAGGTGCTCAGCAAGGAATATTCACTACGTTAGCAACCTTGTGTGAAAGTGGCGATACTGTCATTGCAGAGTCAATGTGTTACCCCGGTTTTTACCTTGCGTGTCATTCGCTTAAACTTTCATTAGCGCAAGTAAACGTGCATAGCGACGGGATTGATCTTGCGCAAATTGAAGCATTGTGTAAGTCGCGTACAATCAAAGCGGTTTACATCACGCCAAACTGTCAAAATCCAACCAATATTTGCTATAGCAGTAACAATTTAAATGCCCTACTGGCGCTGAGTCGCCGATATAATTTTTTCATTATTGAAGATGACGTAAATTACTGTTTGCCAGAGTATTGGCGATTACCATTGTGGCAACAAGCACCGGATCGGGTTTTTTATATTTCAAGCTTTTCAAAATATTTTGCAGGCGGACTACGAGCCGGTTACTTATTACCTCCACGACTTTGGGAGCAACCAATTTTAAAACAAATTCATAGTGAGTGTTGGGCGGTTTCCTCAATGAATTTTGAGTTAATAATGCGCGCCATTAAAAGTAACGAATTTACTTATAATCAAACTAAGCTAGCAGATGAGATACGCTATCGTATTGAACAAATAAAAAAGCTGCTTCAAACTTATGAGATAGATGCTCAGTTTGCCAGTTTAAATGTATATATTCGCTTATCCCAGTCGCAGAATATGTTTGAGTTTTGCAGCGTATTAAAAGCGCATAAGGTAATTGTAAGGACGCTAGATTCCTTTATCCCAGAAGTTCCAGCCCTAAAAGTAGATAATCCAAATGGTGTTCGCCTCACCCTAGGCGGCCCAGCAACCCGGGCTGAGTTTGACTTAGGCATCACCCGCGTTGAAGCCGCTTTACAGCAGTTTAATCAAACATTTGAGGTAGTTATTTAAATTTTATCATTCAATAAAATCGGGGAATCATTATTCCTTTGGGTGATGTGAACTCATACTTTTTTGAGGAAATATAGTGTTTAAAGTTCTGCGAGTTCTCTATTGCTTTTGCATTTAGTTTTGCAAATTTATATGAAATTGACATGAATATCCTTTTGCCTACCCAAGCAGTTATTTACTGCTTGGGTTAAATTCCTTTAATTTTATTATGTTACTTAACTACAGATCTACCATCAAAAATGATGTGAATTTTTGCCACAGTGTTTTACCGAACTTGATCTCGCTTTCAGGCTTAATGTTATCTGCGTATTTCCATGGAAACTTGAAAATATCTGGCGGTGTTAGCTTTTTAATAGGTTTACCCATCAAAAGATTATCGAGCTGCTCTTCATCATTAAATTCTTTTCTCAACTCGTCATCTGCTTTGGACATTTCTTTTAAAAATGACTTATCAACACGATACCAAAAATACTTAGGGCGACCATTGGCTTTATCAAATTCAGCAGTGGTTTTATCAAACTCACGGTAATATTCAAATTGCGGGATATCAGCCAAAGGCTGAGTAACATTCATAAAGTTTTGTAGCAGTTCCCAATGAATAAATGCAGATGCTATCTGGTTACTAAAAGTTTGGTCATATCGCATGCTTTGCTGATAATGTAACAAAGTAAACCCACGGTATGGAAAACCGCTTTTAGGGTTATGCTGCACCCTATAATGTGCATTAAACTCTTCAAATGGGAAAATATCGAAATCTTTCGCGTTTTTAGTTGGTACCTCCACCATTCCTGTGGCACGATTAAAAATAACAGCTAGATTATATTTAAACCTAAAAAACGGCCAAATTAACCAATTAATCAATTTAGAAACTATCCAACATAATGACAGGCCCGCTAAAAATTCTAACGCAACATCAACCGCCCCTAAAGCTAAACTAAATAACGGCATAACAAACAAGAATATAACAATACAAAAATGAATTATTGCCCAAGAAAAAATGACAAAGCCAGCAATATTAGTTGCGTTTCCTGCTAATGGCATTGCTAATTCATTTTTACCTTTTGCTAAAATTGAACGTGCATATTTTTCTGCTCCAGTAATATTACCTTTGTAGCAACTGTTTTGACTATTATCAAAACAGTGGCCAAATACACCGTCTCTCGGGTAAAACGCCTGCTTACTTTGATAGCGGCAAAACATTGAATCACGTTCATCTGTTGCGATTTCATTTCTAAATTTTGCAGCTTGCTTACCGCGATAAGCGGTTTTTGCGTATTGCTCAAACATATTCAACTTCCTTATTACCGAACTGTACTATTAACTATTTTTTCTCAGTTCGGCATCACTCCTTTGTGTAAATGCTAAACAAACTAACTTCACTACCACACGGCTTCTCTATTAACTTGGCAATCTGCTGGGTCTAAATAGGGTTTTAACTCCTCAGGAAATCCGTGTTTTTCTGTTATATCTTTATCTATTTTGAAGTAGTGCTCTATTGATTGATATAAGTGTGTCCCAAGCGGGATTGATGTATCCATAAAGGTCATGGCTGTGGCGTATGCCAGTGAATCCCATTGACGATTTGAACCACCTACATAAAAAGTAGGCTTGGTAAAGCGATAATGTTTAGGGTATTTTAACGGCACCATAAGAGATACAAACACACGTGAACCACCGCGGGCTGAACCGACATTACGCTCATTTGCACCATAGCAAACAATGTCTTCGTAAGGTAAATAAAACGGTTTTCTAAACAAAGTATGAGGGGTTTTTACAAGCCCGGTATGGCGATTAAAATAAAAATTATCTCGGTGCGCTAATATTGCCCGGTGTTTCAGCATATAAAAACCAACAATAAACATAGGTGCATATATAGCAAATGGCACCCACCGATAATCCTCCCACACAAAACCAATAACAACCAAATCAACGAAAAAAAACATAACTGCAGATACCATTAGCAAGAAGCTTAGAGCAGTAAATAAATTTGACCACCCTCCAAACCATGAAATAGCCAACTGCTTACCATCGCTCTCTACCCAATGTCCCTCAAGCGTTGAGCCACTATCTGGGGATGAAAGCTTTGCTGCATATTCATCAGTAAAACGCTTACTTTTAAATGTGCGGGTTTTAAACCCGCAGCCATTGAGTGCTTCGGCTTTTTTTAATCGCGTTTCATAACTGTCTTTATGTAAATAGTCCCTTGGCAGTTGCTCTTTATATGTTGCTCTATCATCAAAATATTTACTTTCGTTTCTAGTCCGCCTCCTTATTTCGGCCACTTTCTCGGGGTTATTTTTTCTAAACTCTTCTCTTCGCACCACCGCTTCTTCATCTAACGCCAGTTGTTTGATGGTTTTATCTTTTGATCTGGTAGGGTCTCGATTTGGGTTTTCAGCGCACCACTGGTTAATCGCGTTAATACGATTTTCTCGTTTAATTTTTTCCCGTTCTTCATGAGTTAAACCGTCTTTTTGTTCAGCAAAATAGCGCTCAAGATCCTCATCACTAATAAGGTTATCAATTAAGTCATCAAGTTCGCTTGATTTCTCTGAGCTTTTATCATTACTACT
>NZ_JACJFK010000054.1:0-6315 GCF_014164535.1 Pseudoalteromonas sp. SG41-2 | reverse complement strand
GTCAGGAAAATCACGCGATTGGTCAATAATTAAGGAAGTAAATTTAAATCCTGAGAAAAAAGAAGAAATGCGGGTGGCATAAAATTTAACTTGAGGCGACAACTAACTTGAAAAACTCCGCTTTACTATTTTTCATTACAGCTCTCCGTTGCTAATATCAGCTTTCAATCCATTTTTAGCACCAGACACTTTGTTTTTTACTATAGACATCCCTTCCTCTAGAATATTTTTGATTATGATACTCTCTTTATTTTTCCAAATTACGTTAACCCTTTTCGAAAACAATTGATTGTTCTTATCGACGAGCCAAATCTTGTCGCCATCAATAGAAGATAAAGGAACTTTAAGTACATTTTTAAAAGTAGGTAAAGTTAGCTCTGCGGCCACAAATTCATTTATCATCAGCGTTCCACTGTCATTATCTACAGTTAGATAAACACTTTGTAGTTGGCTAGTTAGCGCTTGTGTTGGAGGTATTTGAGATATATGGGCATTAAAAAATGTATTATCGTCTCGATAAACCTTAAACCTTAAACCTTAAACCGCTGACCAATAGACAATACTGAAGCAACATCGTGAGGTATTGATAAGCTTACCCTAAGCTCAGAGAGTTGAGCAAAAGTACCAATCTTATCTCCCTTTTTAACAAAGTCGCCTTGGTAAGCGCTCTTTTCTAAAACGACGTAGTTTTCTTTAGATTGAAATTTACAACGTTCTAAATTTTTTTTTGCGAGTTCTAGGTTGCTTGTTGCAATTAAAATATTAGCTTTAGCTATTTCTAATTGAGGCTTTCGCAACATTAATGATTCTTGTAGTTTTAAATTAGGGCTGTCTTTTTTAGGTCTAACCCTTTTGTATTCACTTTTCGAAAAGCGTTGCTCACCGAGCTCAAGCTTTAAGTTAGCTTCTGCTACTTTAAGCTCTCCCAATCGAGCTTGTAGCTGGTTTTTATAGTCCTCATCATCAATATGATAAATAGTTTCACTCCTATTTACTCGACTACCAACTTCAAAATTATTATTAAGGAATAAAATTTCACCTTCGACTTGTGCAAATAAAGTTAGAATATTTGGTGTTTCTATTCGGCCATAAGCTTGATAACTGGGTGTAAATTCTTGAGGTTTAGCCTTTAATATATTGACTACTAAAGCTTTGTTATTACTGGATGATAAAGGCAGTTTTGGAGGTGTTGCCAAAATAATTAATGCACAAATTGCTACGCTAAAAGTAATAAGAACAGTGATTATTTTCACTTTATTGACTTGCATTTCTAGTCCCTAATTTTATTGAGAAGGAAGTTGTTTTTTCTTTCGTTAGAATTTTTAGTAAATACAAACCTATTAGCTAAAAGGTAGTTACTTACCAAACCGGCCATAATTCCTAAGCAAAAAGCGAAGTGAATTAAGAAAAGCTCTTTGGCTATCCAAAAAACTATTAAATTGATTACGCCAGATAAATGAGCTGCGAACATGTGCTTACTCCATTGTTTTACAGCGCTTTCATAAGCCTGGTTATTGAAGGTGTAAACTCTATTACCTAACCATGTTGTGCTAGCTGCTAGCCAAAATGCTATTGCGCGTGCGGTTATAATTGAATCGATATGATTTACTAAAATAAAAAAAATAAAACTATCAACAATGAACCCTGCACCTCCTACAAAACAAAATTTTTTTAGTTGCTGCATTATTAAGCATTAAATAATTAATCGTAGAGCCATTATTAATTAGAAGATGTCTATAAATTGTCTTGATGCATTGACTTTTTATAGACTCAGGTTGTTTTAAGCTTGCTTTGTAAAATTATTGGAGAGCTTAATGAAACTGGTCGAACACCCTAAGTCTGTTAATGAAGATATAACGCTGAGCATCATAGTGCCTGTTTATAACGAGCAAGAAATGCTGCCTATCTTTAATCACCACCTATCGAAAGCTCTAAGCTTGTTATTAAACGAGCATGTGGAAGTCATTTATATTAATGATGGAAGTACTGACGATAGCTGGAATGCAATGTCAAATTTAACCAATCATTATGCCGATATTGAATGCATTAACTTAAGTCGTAACTTTGGTAAAGAAGCCGCGATGACCGCTGGTATAGATAATGCTAGAGGTGAAGCTATTATTTTATTGGATGCTGATTTACAAGATCCACCTGAACTTATTCCTAAAATGCTAAATGCATGGAAACAAGGTTTTGATGTTGTAAATATGAAACGGTCATCCCGCTTAGGTGAGTCACGCTTAAAACGTTGGAGCGCTCACATTTATTACAGGTTACTTGACCATTTATCTGAGGTTCCATTACAAAAGGACGTAGGTGATTTTAGGCTATTAAGTAGAAGAGTTGTTGATGATATAAAGAAATTATCAGAAAGAAGCCGCTATATGAAAGGAATTCTTTCATGGCCAGGATATAAGCAAACAACAATTAGTTTTGAGCGTCCTGAACGCGTTGCAGGAGAGACAAAGTGGTCTTTCTTTCAGCTGGTAAAGTTAGGCCTATCTGGCATTACAGCTTTTAGTGTAAAGCCTTTACAAATATCGACCTGGGTCGGCACTTTAATATCTACATCCGCATTTTTTTATGGCTTATGGGTTGTTGCCAAGACTCTATTCTTTGGAGAAACCGTTGCGGGTTACCCTTCGATAATGTTGACCCAGTTATTCTTAGGGGGAGTTCAACTGATAGCTATAGGCGTCTTAGGTGAATATATTGGACGTATTTATGCTGAGACCAAAGGGCGTCCTATATATTTAATAATGGATAAACAAAGCCAAAAGAGTCAGAACGGCATGGTGAAAAAACATGGCTGATAAAATAAATTCTACAGTATATTGGGCTTTAGCAATTATTATTTCCTTGATCGCTATAAGGCTTGTCTCACTAGGACTTTTCCCTCTCTACGATACAACTGAGGCTAGGTATGGGGAAATGGCTCGTATCATGGTAGAAACTCGTAACTGGGTTACCCCTCAGTTTGATTACGACGTGCCATTTTGGGGGAAACCTCCAATTCAAACCTGGCTGAGTGCCATTAGTTTTAATTTTTTAGGTATAAATGAGTTTACTGCTCGTTTACCTCACTTATTGTGTGGTTTATTAACCTGTTACTTGGTCTTTCGATTCACATTATCCCTGACGAATTTAAGTAAAAGTGTTTTATCTATATTGGTGCTAGTTTCTAGCTTAGGGTTTATCGTTGCTATTGGCATGGTTATGACGGATAGTGCTTTGCTTCTTGCTTATACCCTTGCAATGTTTAGCTATTGGCAATGCTATGCTCAAAAAAACCAACTTTATGGCTATTTATTTTTTGTCTCTTTAGCGCTCGGTATGCTAATTAAAGGACCTGTTGCTGTCGTGCTTATAGGGATTTCACTCGTTGTTTGGAGCGCTTGGCAAGGCTGCTTTAAAGTAGCTATAAGACGCTTGCCTTGGGTAAGTGGGATGTTCGTTTTTTTAGGTCTAACTTTACCTTGGTACATTCTAGCCGAAATACGTACTCCGGGCTTTTTAGAATATTTTATAGTTGGTGAACATATTCAGCGATTCCTTGTATCTGGATGGGAAGGCGATCTTTATGGCACAGCGCACGTTAAACCTAGAGGTACAATTTGGTTTTATTGGTTACTGTGCGCAAGCCCTTGGTCATTTTTAGCTTTAGGACTACTATTCAAAAAAGAAAATATTAAAAAAGCACTTAGAAAAGAACCCGACCAGCCAAATATAAATAAGTACCTTATTTGTTGGGTGATTTCGCCACTATTACTATTTACTTTAGCTGGTAATGTGTTGCCAATCTATGTGCTACCTGGTTTTAGTGCATTAGCTATACTGATAGCCTTAAACATAAAATTTACTAAGCTATGCAATTACTTGGCTTTATTTACGGTTTTAACCTTAATAGCTATGTTAAGTGCACTGCTAAAGGGTGCATGGGAGCACAAAAGCGAACATAAGCTACTCGAATTACATCAAAAATCGTTTAAAGAAGCCCCTTTGTATTATTGGAATAAACGCCCATTTAGTGGACAGTTTTATTCAAATGGTAGAGCTAAACAAATAAATGAAAAAGCATATTTACGAGACTTAGTTAACAGTAGTGGAAAAATATATATTGCTATAAAGCAGGACGAGTTTATTATTTTTAAAGATTTATTTGACGCTCATTGTGTTGTTGAAGAAAAATCCACTGTACGTTACCTATTAGTATGCAACGATAAATTTGAAAATAAGGTGTCTATTGAAAATTCTACTGATTGAAGATTGTCATACTGTTGCCGAAGTTATATTTGATTACTTTGAAGGTTCAGAGTTTGAATTAGACTTTGCAGCGACAGGCACGTTAGGTCTTGCATTAGCTCAGTCAAACAACTTTGACTGTATTATTTTAGATATAATGCTTCCCGGTATTGATGGTATAACAGTATGTCATCGGCTTAGAGCTGAAGGATATGATACTCCTATCATAATGCTTACGGCCAGAGATACCGATAGTGACATGTTACAAGGGCTCAAAATAGGAGCTGATGACTATATAGTCAAACCTTTTAATTTAGAACTTTTGGAAGCTAGAATAATAAATGCTGTTCGAAGGAGTTCAGGAAATGGCTTTGCAAAAACAGTTATTTTCGGTCCTGTTACAATTAATCTCAAAACTTGTCAGGTCTGGAGAGAAGGGAGTGAAATCAAACTGACCCCAACTTGTTTCAAAATTATGAAGCTTTTAATAACTAAAGCACCCAATGTAGTTTCTAGGCAAGAGATAGAGGATAGTATTTGGGGAGATGAGCTACCTGATAAAGACATACTTAGAAAACACATATACCAATTGAGACTCAAAATCGATAAGCCTTATGACAAAGATGTTATAGAAACTATACCTAAAACAGGATACAGATTGAGTGAGTGTAATGTTTAAAAGTAAACCAATTAGTCAAATAATTATAAAAGTATATCTATTGGGCGCTTTGATATTATTAGCCTTTTATGGATGCTTATTTTATTACACGGTGTTGTACACTGAAAATCAAGCCAGTGAACAGCGTTTGGCACTAAAAGCTCCCTATCACCTAAAACTTTTTCAAAAAAGCGAAAATACAAAAATAAAAATAAAAATAGATCCGATATTAACAATCTATAATACGTATGAAATTTTACCAAAAAAAATTAAAGATAAAATTAACGTCGACTGGCTGGGTATCCAAAGTATTCATTTTGATGACGACAGTGAATTCACTGTATTTGCGCAAAAAATAAAAATTAATAATGATGAAATTACTGCTTATGCCATTGAGGATGTCGACCAAATAGAGTGGGACGATACATACTTTGCAATTTTCCAAATTATGATACTTTCTTCAGGTGTGATTTTATTCATTGGCTCTGCATTTTTTATTATTAAAATGGCAAAGCGGATAAGCTCTCCGTTTTCAGAGTTAGCTGAAATGCTTGAATATGATTCACATGAAGTTAGTAAACCTTTATCTGTTAATGGAAAATTATCTTTTGAGTTAGAAATGATGCTTGCTAGCATTAATAGCTATCGTAAGCGAATATATTCTGCATTTATTAGGGAGCAAACTTTTACTAGGTATATTAGTCATGAACTACGTACTCCTATGACGGTGATTCGAGGCGGTGTAAGTGTTTTAAGACGAGCAAATAATGATAAGACTACAAAGCAATTAACTAGAATAGATGATGCTGTAATAGAAATGGAGCAGTTAACTCATATTTTCCTATTACTTGCTAGAGACGAAGTTTCAAATACCAGTAACGTTTCAATATCAGACACGTTTATCGACAAAATAGTTAAGAACTTTTCCCCTACTATCAAAGCAAATCAAGTAAATTTCCATTATGACATACAGAATGAATTTTCATTACATGCGCACCCATTACTATTTTCAGCAGTAGTATGTAACTTATTAAAAAATGCTATTAATTGCAGTATTGAAGGTAGTGTAAATTTATTTATTTCTGAACAAAGAATAGATGTTATTGATGATGGATTAGGCCTAAATGAACAACCTCGCGGCTATGAAGGGTTTGGTATAGGCCTCAAAATTGTTCAAGATATATGTGAAAAATACCAGTGGACATTTAACATATCAAATAATATGGAAAAGGGCTGCACCGCTTCAGTGATTTTTAAAACTTAGGGGATTAAATTTATGCTAATCCACCCTCATAGCTTAGTTCTTAAGGAACACAGATCGTGTGACTTCCTATTTTAAAACGGCACATGTCATTATTTTTTTCAATGGATTGCCGCTTACAATTTACCGCTAGTAGCTTAAGTACACGGTGTAC
>NZ_JACJFK010000053.1:0-6952 GCF_014164535.1 Pseudoalteromonas sp. SG41-2 | reverse complement strand
ATAGATTTTGATGCGTTTGAAAAGCCAATTGAAAATGCCTCACTTGAATTAGCAATTGCATAAGGAAAGTAATGCAAAATAATGACTACCTAGCCGTTGATATCATGCCTAAAAAAACGCGATTTCATCGTTTTTTTTACCCTCATAAAATCAAAGAACGATATAAAAAGTTTAAAGGCTTATGTTATTTGTATAATTGGATAGATACTGACATGCATTTAGTTGAAACCCAACCGCAAAGATATCGGTCTTTTAAGTGTGGCAACGATCCTATAAAAACGCTCTTCTTTGGACCAATGGCAATTGGGTTTACTTTAAGTTTGCTATTTGTCATTTCTTGTGTTGTTGCTACCTACTCGGACGAACCTTATCAATGGTGGGTACCGTTACTTACATTTAGTTGGAATTTATTTTTCTTGAATGTATTACCAGTTACATTTAGGTTTACATCTAAAAAAATAATATATTTTGATAGATTAAAGCAGACAGTGGGTTTTACTTTCAATATACCAGACTGTGAACAGCGTGATGAATTAGGTAATTGCTGCTTTAGTTGGGATGAAATAGTGTGTCGACTTGATATTGCATCTACGCGTCCGGGAGTTGTAAGCTACTTCCCGAGTATTAGCCATATTGATTTAGAAAAGTATCCAAAGACTAAAATGCTAGGTACGGTGGCGGATAATGGAGAAACACCAGCATATTGTTACTTGTATTGGGAAAGTAATGTACGTTTCATGGATTTAACTAAACCTTTACCTGATGTACCTGAATATGAAGAACACCGGCATTTAGACCCACGGACAGCTGAGTTTGATATTCAAAATAATAGACCTGTAGGTTTTTGGCACGACTTTTCATTTTCGCAACAACAAGAAATTTGGCGAAAATTAAAAGAAGAAGCTTATGACTTTGATTGGCTGAAGGGAAAGCCTAACGAAGAAATAACCAAACCTTGGCTGCATTTTAAAGGTGAGCCAGAACGTATCGAAAAACTGACATGGAAATACAAAGCAAAGCGTTTAGCACTGCAGTTGTTTATGGGAATACCTTAAAAGATGATTTTATGTATAGCATGCAACTAGGATTCTGATAAAAATTAAAAATGGAATTCAAACCTAGGCGGTATATGCTGCCTAGGTTTATTAAAGCAAAGGAACCTGATGCAAAAAAATAATTACTTTGGTGTTGGAATAATGCCAAAGAAAACGAAGTTTAATCGTTTTTTTGAAGCGCACCGAATAATAAATGAAGGAAGCGAATTTAGAGGATTATGTTTTTTCCGACGTTGGCTAAATCAAGATAGGCGCATTTACGCGAATAAAAAAGAGCAATATAAAATAGCACCTTGTGGTAATAACCCTATAAAAGCCATATTATTTGGTCCAATGGCTATTGGTGCTGTATTAAGCTTAATTACATTAATTAGTATCTTATCACTTCCATTTTATGATGAAGGTGAAAATTTTCAGTGGTGGATACCACTGGTTACCTTTTGCTGGAACTTATTCTTCTTAAATTTACTACCAATAACGGCTAGATATATACCTGATAAGATGATGTACCTTGACAGGCAAAACCAAACGGTCGGGTTTACTTTTGATATACCAGGTTGTGAACAACGAGATGACTTAGGTAACTGTTGCTTTAAATGGGAAGAGATTGTTTGCAGGCTAACCTCGAAAATGGGCGCGCCGGGTGTAATGAATTACTTTCCAGAAATTAGTCATATAGACCAAGAGAAGTACCCTAAAACAATAGTAACCGGTTCAGTTGTCGAACTTTCAGCTAATCCAGTGCATTGTTATTTATTATGGGAGTGTTATGTGCGCTTTATGGATTTAAGTAAGCCATTGCCCGATGTGCCGGTATATGAACGACACCGCCATTTAGACCCCATTACAGCTGAATTTGATAAGAGGAATAATCGGCCTGATGAGTTTTGGTCCTCATTTTCGTTTTCGCAGCAATTAGAAATTGAAGAGGAAATTCTGAGTGAAGCATTTCCATTTGATTGGCTAAAAGGTAGAGAGCAGGAAGAAATAATCAAACCTTGGCAGCATTGGAAAGCAGAGCCTGAGCGCATAGAACAATTAACGTGGAAATATAAAGCTAAGCACCTTGCGCTTCAGCTTTTTATCGGCTTTCCGTGAAACGGCTTAAGTTTCAGAGTCCATGATACGTTAAGGAATAACAATGACACCCATCTTAATTTTTTAGTGACTGATTTATCAAGTGGGCAGGTTATACGGCTCGATGTAAATCAGCATAACTGCGCCGCCATATTTAAAGCGCTCAACACAACCAGAATCACGTTTAGACTGCGAGTGAAAACGTATCCTAAGGGCAAAGGGGCGTCAGTGAGCACTGCCTTTGAGGATAATAAATTTATATTACCAGTATCAAAACGCGATGAGTACGGCGAGCTTGAAAAACCAAATAAATGGCTCGCAACCGAAGTGAATTTATCACTATTAAATTATGCGCTAAAAGAAGAATTAGGACTTGAATAACATTATGATAAACACCGAACAAGTATCAGCATTACGCCCCCCTAAAAAACCAACTGACATGGGAAAGTATTACCGAAAAGTGGAAGTCAATTATGACAACCTATTAGGAGTAAAAGATGAACTGGGGGCTGATGGCCGTTATTACGGGTTATTATTAATGGGAAGTATGACGGATACGGATGATAGTTCTTATTCTTGGCAAGCATTAACCTTCTTTGCGATTGGAGCTATAATGCAAGTACTTGGGTTATTTAAAGCTAAAAGTTTACAACACCTATTAGACTCATTTCTTTTTGACCCTTTGTTTATCCTGGGGCAAGTTTTATTATTAATAATTGCTTTTATTTACCACCGTAAAGCAAAAATCCCCAGAGCCACCTCTGTCGTGTTTGACCGAAAAACCGGCAATGTAAATTTCCCTGCGTTTGGTGGCAACCCTGAACTTGTGATCCCTTTTGAAGAAGTTGAACTGTACCGAGGTTCATTAGGATTTAGTTTAGGCTCCGGTATGCCTGTAGATAGCTTGATTCCAAAAAAGTATCCTAAACATGGTAAAAGGGATTGCCAGTACATAGTCGCATTTGCTGATGGCTATGACGACGCATGTAATCTATGGACGCTATTGAATGAATTTATGGATAAAAATAAACCAATACCTTACGCAATGTTACCTTCGGTTCAACATTATCTAGATAAGGGATATAGCACAGTTTGGAAAGGCGATAAAATTGGCCCCTATATGGATAATTACCCACTCGATGCCGAGATAAAAAATAATTATAAATATGTTTTTCATACGGATATTGATGGCGAAAAAGAATACCCGAGGGATGAAGTTAATTATGTTATTGCCCCCTTTAGTGATGACCCCGTATTACTAGAGAAAAACATAAAACGTGCCTACGCGCTCAATATTTTACTTTTGTGATTCTGGTTATTTAAAAACTGGTTTCTGGTCACAGGCCAAATGCTCTTTAACAATCAGAAAAGGAATTCAAACCTAGGCGCAACTGCTGCCTAGGTTTACCGTCACGTTGGTGGCTCTGTTACATGGCGACATAATAAACAGTCATTTAAATTTGCGTAGGCGCGGCTTTACGCCGCGCAAATTGAACAATAAAAACGACACTCACTCTGAATAATTAAGATAGGTGTCATCTTAAACTTCCGATTTTGATGCGTTTGAAAAGCCAATTGAAAATGCCTCACCTGATTTAGCAATTGCATAAGGAACCTGATGCAAAACAATAATTACTTTGGTGTTGGAATAATGCCAAAGAAAACGAAGTTTAATCGTTTTTTTGAATATCGTAGTATAAAAAATATATATCACGAATTTAAAGGCCTGTGCTTTTTATATGATTGGCTTGATACGAACAAGTTATATGAAAATCAGCGCGAAAAATACAAACTTGTCCCTTGTGGCAATAATCCTATAAAAGCCATATTATTTGGACCAATGGCTATCGGGGCTGTATTAAGCTTATTGTTACTAATAGCCTGCGTTGTCGCAACGTATTCTGAAGAGCCATTTCCTTGGTGGCTTGTAATCCTCACCTTTTGCTGGAACTTATTCTTCTTAAATTTACTACCAATAACTGCTAGGTATATACCTGATAGGGTGATGTATCTTGACAGGCAAAACCAAACGGTCGGGTTTACTTTTGATATACCCGGTTGTGAACAACGAGATGACTTAGGTAACTGTTGCTTTAAATGGGAAGAGATTGTTTGCAGGCTAACCTCGAAAATGGGCGCGCCGGGTGTAATGAATTACTTTCCAGAAATTAGTCATATAGACCAAGAGAAGTACCCTAAAACAACTGTTACCGGTTCAGTTGTAGAGCTTTCAGCTAACCCTGTCCATTGTTATTTATTATGGGAGTGTTATGTGCGCTTTATGGATTTAAGTAAGCCATTGCCCGATGTGCCGGTATATGAACGACACCGCCATTTAGATCCCATTACAGCTGAATTTGATAAGAGGAATAATCGGCCTGATGAGTTTTGGTCCTCATTTTCGTTTTCGCAGCAATTAGAAATTGAAGAGGAAATTCTGAGTGAAGCATTTCCTTTCGATTGGCTTAAAGGTAGAGAGCAGGAAGAAATAATCAAACCTTGGCAGCATTGGAAGGCAGAGCCTGAGCGCATAGAGCAATTAACGTGGAAATATAAAGCTAAGCACCTTGCGCTTCAACTTTTTATCGGCTTTCCGTGAAACGGCTTAAATTTCAGGATCCATTATACGTTAACAATCATAAAAGGAATTTAAACCTAGGCACTTTAAAGTGCCAAGGTTGATTAAACAATAAGGATATTAAATGCAAAATAATGACTACCTAGCCGTTGATATCATGAGTAAAAAAACGCGATTTAATCGCTTTTTTTACCCTGAGAGATTAAATAGCCTCAAGGATAAATTCAAAGGCTTATGCTATTTATATAATTTACCTGCAAGAAAGCAAAAAGAAATACAAAAACATCCTGAACGATATAAAGTAGAAATGTGCGGAAATAGCCCAATTAGAGTTATATTGTTTGGCCCAATCATAATCGGCTTTGTTTTAAGTTTGTTACTATTACTATCTTGTATTGTGATGACATATTCGGATGAACCTTATCATTGGTGGGTGCCCGCACTTACTTTTTCTTGGAACCTGTTTTTTCTTAACTTATTACCACTAACAGAGAGTTACCTCCCTAAAAAGCAAATATATTTTGACAGAAAAAAACAGTTAGTCGGCTTTACTTATAAGATACCCGGTTGTGAAGAGCGTGATGAGCTGGGTAATTGCTGTTTTAAATGGGCTGATATTGTATGCCACCTTGATATAGTGGCAACACGCCCGGGTGTAATGGGGTTTGTGCCTTTTATTAGTCATATTGATGAGGATAAATACCCTGAGACTAAAATAGCTGTTCAAGTGCCTGATAACTCAAATAACCCGATGAACTGCTATTTATATTGGGAACGAGTAGTGCGGTTTATGGATAACAACCAACCACTGCCTGATGTGCCTGAGTATGAAAACTACCGCCACCTTGATGAATTAACTGCTGAATTTGATAAGCAAAATGACAGACCCAATAATTTTTGGAGTGATTTTTCGCTTGCTCAACAAGTCGAAATTTGGCAGAAATTCAATAAAGAGGCTGCTCATTTTAATTGGCTTAGAGCTACACCGAACGAAGAAATAACCAAACCTTGGCTGCATTTTAAAGGTGAGCCTGAGCGTATCGAAAAACTAACATGGAAATACAAAGCAAAGCGCTTAGCACTGCAGTTGTTTATGGGAATACCTTGAACATCTTATAATTAGAATAGGAGTTAAAATGGGTGTCTAGCTTATTTCCAATGACGTCGAAGATGCAAAAAATATGCAGAAATGATACAACTTCAAATGTCACGTTACACAAAGCATCGAGTATTTAAACAAATCCCCCTTAATTCCCCCATATTAGTAGATGCGATATGGATGCTTCAGCCTGCTCGAACAGGTTGGCAAGCTGAAATAAATTACAATGCATTTTTGACTGAATTTGGTTTGCAGCCAGGCGACCAGATAGAGCTCAAACTAGAAGCCACGGTGTACCCCAGTGGTAAAGGTCAACCAACAATTCAAGGGTTTAATAGTATTTATGGCTTACCAATCGAATATTACAAAGCAGGTGAAAAGCCAGGGTTCTTTTCTTGGGGCGATGAGCGCAAGTATAGCCACCGCATTGGCCAAGTAATCAGCCAAGCCATTGTTAAGTTATAAAAAGCTAAGTTATAAAAAAATTACAAGAAGTACAGCAAATAAAGGAGTAACTATGAGTAGTGATGATAAAAAATCAGAGGAAGAAAGAATATTTGATGAGCTCGTTGAGCGCTACATTGCTGAAGAGGAAGATGGCTTAACTCACGAAGAACGAGAAAAAATAAAAAGAGAAAACCGTATTAACGCAATTAACCAGTGGTGCGCTGAAAATCCAGGCCGAGACCCCGCTAGAGCAAAAGATAAAACCATAAAGCAACTGACTTTGGATGAAAAAGCGGTGGTGCGATTAGAAGAGTTTAGAAAAAATAACCCCGAAAAAGCTGCAGAAAATAAAAGGAGAGCCGAAAACAGAAGCAAATACTTTGATAATAGAGCAACATATAAAGAGCAACTGTCTAGAGATTATTTGCATAAAGACAGTTATGAAACGCGATTAAAAAAAGCAGAAGCACTCAATGGCTGCGGGTTTAAAACCCGCACATTTAAAAGTAAGCGTTTTACTGATGAATATACAGCAAAGCTTTCATCCCCAGATAGTGGCTCAACGCTTGAAGGGCACTGGGTTCGCGGAGATGGGCAGCAACTTGCTATTTCATGGTTTGGAGGGTGGTCAAATTTATTTACTGCTCTAAGCTTCTTGCTAATGGTATCTGCAGTTATGTTTTTCTTCGTTGACTT
>NZ_JACJFK010000052.1:0-11243 GCF_014164535.1 Pseudoalteromonas sp. SG41-2 | reverse complement strand
ATGTAATCAATTGTTCCTGTTGACGAGCAACCTATTACAAATAATGTTAAAGCAAGTGTGATGAGTGATTTTATGAGCTTGTCCATAATCTATATCCATTTATTAATTGTGATTGCCATTGCTCACTCTTTTCATCTTGTTCTGGCTGGTTGTAAAAAGGCGTTTAAAACTGGTCATTTATTCTCACGCCACTGTGCTTGCCCAGAGCCAAGCTCGTGTAATACACGGCCTGTTCTATTTCTGTCAGATCGTGCATTTGATAGCCATACTTTTATCTCGCCACTATCCCCCATGCCAACAATTAAATAAGGCCTGATATTTTCTTCTACTTCTCCTGTGCTTATCCATGCATAAGCAGGTAAATTTTTAGCTAATTTATAACCATTTTTATTTATTGCCAGTTCACCGTAGTAAATTCTGTTCTCTGACTTATCTAACCACTCAACCGCTACTTTTTCTGGGAATTTTTGATCGTAAACACCAACCATAGCTCCCGCTGTGGCTCGACAACAAGACATAGTTCCTGCGGGTACATCCCACTTGTCATCAAACTTAATTAAAGTCACAAATATATTATTGCCTTCATCTGTTGAACCCGATACAACCATATAGTCGATTTCACCTGTTGTTGCACAGCCGTCTAGTAATACAGCAAACAAGCTAGTAAGAAGTAACTTTAAGATTTTGTCCATAATCTATATCCATTTATTAATTGTAATTGCCATTGCTCACTCTTTTCAGCTTGTTCTGGCTGATTGTAAAAAAGCTCACGTTGTTGGTTTTTAGTGGTGAATTCAGCGTCTTCTTCAGGGCCATGAGCAATCGCATCAATCGTTGCTGAATATTTAACACTGTGGTGGATGTAATCTTTATATAAAGCCTGCCAGGCATCACTTTGTGGGCCAAAGCTACGGGCGCTATCAACCAGTGCTTTAAGCTCGTTAGGTAAAATATAAGGTATAGCTTGGCCGTCAGCTTGTTTGCGGTTAGCAAGTTCCGTTAAGCTTTGTAGTGGCACGCCTTGGTTAACCGCCGTTTCATGCATTAGCGCTAGGCTATAATGGGGTAAGGTATTATTTAAATTGCGCCGCCAATACGGTTTATAGCCGGTATAAACCGTATACTCTGATTCATTACGAATTCGCTTTGGCTTTCTGTTCATCCTTGGCCTACTTGCTTTAAACTCAATATTAATTGTTGGCCAATAATATTTTTGCTCAAGTGACTTTTTAAGCTGCGCTAATTCTTTATCGTGCTCTGGCTCTCCGGCTTGCCCAGCAATATATTGCCACGGGTATAATATGGTTGTTTCTACGGGGCCATAACCGCCGCCAATATCTGAGTGCACACCCGGTAATTCAATCTCTTGCTGGTTTTTAAGGAGCTGCTTATTACGGGTACGTAATGAGCTGAGTGGAAATTTATCACGCTTTTCATCAAATGCCGCCAAATGCATTACAAACCCCGCACTACTACTTGCTAGATGTAAGTTAACGGGGTAATCAAGTTCATTATTGGCATAAAACTCACTGTGGTTGTTGTCACCATCACCACCAATAGAGGCAACACTGTCAAATAAGCCAACAAAGCGGATAACGGGCTTAATACCGCCCCAATAGTGTGGATTATTTTTATAAATCGCATTCACTTGATTAACAAATGCCCGCGCTTGCGCTGCGCCACGGCTAAAACCAAATACGTCCAGAAATCCAATGCTCATCTTTGAGTATTCTTTGAAAAATTGAACTGTTGTGACTAGAGTCTCTCTAATTCGCTCATCAAAACTAAACGCCAAACCCATATCTAAGGTTGAATCGCTTTCATTTGCTTTAGTGCCAATACCTTCAACATAATAGCGTGATTGATATTTTTGAAAGGGATATAACTCAAACAACTTAACCACATTAGTCGGTTCATTCGCGTCGGTTGAATCTTGTATGTCGTTAAGGCGGTTATTCCCCGTGCCATCAAAAAATACACCAAAGCTAGGGGGCTCTGCGAGCAAGGTTATTTCAATATGACCTTTTGGTAATATTTTATGTTCAAGTAATTGCGGCCCGCCTTTTTCACCAATATTGAATGACCGAACCTTTAACAGGTCGAAATAATCTGCAAAGCTTTGTTCGTTAATAAGGGTTAACTCTGCCTCGCCCGCTATAATTACTTTTAAAGTATAAAGCGCTTGTTGTGACAGGTTTTTAAAGTGGTATTGTTGATTGCCCTGTTGCTCTAAGTCAACCGTACTACCTTGGCTAAACAACTGCGCTTTTATAGCTACATCACCAACCACTTTAACTATAATATTTTTTTGTAACGCACCAACATTTGTTTTTATAACCAGTGTGTTAACTTTATTGACTGCCATGGGCATTGCTTGGCTCATAACTTAGGCTCCATAAACATAAACAAGACGGCTTTTAGTAACCGGCCCTGCAATGCCGTCTACCTGTAGTTGTTGCGCTTGTTGAAATTCCCTCACACCCGCTTTGGTTTTTGCACCATTAATGCCATCAACCTTGCCGCAATTAAACCCCAACATATTACAACGTCCCTGCACGCCAGAAAGCGTGTCGATTGGATCTAGATTGCCTATTTGTACCGCAAAGCTTTTAGTGGGTGTAGTTTCGCCTGCTTTTAAATATAAATCGACCGTGCCAGTAAGTGCGTCGTTATTATTAAGCTCTACTTCGATAAGCCCATCACTTTGCAGAACGGTATCGATTGCTTGGCTACCTATGTTGAGTACAATACGTTTGCCGGTAATGTCATCACCATCTTCATGAATTATTTGCAGGCGAAAATATTCTTTTTCGTTTTGTACAACAAACGTATTTAGACTGTTAGCGCGCAGCGGCATAAACTTTTCTTTTTTAGGTGGAATATTGATGATATCACCCGGAAAAATTAAATTAGGATCGGGCCGTAGTGCTTTAAACTCCGCATTACTGGGATGGTTATATAATGCTGTTGAGGTTTTATAACCATATTGGCGTGCTATGCGTAGCAGTGTTTCGCCTTGTGCGACGGTGTGTTGTTGCGCCATCGTTAAATCCTTTTATACGTCTAAATTAGGTTCCCTCACTGCACCATTTAGGGACAAGTATTTTGTTACATTATACAAAGCTGAAATAATATTCTAGTAAATATTTAACGGGTAAAAATGAAATAGGTTAATATAGATGGGGAATAATGCTGAAAACATTGAACAAAACATAGTTTTATGTTGTTTGAAAAATATACATTATTATAGGGGGAGTTTCTTTGAGTATGAAAAGCCGATTATGCATCGGCTTTTATTTAGATAAACCTAAGTTATTACTGTTATACGGGGTATAAGGTTTTAAGCCCAGCCGTCGTAACGTTTGCGGCGCGATAATACGATAGTCAAAATAATACCTAAAAATAAACCTATGAAGGCAATTGCTCCGCCATAAGTTAGTAGCTGACGTTTTTCTTTTGCACCGGCTTGTTGTTTTTCAGTGCGTTCAGCTTCTAAGGTACTTTTTAATTTAGCAATCTGCTCTGATAGAGCACTATTTTGGTCAGTTAAAGTTTGGCTTTGCTCTTGTAGCTGCGGTAATTCAATCTGTGCTTGACGAAGTTGCTCTTGCATTGATGCCATTTCAGCACTGAGTGTGCGGTATTGTTGGTGAATACCTGGAGTTTTAGAAACAAATTTAGCTTCTACCCAGCCTTCTCGTTCTTTATCATCAATAACTTTAACAAAGCCATTTTCTTCAGCAGATAGCTGGGTTAGCTTTGTACCAGCATCAACAGAGCCAATAATGCGATAATTTTTACTCGCGCCAGAGTGCATAAATGTATAAAGATTATCGACTATATAAGCGGTGTTTGCATCGCTAGCTGAATTGCTTTCTTCTGCGTGACTCATAAATGCGGCCGCTGCGAATAGCAAAGCTAATAAAGAATGTTTAAACATCAATCTACCCTGTTAATGTAACCGTCTGTGGGACAGCAATCGTATTATTCATAGTTAAGTATTGAGATAGTATGGATTTAGCGCGCTAATAGCAAGACTGATATTGTAATCATGGCTGCTGTTTGCTGATTCAAATAAGCTAAAAAATTTGCAATGTTGGGCAGCTTTGTTTATTTTGAGCTCTTATTTATTTTAAAGGTAATCCTCAAGCCTAATGGATACTGAGATAGAACTGAAGTTTTTGGTGTCAGACGCCGTAATCCCACTGATCCCCGCGTTAATTACTCAATTTGCAAAAACGGTTACTAATAAACCTTCGCGTAGTTTACAAAATGCTTATTTTGACACGCCAAGCCGTGAATTAAGAGCGCTCGATATCGGTTTTCGTACCCGCTGTGCTGATAATCAATGTGAGCAAACTATCAAGCTTGCTGGAGAAGTTATGGGCGGGTTGCATCAACGACCTGAATATAATTTACCGCTGGAAAGTAGCCGACCAAATATAACTGCATTTGATGCCAGTATTTGGCCGCATGGTATGCAAATAAGTGCAATTGCCGCTAATCTTTATCCTATTTTTAGTACTAACTTCATTCGTCGTACTTGGCTTATTGAAACCGACAGTGGCGCTAAAATTGAAGTAGTGTTAGATAAAGGTGAAGTATCTGCATCGGGTTTGATGGAGCCAATTTGTGAGCTTGAAATTGAACTGGTTGAAGGCAGCCGCGATGAATTATTTGCTTTAGCAGATAAGTTAGTGAGTCAAAGTAATATTCGATTAGGGCTATATTCTAAAGCAGCTCGTGGTTATCGCCTTGCGGATGAAAAACCACTTAAGCCAAGTAAATCAATTGGCTTTGTATCGTTACCTAAATATGCAACACAAGAGCAAGCACTTATAGCCGCAATTGGCTTTGGTATTCGTTTTGTACAAAAACATGAACAGTGTTATTTCGATAAACCGAGTTTAAAGACTCTGAAACGAGTGACCGATGGTATTAGTTTAATCCGTCATACGTTTTGGTTATTTGACGATATTGTTGATAAAAACACCACCGAGCTATTACGCACCGAGCTAAAATGGCTATTAAGTGAATTAGCATGGGTTGAAAACGCGATTCAACTAAAAACCTACACATCTAAGCGCCACGCATACTATAAAAAAATCAACAGTGCACCTGAGTTAACGCAAGTTATTAATGACTTAAAAGAGCTACAGCCAAGTATTGATGATATTAATCGGTTGTTTCATAGCGCTCGCTATAACCGCTTATTATTGTCTTTAACCACCTGGCTGGTGGATAAGCAATGGCGTAAAAGTTGGGGGCAAGTACAGTTTCAAGCAGCTGAAAAACCAGTCGCTGAGATTGCTAATCGATTATTTGAAAAAGATTGGCAAGACCTTCATCAGTTACTGCCAGAACAAAAAACACTGACTGTTAAGGATTACTTAGATTTACGTATGCGTTTAGAAAACAGCTTACTCAGTGGTAACTGTTTAGGTTCGTTATTTGAAAAAGATGAACGCAGTGAGTTTCGTATTCCATGGTTAGATATTTCACACGGCATGTACGAGCTCAGCACGCTTGAGTATCTAAAGCAGTTATGTGCAGGACAAGATGATGAAGAGCTGGCAAAAATTCAAAGTTGGCTTGAAAGAAAATCTGAATTCTTGGTCGACGCAATGGAACAAAGCCGCTTAGCTTCATATAAAATATCACCTTACTGGCAGTAATCGCTTTTAAGCCAGTACATAGGGAATACACATGGTACGGCGGGTATTATTACTAATGCTGCTCTTTAGTGCCGATGCGCTCAGTGATGTTCAGCATTGGCAACTCTGGAAACAGCATGATGGTGCAAGTGTGTACTACAAAAAACATGACAATGGTATTTTTGAAGTGCAGGCTGAAATCACTATTGAAGGTGTCACGGCCAATGACTTTATGACATTGCTAAGTGATACTGACAGCGCGCCGTTATGGATTGATAATGTTACCCATGTGAAAGTGTTGGAGCGATTAAGTCCCTCAGAAACTATTGTACATACCGAGTTTGACTCGCCGTGGCCACTCACTGATCGCGATATGGTGAGTTACTCATGCTACCAACAACTGAACGACACTCAGACGAAGTTAACGATTGCAGCAAAAACAGGGGAGCTTGCAAAGCGCCAAGCTGTGATCCGTATCACTGATCTAAAAGCACATTGGTTATTAACCCAACATAGCAGTGAAGGGCAATCATTGTTAACCATAACATATGAAATATACGCTAATCCTGGTGGTGCAATTCCTTATTGGCTAAGCAATAAAGTGGGATTAGAAAGTGCAATGCATACCTTGCTTGCCCTTAAATTACGCCTAATCAATAAAACCTATCAAACCAATCAGCAAGTAAGCCAAGTTGGTAATTGTAGTCACATCAATAAACAATAGCGTGTTAATTCTAACAATCGGTACAATCTGGATGGCTGGTTAACTCCTTGTTAGTAATTTTTAATTAAATTGTATTTTACAACGGATGCGCCTAGGTCATTGGGTAAGAATGGTGCGTAACTTTACGGATAAACTCTTTTTTGTTGTCGCTATTCTCATGTGCCGATAGTGATTTATGGCAAAGGTGTTAGTGCAGATTTAGTGCCTGCCCAACAAGTGGCAAGCCATATGGATATCGCTCCAACACTATTTGATTTAATTGCGCCAACAAATACTCAGTTTTATAGCATGGGACAATCATTATTTAATGCTGCGCCAGATAGGGAGGTATTTGGTTTTCAAACAATACGTCACAATGAACAGCTCTGGCGTGGTGATTTATCGGCGCTTTATGAGTATTATAGTGTTAATGAGCGGGATAAAACTCAGCTTTTACCGACAACACCATCGCAATTTGTTGAAATTGATGCACAGATAGAGCAAGCATATACCCAGTATATGGCGACAGCTTGGCAGTTATTAACTCAAGGCATGGATTAAGGTAATGGTTTTAACCATCACCCGATAAGCAACACTTACACGCTAAAGATCATAAAATGACTAAACCAGAAATTAACTTAGTAAACAAACCCAACGGCATAGGAATTGGGCGTATTTTAAAAGCAACTAAATGCTCAATTAAAGGTTTTAAAGCCGCATTTAAGGAAGAGTCGGCCTTTCGTAATGAGCTTGCGCTAGGGCTAGTATTATTGCCGTTATCATTTTGGCTAGCACAATCATTGCAGCACTGGGCACTTCTTGTAATCAGCTTTTTGTTATTGTTGATTGTTGAGTTGCTAAACTCAGCAATTGAAGCATTAACAGATCGAGTCGGTGTTGAATACCACGTGCTATCAGGGCGTGCGAAAGATATCGCTTCAGCGGCTGTAACATTAGCACTGATAGTGTTGTTTATTGTATGGGCTGTGGCTGGGTATGAAAAGATAATTACATTGATAGGTTAAGAAGTTAGGCAAAACGTCACTGACTTTGAGCAACGAGCTTTAATTGCGCGGGGTAAACCCGCGCCTACGTCTGGTAGCAGCGAGTTTACCTCGCGACAATAACCTAGGCATTTACAGCAATATAATCAGCAGGCATAAAAAAAGCGCCAATTGGCGCTTTTTCTACATTTACATAAAGGCTGATATTAAAGACCAGCTGCTGCGCGAAGTGCGTCTGCTTTATCTGTGCGTTCCCAAGGGAATTCATCACGACCAAAATGCCCGTAAGCTGCAGTTGGTAGATAAATTGGGCGCTCAAGATCAAGCATTTTAATTAAGCCATATGGACGTAAGTCAAAGTGCTCACGAATCAATTCAATTAAACGTGATTCTTCAAGCTTGCTGGTACCAAATGTTTCAACACTGATTGACGTTGGCTCTGCAACACCGATTGCGTAAGAAACTTGTAGTTCACATTTGTCAGCAAGGCCCGCAGCAACGATGTTTTTAGCAACGTAACGTGCAGCGTACGCAGCTGAACGGTCAACTTTTGATGGATCTTTACCAGAGAATGCACCGCCACCGTGACGAGCCATGCCGCCATAGGTATCAACGATAATTTTACGACCAGTAAGACCACAGTCACCCATTGGGCCACCGATTACAAAACGGCCAGTCGGGTTAATGAAAAACTTAGTTGCACTAGTGATAAGCTCAGCAGGCAGTACCGGCTTGATGATTGTTTCCATCACAGCTTCTACTAAATCTTTTTGTGAAATGTCTTCACTGTGTTGAGTAGAAAGTACCACAGCGTCAATACCTACTGGCTTGCCGTTTTCATATGCAAAAGTAACTTGTGATTTTGCATCAGGACGTAACCAGTTAAGCTCGCCGCTTTTACGTACTTGCGCTTGACGCTGTACTAAACGGTGTGAGTAAGTGATTGGTGCAGGCATTAATACTTCAGTTTCGTTACATGCGTAACCAAACATTAGGCCTTGGTCGCCAGCGCCTTGTTCTTCTGGGCTAGTACGGTCAACACCTTGGTTGATGTCAGGAGACTGCTTACCAATCGTGTTTAAAATTGCACACGAGTCGGCATCAAAACCCATATCAGAATGAGTGTAGCCAATTTCACGTACAGTTTTACGTGTGATTTCTTCGATATCAACCCATGCGCTAGTAGTGATTTCACCACCAACCATAACCATACCAGTCTTTACGTAAGTTTCACACGCAACACGGGCATGAGAATCTTGTTCTAAGATGGCATCTAGTACCGCGTCAGAGATTTGGTCCGCGATTTTATCCGGATGACCTTCAGAAACAGATTCAGAAGTAAATAAATGTTTTGCCATTGTCTTTGCTCACAAATATTGCGCTTCACAAACGTCGGTAAGAGCGCTAAAAAATTTAGGGGCGTATTTTATCTAAAACAACGATAGTTGCATAGTTTTTTTACGCCTAGACGTCTAAATAAAATTACTAATAACTTTTTGTTCTTAAAAAAAATTCATAATGCCCAATTTAATCAGGTTTTTAATTGCATACAGCCCCTACAATAAGTAAGAATGGATCTTCAAATGAATACACACAATAACCAGCGCAAATACAGTAAAGGTAGGAGAATCCATGCCGTCTCGCAAAGAACTTGCAAATGCTATTCGCGTCTTATCAATGGACGCAGTACAAAAGGCCAAATCAGGCCACCCTGGAGCCCCTATGGGCATGGCTGATATCGCAGAAGTACTATGGCGCGATTATCTAAACCACAACCCAACAAATCCAGAGTGGGTAGATAGAGATCGATTTATACTTTCCAATGGCCACGGTTCAATGCTTATTTATTCTCTATTGCATTTAAGTGGTTATGATTTACCAATTGAGGAAATTAAAAACTTCCGTCAAATGCATTCAAAAACACCAGGACACCCAGAATATGGGTATGCGCCAGGTATTGAGACTACTACGGGCCCACTTGGTCAAGGGATCACTAACGCGGTAGGTATGGCAATTGCTGAAAAAGCATTAGCCGCGCAATTTAACCGCGAAGGTCACGATATTGTTGATCACCACACATATACTTTCTTAGGCGATGGTTGCTTAATGGAAGGTATTTCTCATGAAGCATGTTCACTTGCCGGCACATTAGGCCTAGGTAAGCTTGTTGCGTTTTGGGATGACAACGGTATTTCAATTGATGGTGAAGTTGAAGGTTGGTTTAGCGATGATACACCTGCACGCTTTAAAGCCTACGGTTGGCATGTAGTAAGTGACGTTGATGGCCATGACTCAGACGCTATCCGCGCAGCCATCGAAGAAGCACGCAGCATCACCGACAAGCCAACACTAATTTGTTGTAAAACAGTTATCGGTTATGGTTCACCAAATAAATCAGGTAGCCATGATTGTCACGGCGCACCACTAGGTGAAGACGAAATCAAAGCAGCACGCGAGTTCCTTGGTTGGACTGGTGAAGCATTTGAAATCCCAGCTGATATTTATGCACAATGGGATGGCAAAGAAAAGGGTAAACAACTTGAAGCTAACTGGGATGAAAAATTTGCCGCGTACGCCGCTGCACACCCAGAACTAGCCGCTGAATTTAAACGCCGTACTAGTAGTGAGTTGCCAGCAGATTGGGCTGAAAAATCACAAGCATATATTGAGCAACTAGACGCAAATCCAGCAAACCCAGCATCACGTAAGGCATCGCAAGACGCACTGAATGCATTTGGCCCATTACTGCCTGAATTTATGGGCGGCTCAGCTGATTTAGCGGGTTCTAACCTGACTATTTGGAAAGGCTCTAAAGGCTTAACACGCGATGATGCCAGCGGTAACTACATCTATTACGGTGTTCGTGAGTTTGGTATGTCGGCGATTATGAATGGTATTGCACTGCATAAAGGTTTTATTCCTTACGGCGCAACTTTCCTAATGTTTATGGAATATGCACGTAATGCAGTACGCATGGCTGCACTTATGAAAGTGCCAAGCATTTTTGTATACACCCACGATTCAATCGGTTTAGGTGAAGATGGTCCAACTCACCAACCAGTAGAGCAAATTGCTAGCATGCGTTTAACGCCAAACCTAGTTAACTGGCGCCCGTGTGACCAAGTTGAGTCTGCGATTGCATGGCAACAAGCGATTGAGCGCCAAGATGGTCCAACATCACTTATCTTTACTCGCCAAGGCCTTGAGCAGCAAACTCGCTCAGCGCAGCAATTAAGCGACGTTAAAAAAGGTGGTTATGTACTGAGCTGTGATGGCGAGCCTGAGCTTATCTTAATCGCAACTGGCTCTGAGGTGCAATTAGCACAAGATTCAGCGGCAGAACTACGTAAGCAAGGTAAAAAAGTACGCGTTGTATCAATGCCATCAACAGATGCATTTGATGCGCAAGATGCTGCATACAAAGAAAGCGTATTACCAGCTGCAGTTTCACGCCGCGTAGCAGTAGAGGCAGGCATTGCAGACTACTGGTATAAATACGTAGGCCTAAACGGCGCAGTAGTAGGTATGACCACCTTTGGTGAGTCAGCCCCTGCAAATGAGCTGTTTGAGCACTTTGGCTTCACGGTAGAAAACATCGTAAACAAAGCTAACGAATTGTTTTAATCTTTACGATTGAAATTTAAAAGCCCGCACTGTGGTTACACAGCGCGGGCTTTTTGTGTTTGGCCGGTAGGTTGGGTAGAGCGCAGCGAAACCCAACGAAGGGAATTTGAGCCGTCAGCCGTCAGTCATAAGCTTTCAGCTGTCAGTTTTAGAATAGTTAAGCGTAAGCGACTTGACGCGCTAAAGCACGACCTACACTGTTAGCCCGAAGCCCGAAGCCCGTAGCCCGTAGCCCGCAGCCCGACGCCCGAAGACCAT
>NZ_JACJFK010000051.1:0-11573 GCF_014164535.1 Pseudoalteromonas sp. SG41-2 | reverse complement strand
AAGGTTTAGTGTCACTGAGAGGTATTTGGATCAATATTCATTACGGGAGATGAACCGCCCATTGCGGACCCGCATGATGGGTGGTGTGGGGGCTGGAGGTTAGAGACCTCCGGCTACCCGATTAGCTCTCTTTCATTTCGCCAGAGGTACATACCGTTATGAAATAAGCCAATAAATCTACTGATTTGGCTAATATGCCTTCAAATACTGAAATCAAATCCTTGCTACCAATTTCAAACTCAGTTGCAATTTTTTTGTAATTGCTGCCCTTTCTGTGAGCTGAGCTACTAGAGCGAAGGTTTTGAAGCTTCCTTAAAAATTGAATATGATTTTCATACTCTTCTATTGAATTATTTTTGAGAGCAGTTTCTAAGCGAGATATACCACCTTTTATACTTCCTCTCGATTCTTTTTCAATAAATTTATTTAATTGTTTCTCGTTTAAAGAATCTATGAGGACTTTGGTAAGACCCAGAACGAGATCATCAAAATCACGTTGTTCGTTTGTTGATGGAATTCTTAGGCATTCAAAGTGATGACTATCTTCATCATTTAAGGGGAGTAATAAACTCCATCCCAAGTTATCAGTACTAACTTTTTGTAATTCAGAATATTTAGATTTAAAAACATGCTCTAAGCGATCTGAGTCAGTAAATTGTGCCATTATTTGGCGTTTAAAATAAGTTTCGCTTACACCACCAGATGGCGGTACATTGTATGACCTCCAATGTAATTGTTCTTCATATGGAAGATCTCTACCTAAATCACCCAGCCAAACACACACCTTGCCATCATGATGATTATCTATCTGAAGCCCCCACAAACTTGCGCAGCTCAGGTTAGAGTCACTAACTGAATATTTACTTGGTTTTCCATAGTATTTATCCAACACCTCTTTTTTAAAGTGGACTGCTGTTAGATAGTTTGGTGCTTCTGGGTTTGCACCGAAAAAGTTGGATAGAAAGTCAGGGTTTGAATTGTATAATACATCATCTCCTACTTCATCCGAGTCTATAATGAAGTCAACATATTTCTTTGGTTCTTCTTTAGTGAACCCATATAAGCCACTTTTTGATTTAGGAAATGGGGTTATAAGCTTTTTACCCAGCAATCTCGAAAACGCTTGATGTTCACTAACACCACCAAAATCACCATATGCAAGTGTCCATATATGAAACTCAGTTTCTTCGGATGATTCGTCTCCTTCAAGAGATAGTTCCTTTTCAGAAGCTCGTGAGTGCTCTCTACAATCAAACTGGATTGATAAAAACATCTCTTTTATGGCGAGAAACTGTTTCAACTCCTTTGAGCGTATTCGTATATGATTTGAATTTATCTCAATAACAATTGTTTCATTGCCATCATCATCAATTTTTATATATTTATTATTAACTTGATCATGATATAGATTGTGAAATAACCGGAACTCTTCAGATATTTCCTGATAGTCATCTTTGAAACCATGAAAATCTCTACAGATAACTAAAGGCTCAATACCATTATCACTCCCGAACCTGTGATATTCAGGAGTTTCCACACCTTCATCATAATATACACAAGAACCCGGAACCCCTGACCCAATGCTCAAATCCCATGTATAATTTGAGAGAACGTCTTTCTTTTGATCTATCGGAACTAGGGCACAATAAATACCATAATTATGATCTCCACTTCCATAGTCAGAGAAATAGACAGTCAACATTTCTGTTGGTTTTGGTTCATGAAGGATGGAATCAAGCATTTTTTGCTGTGATAACCGTTCTTTTTCTTTTTCAATATTCATATTTAATACAATGTTGAATTTTTGTTGTGAGAGCTAACGCCCGCCTAACACGCAATGTGTTGGCATGGCTTTTTGCGTTGTTTGCCAAAACCATGACAACTTAACATTGTCGGAGTTTAGGCGCTTGTTAGGTAACGGCATCAATGAATTGTCCGCGTGCCATTCCAAGTAAACATACAAGGCACGCCTTCGAAACATTTATATTTAATATGATAGTACCCCGAACCATAAGACCAAACTTTAAATAGATTTTCATTTTGTTCGATAGCATCGACTTTATCATGATCAATTTTAAGAGTTTTGCCTGTATTAATTTGTTCAACAAAATGTGGAATGCCTTTCGACAATTTTGTCAAAAGAGCTTCACATAAATTCGCCTCACAGTTTTTGAAAGTGGGCTTGTCCGCGTATGCACTTACGGAATAAATAGACAAAATTAATAACCAGATTCTCATAGTTACCTAACAGCTTATTCAAAGGATCTAAACCCACAAGTTGCAGACAGAAAATCCTTTGAGTTTTTTAATACTTTCAGTCTAACTCTGTATCTAAATGTAAATCAAGGGATTTATCTTTGTTGTTATTTTGTTATTGTAAATCACAAGAAATAAACCCGCGAGTTGTTAAAAAAAATCAAAACTGTTTATGAATACAGGAAAATAAAGCAGATAAAGATACGCGTGTCGCTCATGTTCCTGAATATGGGAGCAAACAACAGCTTGATTATTCAATGAGTTATTATCCTAAACCTATATCAACGTCAGTTTCCCACTTGAAACAATCTCTAAACTTTAATTTTCACCGTTGGGTTTCGTTGCTCTGAACCACAACCTACGATAATAAATTTTACGCCGACCTGCTTTGGTTTTTCCTAGTTCCTAGCGCCTAAATACTAGTCCCTCTCCCGAATCGCCAATAAAAAAGCGCGAGATTATCTCGCGCTTTAAAATTACTCAAAACTGTATTTTGTCTTAAAATTACCGCTTAAGACTTACAACTTATAGCTCTACGATCTATTCGCCCTTCGCTTTTAAATTTATAAACTCTGCTAATTCTTCTGGTTGCCCCATTAGGGTGAAGATCTGTTGGTTAATTTCGGTCATGGTTTGCCCTTCTGGCAAGCTTGCTGACACGGTTAATGAGCTTAAGCCTTGCGTGAAGTTTTTAATCGCTTCACTCAGCTCCTCGCTGACTGGCGCTTGTTGTAGCTGCATGTTGACCATTTGCTGCATTTGCTCCAGCGTCATACCTTGCTTTTCAAGCGTTTGTTCGACGAGTGCTTTAAATTCACCTTCGTTATTGAGGGCAATTTCGATGCTGCGTGGTTCAAGCTCTGCAAGCGCCTCCATTAGTAAGGTTTGTTGCTGTAATTGCTGCTCTAAAGTCGGCTGTTGACTACCTAGTTGTTGCTGCATTTTGCTCAGCGCCAATGAAGCATTCATCAATGCGGTTGACTTTGCTAGACCGAGGTTAAAATTAAGGCCTACAATATTTTTAGCATTAAGCGCAAAGTCGATATCACTATCACCTGATTTTTCATCATAGTTCATCAATGTATGAAGATCATAACTAGCAGCAGCGAGTTTATTGTTAGCGTCTGGTGGTAACTGCGCTAAAAAATGCTCACTGAAGGTAAAGTTTTTTATGCTCAACTCGGTACGAGGAGCAATTTTATCTACTTCGTATCCCGCCACTTCAATGCTCGCAATATTAGCAACCGGCTGCTGATCAAACCCAGTGATTTGCATATTTGATATTTCAACACTTTGCCCAAGCACGCTGGCCGAAATATCTTCATAACTGGCTGTTACACCCATTTGCTGGCTCATTAATGCAAGCTGACGATCAACTTCTACTTTAACTTCTTGAGTCAGTGCATGATTTGCATAGCTAACACCACCGATAGCCGCAACGACAACAACAGCAACAATTGCGAGTTTTTTCATTCTATTTCCTTATTACGATTTCTATTATCACCGTTGTTATTTAGCTTAGTCTCTAACGGCTTTAGACTTAAGATTTTGCTAAGCGTATCATTCAATAATACCTTTGATAAGGCCTAGCATAAGTAAGTGCAAATTGATTTGCACTTTTTTGAGCGTGGCTAATTAATTAAACTTAGCAGTTCATGCACTGTTTTAACTGGGGTTATTTTAGCGCCCAGCCCTTCCATTGATTTATGGTAATTACGAAATGGAATAAATATTTCGGTAAAACCATGTTGGGCAGCTTCTTTAACGCGTGGCACGCCACTGTCGATTGGCCGTACGTCACCGTTTAAACTCAGCTCCCCCATTATGCAGGTGGTACGCGGTACAACAAACTCATTTAAGCTACTGAGTAAGGCAGTCACTAAGGCTAAATCGATACAGGTTTCGGTTTCATCAATTCTCAGCCCGCCAACAATATTAAAAAACGTATCATGAAAGATTTTGGTTTTAGTGTGCTTGCGTAAAATACCAGTGAGCATTTTTATTCGGTTCATATTTAAACCTACGCACACTCGCTGTGGAAACTCCGCCTCGGTTTCGGTGGTTAAACATTGTATTTCGAGCAACAAGTTGCGGTTACCTTTTCGAATACAAGTAATGGTTGAACCGGGTGAGTCGGTACTTGATCCCGATAAAAATATTTCACTGGGGTTATCAACACTTAGCATACCGCGTTCGCACATTCTAAAAATGCCTACAGTATCAATGTCACCAAAGCGGTTTTTATTGGCGCGCAAGGTACGTATTTGCCCATCGTTCGTGTCGATATGTAATAACGCATCAACAATATGCACTAAAGTTTGCGGCCCCGCTATTTCATTATTTTTATTTACGTGGGCAATAATAAACATAGTGACGTCATTTTGCTTGCAGTACTGTGTAAGCGCTTGCGCGGCACTTTTAACTTGTGACGGTGAGCCTGGGCTGCCGTTTGCGGTATCAGTAACAACTGCTTGAATAGAATCGATTACTGCAAACTTGATGTTATTTTTTTCAAGCTCTTCGATAATGGTTTCAACACTGGTTTCTGATAACAAATACAATTCGTCTGGGTTGTAATCGAGTTTTAAGCGATTAACACGGTTTTTAAATTGCGATAACGACTCTTCTGCGGTGCAGTAAAGTGATGGCATACGCTGTGACATGCGCGCGACTAAATCCGATAATAAAGTCGTTTTACCTGCTCCGGGATCGCCAGAAATAATATTCACAGAACCTGTGGTCACGCCACCTGATAATACTCGGTCAAGTTCACCAATACCGGTTAGTTGCTTTTCGGCTTCGGTGGTTGCGATGTCATTAATTTTTTTCGAGCCACCGCCAACGCCACCAGCATAGCCGCCAACAACGCTGCGCGTTGCTGCTTTTTTAGTTTGCCCTGCTGAGGGCTTAAATTCGGCTAAGGTATTCCATGCGCCGCAGCGACACTGTCCTTGCCAGCGTTGGTAGTTCATTCCGCATTCGGTGCAAACAAACTCTATTTTTGCCGCTTTTGCCATTAACTTTTGCCTACCTTCGTCATTTTGAAATCATTTATGTCCATACTAGGATGATCTTTAATTTATTGGTTGCGTTATGGTGCGCTGAATATTGACCTTGCCAATAAGGCAATTCAACGCCACAATCGAGATATATAAAAAAGCAAGGTTTATCACTTTTACTTTAGGGCATACTTTTTGCTTAATCTTTTGAGCTTGGGCTTTTTTGATTAATAAACTAAAGTAATGAGCCATTTATTTGGCAATCTCATAATAATAAAAATTAAAGATGGTAACTCATTACACCCCACATGCTGCGAACCAGCAACCAAGTGAGTGTGTAAATACATGTGCAGTATACCAACTTTTTAGAATAGACGGTGATGGTTTTATAAATGACTGAAGACACTCTGCTTAAATATGAAAGTTTAGTTGATGAGCTTAAATCATATTTAGGTAATGCCAAATTTGACACGATCTTTAAATCGAAGACAGCGGGTTTAACAAAACCTGAGCAGTTCTTGATCAAGATGGAAATGTCGCGCTTGTCACAACCTATCGCCCGCTTTATTGATTTACGCGGCCAAGTAACAGGCCAAGTTAAACCTTATGAGTATGAAGGCAAACAACACTTTATGGATGAAACCGCCATTGCGGTATTTGAACAAGCCATAGAACGTCATGGTGGTTATACCCTTGCTGTTTACGAAGCAGTAATGAACACCGATAATAACCATCGTGTAATGCAAAAAAAAGCTGCTGAACAAGCTAAGCAACCTGAGTTACAGAATGAACAAAAATTAGATTGCCAAGTTATTAAATTTGCCTCTTATGAAAGTCGCCGTGAAGAACGGATGAACTATTCAATCAAAATCACTGTAGAACTCAGCAAAGATAACACCATTGCAGCAACCACCTCAGATATCTCTTTAAGTGGCGCAAAAATAAAGCTCTCACCGCGCTATCAAGTCAAAAAAGGGCAGTTATTAGGACTGCGCCTAGTTGGTCTTGAGCAAGATTTTGAATTAGGTTTAAAAAACGGTATTCAATATGAAGTTGTTGCAGTTGAGAAAATCTCTTCGGAATTTAATCACATTCGCTTAAAACGTACTTTTATAGAAAATAACGAAAAATTTGATGAGTTTTTAGAAAGTTTTATTCACGGCAATAAGCGTCGTTATAAAGTAAATTTAGATAACACCTTAGATGCAGTCGTCTCAAAAGGCTATGAGCAGTATTATATTCCCCGTGTTACCTCGTTATTTACTTTTTTTAGTTTGCAAAACGATAAACTCTACCCAAGTTTAGTGCTGACCACTGAAAACAATATCTTTATTCAGCGTTATTTTTGTGATGAGCGAAAGTTGTCATGTTTATACACCATTTTAAATCAGCAACGCTTAGCTCAGTTATTAAGTAACCCAGCCCCAGTTAAAGAAGAGTATTTATATACCTTTACGCACGTGGTTGCTGGAAAAGTATATTATTACTCAGCAACGCGCACTGAGTTGACTGCAGAGCCGCAATTAAGCGCATTATTTTTTGGTTTTGGTAGTCAAAAAGAAAGCTGGCAATGCTTTAAAGTACAGTTAATGCCAAGCCATCCTGAAGATTCATATATTCCGTTGAGCTTGCCAAATACCGCCGGCAAAGATATTGAAAAATTGAACAAGCCACCAACGCCTCGCGTACAAGGAATGATCAAAGACGTAAAATATCTTGTGATTTTAACCGCTGTAGGAACAGACGCTGAACAAACCCATTACCAAAGCTTTAGTTACGACAAAAGTATAGTTAATCAGCTCAAGCGCTTTGGTCACGGTAAACATAAAACCCCACCAAAGCTTGAAACCGTTGATTTAGAGTATGTAAATCTTCGCTCACATAAACGCTACTTGTATAAAACAGATGTAGTATTAACAACTCAGGATGAGCAAACACATACCGCTCATAGTCGTGATTTTTCGATAATGGGTTTGCAAATTGAGTGTGACCAACCGGTTACTTTTCAAAAAGGTGAAGTTGTTGAATTAAGCTTGCCTGAGCTGCAAAAAATAACCAAGAAGCATACGCTGAGTAAATTAAAGTACGAAGTGATGGCGGTTAGTAAATCGTTTACCACTATCAACTTAAAAGCCTTACGTATTGCTGATAACCCACACGAAGGGGTAAAGTTTTTTACGCAATTAATTGAAAATAATAAAGATAAATTAAAAGTATCTGAAGAAGCGCCAAAGGTGCCAGGATTATCGACAGCGCTGCGAAATATGGTAACTAAAAGTGTTTGCCAATTTCCGTTTTATTTACATAAAGAAGCTACACATTTTAAAACAGGAGCTATCGGTCAAGGCTTGTACCCTAGCCCATTGCATATCATTTTACAAAACTATGGCTTGCTTAATAATACCACCAGCATTGATGCTTTTTTATCGCCAGAGCAACTCAATGGCGTGATCACACCGCTTATAAAAGATCGCAGCCGTCAAGATCCACCGTTACCTTTCACTTTATTTATTCGTTTTGATCCTAAAAAATCAACCATTGAAGACGCTATAAAAAGCAAGTGCAGTGCTGGCGAAGATTATGCCCCACAGTTACTCTTTTTAAAGAAAGGTCTTAAATCTGAGTTGCTCTTTATAATGCGTATTTATATTTCACGCACTGGCCGCCCTGATACTGATTATTTATCTAACGAACTAAAATACGTAAGCCAATATGCATTGCATAAAGCAAAAGATCTTGAAGAGGCACTGTGGGCAGTCACAGGTGTTGGTGACATGGTTGATGTAACAGATGAAACGCTTAGTCATTTGGACTTTACCGCAGAGCTGGTAGAACAAATGAATAAGCGCAAACAGATTTGGCTTAAACGGCTAACTTAAATCTGTTACTTAACAACAGGAATAGTTAGTAAATATAACAATTGTAATAGCGAGCCTTGGCAAATTGCAGCTTGGGCTTGTTCAACAACTTTAGGTTTACCGTGTACGGCAACACCGAGTCCTGCCGCAGCCATCATGGTCAAATCATTCGCACCATCACCAATCGCCACTGTTTGTTGCGTAGGTAAATTTAATCGTTGCTGTAATTGGCTCAACACCACGGCTTTTTGCTGCGCATCAACAATCGTGCCTAGCACTTTACCTGTTAACTTATTATCTTTAAATTCCAAAACATTGGCATGTACTTCGTCTAGTTCAAGCAGTTCTTGCACTTGTTCAGCAAACGGTACAAAGCCACCGGAGGCAATGGCTAAATACCAATTATGCTGTTTTAGCACTTGGCATAGTGCTTTGATCCCTGGCATTAATGGTAAACTATTTTTTAGTTCATCAATTAAGCTTTGCTCAATACCCGCAAGTTTAGCGACTCGTTGATGTAAGCTTTCACTAAAATCTAACTTACCAGCCATCGCTTGTGCGGTTACCGCAGCGACATCATCATATACATCAGCAAGCCTTGCGATTTCGTCAATACATTCAATCGTAATGGCGGTTGAGTCCATATCCATGACTAATAAACCGGGCTTAGTTAAAATCGGTGGCTTACTAACTTGTACAAGTTGAAATCCCAATGGATGAGCAAATTCATTCAGTACCAAAGGATTAATGCTTGGACTTGGTGTCTCGCTGTAAAAACACAGTGCGGGGCTTAAGTTTGGCTCTGGTTGATAACGACAAAATGCACTGACAATAAACTGCTGCTGAGCTAAAAAGTTAATTATATTAGCTAGTTGTTGGCCGCTAAAGTCCCCTGCAAAAGCAATACTAAACATTCCTTGCGGATCAGTTGGTAAGCTTGTTGGTACTAATAAAGCATCTTGATAGTGATACCACATACCTAACGACAACTGTGCCGATAACTGCTCTGATGAAAGGCTCGCAAAGCGCTCCAATGTCATGATAACTCCAAAAATGATACTAATGTCTCCCCTGTAAAATAACAATTATATCAATCGTGTTAGGTTATTGGTCATTTATAGCGACGGATAAATAGAGTGATAACAAGGCATAAACTTTGATATGTAGTTGTTCTACATAAAAAATTATAACGCCGTTAGCGCTTTATTTAGCACGCTAGAAAGGCTAAATATTTAAGTCGATTGGTATTAATTCGCCATAAAGGGGGATTTAAGGTTATAGTTACGCTTAGTTGTAACATCAAAAACAAAAGCTGTCAGCAGCGTAAACGGTGACTATGAAAAATAACCATCTTAAAGACCCTATTTCAGCATCTCTTAGGCAACGCCTAGTGCGATTAAGTATTGCTGCGGCATGCTTTGTATTGCTGACTTGGGTTGCTGTTAATGGTAGTTTTCAAAGCCACCAGTTGCTTTATGATAGTGCCGACAGCACAGCAAAAAGCTTAACTCGTTTTATGGCTCTCAATGCCAAAACGCCGCTACTTGAAAAAAACAAACCTGAATTAACAGCCTTATGTAACAGCATAAGCAAAGATGAGTTTGTACTGGCTGCAACGATTTATGATCAGCAAGGCATACTTATCGCCAGTAGTGATAATTGGCAAGCTCACCATATTTTAGGTAAGCTGCCCAACTCCACTCCGGGTATTAGTAAACTTAAAACCCCGTTTGTTGAACCGATAATCAGTGATGACGATCGCCCACTAGGATTTGTTGCAATAACTTACTTGACCCGCTCAGCAGTAGCAACCAGTCATAGCAGCTTTCATGACTTAGGCCGCCAAGTATTACTAATGCTAGTGATAACCTGCATTTTTACTTGGCAATTAGGCCGTGGTTTAAAGCGCTGGCAAGTAAATCGTTATATCCGAAAAAGTTCTGAGCACGAATCATAAAGCTGCTTTTGAAAACCAGCCTTATAAGGTGTTGTGATCTGCTTTAATTGACATAACTGCTCAAACACTAGGGGTAACTGTAACGGCGTGTTTATTTGCCCTTGAAAGCCCGCTAACGGCATTGCAGGTGCATCTGTTTCAAGTAGTAAGTGCTCCGGTGCTATGTGAGCAACAACGGAACGTGTTTTTTGTGCTCGCTGATAAGTGATCACCCCGCCCACCCCGAGTTTAAAACCCTGTTTAATATAATACTGTGCTTGTTGTAATGAGCCTGAAAAAGCATGTATAACACCACCATATTTTGGCTTACAGCGCTTAAATGACTGTGCAATAAGGTCATGGCTTTGTCGATGATGCACAATCAATGGCAATTCAAGCTGATTAGCAAGATCGATATGGTGCTCAAATATCTGAGTTTGCAAAACAATATCGTCAATACTGCGGTCAATACCACACTCGCCAATAGCGACCAATTGCTGGCGATGTTGCACAGTAAACTCAGTCAGTTTGGCTAAATGACTGTGGTGATATTCTGCTAAAAAGTAAGGATGTAAACCTGCACCGATGCGCACTGCAGAATGCTGTTTAGCAAAAGCGCATAAAGAAAGAGATTGTGCCAAAGTGATCCCCGGCACGATCAATTTTTCGATCCCCAGCTGCTGACATTGCTGAATTAGCTTGGTGCGGGTGGCATCAAATTCAGTAAAATCTAAATGGCAGTGGGAATCAATAAACGCCATAATAAACTATGGGTTTAAACGCGTTATTTGCCAGCTGTTATCAGCTTGACGCTGATATATAAAACGGTCATGCAGGCGGTGTGCACCACCTTGCCAAAACTCAATTTTTGTTGGCACAACACAGTATCCCCCCCAAAAATCTGGCAATGGTATTTCGCCTTTAGCAAACTTGGTTTTCATATTAGCAAAAGTTTCCATCAACACTTTACGCGATGATACAGGACGGCTTTGCTTTGAAGCCCATGCAGCTAACTGGCTTTCTTTGGGACGTGACAAAAAGTACTTGGCAACCGCTGAAGTTGGCAGTGGTTGTGCTTCACCATAAACAATCACTTGGCGCTCCATATGGTGCCACGGAAAATGCAAAGAGATTTTATTATTGCCTTTAAGCTCTTGTGCTTTACGCGAGCCGGTATTGGTAAAAAACACAAACCCGTTATCATCAAGATGCTTTAACAACACAATACGTTGCGAAGGCTGACCGGTTTCATCAACCGTTGCCACCACCATCGCCGTTGGATCTGGCAGCTTACTAGCTACCGCATGCTCAAGCCAGGTTTCAAATTGCTTGAATGGATCATCAAGTAAATTCTCTTCGCTCAGAGCATCTTGCAAATACTCACGACGGATATCTTCAAGTTTCATAAAATTCCCTCTAGGTTCTAGGTTCTCCTGGTTTTCAATGAATTCTTTAACCTCATCCGCCACGGTAATAGCACTTTGCGGGCCGATTCGGTACACATCAATAAACGCGGCTTGTTTA
>NZ_JACJFK010000050.1:0-12644 GCF_014164535.1 Pseudoalteromonas sp. SG41-2 | reverse complement strand
AACAAAAAAGTAACCAAGCAATAATGATGAGTTTAGTCATTGCAAATTCCTTTTGATGAAGTTCCATTACTTTTTTAATTAAGTTCACTTTTTAGGTAAATGCAAGGTGGGAGGATTAAATATTTCAAAATCATTAATGAGTTTGAAAAGTAGCAATACTTGGTTTTTGAATACAGAGATCAATAAAACACAGTCGTCAGCATGATCGGAAGCTTCTTATGGGTGACCCCTTTCAGATCTTTGGTGAAAAAGCATGGCGTGAGCGATATTGCTAACGCAACAGGATTAAATCGTGAAAGCTCGTATAAGGCGGTGAATGGTAAAACCAAAACTCGTTGCGAAACTTTTTTCAAGTGATAAAAGCACTTAACTTTCGCCTTACAACGCAAGTGGCGTAGGTTGGGGAGAGTGCAACGAAACCCTACTGGTGTGGTTTAAATTGTAGGTCGTTCTTAGGGCGATAAGTGAATTTCACCACCGAGAACTCAAATGCGCTTCGCTACACAGAGGTTAAGTATTGTTGTAGGAGATGGCTTCAGCCACGAATGATTTAACACTAGTGACAGAGTTAATCACCGTAGGCGTTGAGCTTGCTGACGCTTGTGGTTTGTAGGTTGGGCTTTAGCCCAAAAAGTGGTATCACTGCTAACTCGCTAACTTTTGTCGTGATAAATCTGCGACCTACATGAAAAACCTTATTCAAGGTTTAGCTTGCTGGCGGCAACCAAGGGGCGGCTGCCGCCGACCGCCCCTAGGAACCCCACGGCGCCCCGAGCATCACGCTTAATCCTTCAATGCACAATTGATGTGAACGTAAACGCCGAAGATAGGCCGACTCATGTACGCTTCCCAGTTCGGCCATCCATGGCCTCTCGTTCAAAGCTGCGCTTTTCACTCATGGCCTAGTTTCGCCTTATCGCGCATTGCCTACATGGATGTAGGTACTTAGGATTTATCGGGAACAAAATCATGCTATGCGCGATATTACTCATCAATTGCTTATTTTCAGGGCGTGATGATGAGGGAAGGGTGTTAAACGCCAGATTGGTTTTTGGTCTTGGCAATATGCAAGACCTAGCCCCACGGTTTCCAGTCATAGAAAGCACACTGCCTTTATGCACCTAATTAAGAATTACATTGTTTTGAGTGTTTTTTAACTAATTGATAATATTTAATAAGTGGATATAAGAAGATTAAAGCAACAAAAAATATGATGTTAGAAAATAACAACATTTCACTTCTAGTATAACCTCCAGCAGTAAACTCATAATAAAGCGCCAAAAGAACAGCTGTTATTTGAGCGTATATAATGAGTAACCAAATGATATGATGTAAAATATAACGTTTATATATAATACCTAAACATGCGCCGATAGTAAGAGTATCAAACGTAAATGTAAGACAACTCAGCCATGCTGGCTGAATTTTTTGCAAGCTTATATTGAAAAAGGAGTTATAGATGTCATAGCCTGTGGTAAGTAAAAGTAATAGGAGAAACAAGTACCAAAATATATTGCTTTTCATAGTATCAATACCAATAACCATAAGGTATATCGTTCGGATTTTTTGGTAGCTTTAACCAACCTTCACTGTCATCTATGTATCGTTTAGTAAAGTTTCTTCTTATCGCACCTGCTGGCGCAAGGTTTGCTAGTATTTTTAATAAATTGGTAGATTCATTTGAGCTGCGGCCATAAGTTTGAATCGTAAGTTTTATGGTAGGGTAAACTCTAGTATATGCTTCATTTGCATCTTTATGATTACCGATGAACTGGCGATATACGAAATGGCCTACTGAAGCGATTCTACCGGCAATACCTACTTTTTTCACAACACTCATTTCTTTTGATGAGCTCATAACTTTCCTTGTTCCTTTTTTGACCTATGCTGAAGTTCGATATTCTCACTTTTTTTTTGTAATGTAAACGAACAATTTTTTAAGGCTATGGGGCTTTCTGTTTACAAGCAGTTAACGCAAACGCGAAGATAGTCCAGACTTTCACGCTCCCCAGTTCGGCCATCCATGGCCTCTAGTTCAAAGCTGCGCTTTTCACCCATGGCAAGTCACGGTTTTCATTTCATTGCCTACATGGATGTAGGTACTTAGGATTTGTCGGGAACAAAATCCTGCCATGAAATGAATTACTCATCAATTACTTATTTTCAGTGCGTGATGACGGGGGAAGGGTTTTAAACGTGAAGTAGGTGTTTGGTCTTGGCTAAATACAAGAGCTGAGCTTGCGCAGTGAATCCAAGCATTCAAGAATGCTTGACCGAAAGTTTTTGTTGGCAAGTTTTTATATTTTTGATATTTATAGGTTTTATGCTTTTACAAATTATGATGCTTTATAGGATAGATAAAGTGGAAACTTTCCAGCTTCTATTTCGCAGTTACCTTTTATTGATCTAAAGTTTGTTGATTTAAGTCAATGTGTACTAATTAAGGCTAATTATCAGCCATTAGATAAGGATAGAATAAATGGATTCAATGCTCGAGTACTTGGGCTGGATATTTCTTATTATAATCCTTTTCATTATAGGAGGGGTTTTATTCAGGTGGGATAGAGAGAGTAAACATAAAAAAGGATTTGATTATGGGATAATAATTGCCGTAATAATACTTTGCTTATTCAGTAGTGTTAGCTTTTTTTACTTTTCTCGATTTAGTTTTAGTTTGGCAGAGCCTTTGAATAAGTGGGTTGATGCTGCCACTTACTTTAATAATGCCTTAAACCCAGTTTTATTAATCGTTACGATAATATTGCTCTACAGAACATGGAAAACGAGTAAATCAGAGCTTGAAGAAACTAGAAACTTAGTAAGTACCCAGCTTCTTCTTGAGCAATCTAATCGCCTCAGAGCTAGCTGTGAAAAATTGCAAAGCGTGATTAAAGCATCAATTAATAAATACGGTTTATTAAGCTCAGCTGTTTTATATTCATTTGAAAGAATGATTAATGAAATAGATCAAGGTGACAGTAAAGCTTTTATAAAAAATAACAGTTATAAGCAAAAGGAGGGAGTTGAATCTAGTTCTGAACTATTTACATCAGTACTCAGTCTCATTGAATCAGCAGATCTTAGTCATTACCTAAAAGACCCTGAGTGCAAGACTTTTTTAAAGCATGAATGTGAAGAGCTCGAGTATTTAAAAACCTTTGAAGACTTAATATCTGTGTTTGTAAACAAGCCTACTTCGGATGAAATTAGCTGCTTTAGCGGGATAGTTCTATTGAAGTGCTTGGATGATCTAAGAGGAGATGCTGTAGATTCCCCTTATTTATTTAAGGAATATGAAACATTGTATTATTTTAATTTGATTGCAGATGAGCTAGTTATGTTATTTGATTTGGCTAAGGATAGTGCTCAGAGGAAGTTAATAGAATCTTCTTATATTAGAACTATAAAGCTCGTATTCAACGAAAAGCAGTTAGATAACCTATGCTATATAAGTAATCGTGATGATCTTTTAGAGCTGCTGAAAATTAGTAGAAAGTGTGGTTTTCAATTATAAACCCTTCATATACCAATGGTTCACTTATTAGAAAGTTCCGGTCAAGCAGGCTGCAGTGTTTACTTGATCTTTTTATTCAAAAAAACATGTGTTTTTAATTTTAAACTCAATTTAAATATGACTACGCACCTAGCGCCTTCAACCGAAGTCACTGCCATAAAGACTAAAGTGATTTTTTACTATATGATTGGAAATCATACATTCTTCATTGGCACATAAGCTTATGTGGATAGACAAAATCACTGAATGAGCCATTATAATAAAAACAATGCGTTATATATTTGATACTTTTGAGTTTGATAGTACCAGTTTGGTACTTAAAAATAATGGTCAGGATTTGGCTATTCGACACAATGACGCCAAAGTGCTTAAGCTGCTTTTGCAACATTCAGACACTGTATTTAGTAAAGACGATATTTTATCGCAGGTGTGGCAAGACAAGGTTGTGAGCGAGCAGGCTGTTTTTCAAAGCATTAGTAATTTAAGAGGGCTTTTTGGTAGCCATGCAATTAAAACCTTTTCAAAACGAGGTTATCAATGGCAACTCAAAGTTGATGCAACCCATAGTGATACTGAAAAAGCGCCAAGCACTGAAAATTCAAATGTAGCAGAGCAGCCAACAGCGGCTTTAGCATTCCCACACCAGCGCAAAAAGTGGCTAATTATGGCGTTTACGGCGCTAACCCTTTTTGCTATTGCGTTGATGTATTTAATCGCCAAGCCATCAGGTAAAGTTAATAGCACTGTTATTAAAATTTCTTATATCCCGCTTAGTACTCAGTCAGACGCGCAGCGTGTCAATCTTAGTGATAATGAACATTTTGACTTTACTGAAATACCTCATTTAAATACTGCTTATTTTCAAGTTTCAGCCGATTATGAATATCCTCAATTGGCCAGTGAGCACCCGTTGATTTTATCAGGCTCTATGCGCACTTATAATGAAAAGACGTATATTGATTTTATTCTAAAGGGCCCTTTTGCTGATTGGCGCGGCCATGTGTTGGGGGCTGATCAACGCGATGCTACAAAACAGCTTTTAAGTCACTTACAGAATCCAGTTATTTATAACCTACTCAATGAAGCGCAAGCCCCAGCAGTTAAGCAAGCAAACTTAGCTATTGCTCACCAACAAGCATCTAATGATCTTATTATTCTTAGCCAGCTCACCGAAACTTATTTAAGGATGGGAGAGTTTGAAAAAGCGCTGGTGATGGCAAGTAAACTTGAAAAAGCGGCTATTTCACAAAAAAATACCCAATATGTGGGGAATGCTTTACTCTTTCAAAGTGAAGTATTAACACGAAAAGAACTATTTGATTTAAGCGCCTTAAAGCTGGCAAATGCGATAGAACAATTTAAAATAATTAATGATTTACCTCGACAAGCCGACGCTTTGATTGCACAGTCGTGGATAGATCACAATCAGGCAGATTATAACGCCATTAAGCATAGTCTGCTTACATCAGCCAAATTAGCCTTTGAGGCTCACGATAAACAACGTGAGCTTGATGCTTTAACTTACTTATCTGTGTTGGCGCATAAAAATAAACAAGAAGACGACAAATACCTTTATTTAAGAGAAGCCGAAAGTAAAATGAAGGCTTACCAATTTCCTAGCTATCACTTGGCTATCATACCGTTTCACTATGCTATTTTTACTAAGAACCTCGAGGATAAAGAGCCTCATTTAAAACAAGTAATAAAACTAGCTACATTGACGCCTGAGTTTTGGGCTGCACGAACGAGTCGTAGGCAATTAATGAAATACTATATAAGTCAAAACCGCCTGAAAGACGCACAAGTACTTATGACAGGTATTACATTAGATAGTGCAGATAACTCTTACTTGAAAACGTTGTTAGCAGATGCGCAAAACGATACTGATGCATTTATTAGTCACGCAGAGCGTACTTTTGAGCAAGCACAATTGTCGGGTAATCTTCGTCTTAGTTTAGACATCGCACTATTGATTTGCGGCTCTGACAATACCCAAGTAAATTATGATTTTTATTCTCAATATATCAATGAAAAAGGCAGTGACTATTGGCGACGGATAAATGAGGAGAAGCTGACGTCTTTGAGTTTATGAATTGTACTAAGCGCTTACTTAAAAACGTAAAAGGCAGCAATAGTGCTGCCTTGACGCTTTATTAAATAAGCTAATTCTGTTTGAAGTTAACCCAGTTTAGCTTCCAGTTTTTATCACGTGATTGTATCGTCAATTTATTTTTCCCTTTGTTTAAGTAAATGGTAGCGCCTGATTGGGTTTGCCATTGATGATATCCACCCGTGCTTGTTACCTTTACTGTGGCTAGCTCTTCATCATTCACTAATATTGCAAAGCCTTTTGTATCATAAGGAGCTGCTACTCGGTAGCTAAGCGAATAATTCCCTGATTTTGCGACCTCTAACTGATAGCTCATTATCGCCTTGTCACTTATGCCGCCTGGGCCCGTTAAATTGAATTTACCATCGATATCTGAGGTTCTTCCTACGGAGGAGCCGGTGATCTCACTTGCTGATTCTGCTTCCAATCTTCCAGGTATTTGTACCCAAGGTGCTCGTGTTTTTACCGTATTACTGTAATCACTTTGTTGATGACGCCTAACCGCTACCACCGTGTATTCATATTGATGGTTATCGATATTAGCATCTTTAAATATTGTTTCTACTATGTTTGGTGCTAATAGTTTAAATGTGCTGCCTATCGCTGAGTTCCTGTAAACACGATAACTTTCAATATCTGTTTGTTCGCTCTTGTCCCAGCTTAAAGTAACAAGACCTTGTTGTTGTTTTATGGTTAAATTAGTGACCGTGTCTGGGTAGGGTAAAACCGCATCACGCCTTAACTGTTCACTGTGTTGCGCTATTTTTAGCGTTTTTTTAAACTGCTTGGTGTTGCCTCCCATTGCTGGGGCTGCGCCATCAAGTGCAATCCTAAATCCTTCTACTGCACCGATAAAGTCTTTACCCATGACGCCTCTTTCACTAACCGCAAATGTATTCCAATGCCAGCTACCACCTCGTGCTACGCGGAATTCACAATTCTCACTTGTCCATGGTTGGCCATTAGTGGGTGCATTTTTATAGTTTTTTTTGTAACAGTCAGCAGTAAATTCAACCACATTACTAATCATGTCATGTAGACCAAATGGATTTGGTTTATACATACCAACGATGCTTGCATAAGCTGAGTGATCAACACAGTTTGACTTACCATTGAAGAAGTTAACATAGCTGGTATTGGTATCGCGTTGTAGTATATTTTCGCCCGTTAAATCAGCCGTATTCTCGTATTCACAAACGAGGGTTTGGTCGGGGTCGTCACCAAAATAATATTTACTGTTTGTGCCTGCTCTTGCTGCGTATTCCCATTCAGCTTCACTGGGCAGGCGATAAGGGCGACCTGTTTTCTCAGCCAACCATTGAACGTAAGCATTAGCCGATTTCCAGCCAATACAATTAACGGGTTGAAAGTCACTGGTGTTGAGCGAGTTGTTTTCCCATGTGCCTGCTGTTGCTCCATAATTAAACCAGCCATTTAATTGATGGATGCATTTAGTCGGCATGTCATAGCCAGACTCTTTAACAAAGTGACGAAACTCTCTGACGGTTACTTCATATTTTCCTAAGCTAAACTCGGGTAGCGTTACCTTATGAACAGGCTGGGCATCTTCTTTATCTATATCGCCCATCTGAAAAGTACCCGCAGGTATCGTGACCATGATGGGTTCAATCAAACCACTGGTACTTTCATTTGCATAAACTGCAGGGCTATTAATCGACAAGAAGAGAGGAATTATTAATTTATTTATTTTCATTTAGTTTTCCTTTTTAATGAGAGAGTAATAGTGGAAAATTAAGCAATAAAAATCTTATAAAAAATCTAAATGGTGGAAAAAATAGAAAAAACCTAGATGATTTTTTGATTAAAAGCTACAACTCTTTGTTTAACCAGTAAGAACTTAACTTCATATATCAAAGGTCTGGATTTATAATTTACCTATAGGTTGGATCTTAAGAAAATTTGAAGCTGAATGCTGAACAAAGCGACAAAGGGGTTAAGTTCTGAGGGATCGCCTAGATCCCCTAAGCACATTACTTTTGATAAGACATTCCATGTCGCGTTTGTTAACATTTATCTTGGCGTATGTATTCGGTGTAACGTTTTTTAGCGAATTCAATTACACCGTATTTTTTGCTGTTTGTTTTTTATACCGGAAAGTTCAGCACGCTCTCGTATAAATCGCTCTCTTCAATAAGATGTATTAACCGAATTTACTGCCAACTCACACTTAAATCTAGCGCTTCTCCTATACTCGAAGAACAAGGGCCAAAAACGGTATAGTCACCAATAATTCTCATAAATTTAGCCTGACGACTATTTGGCAGCGTTGATAAATCGAGTGTAGTATTAAGGCCATAAGGTTGCCCCTCTTCGACAAATTTATCGACGACAAGCTCATTAGCTTCATCACCATAAATTCCATTATCGTTGAGGTCAATCCAGACTTTCCATGAGGTAGATCGCTCTGTTACTCCAGTATCTCCTTGAATGTTGATGATAGTATTACTGGGATTTATCAGCTCTATCGGCATTTGGGTATAGTCCCATGCTGTTGAGTTATAATTAATGTCGTTGCCACCAATAGAAACATGAGTGATGTGCTTATCGACGCTAGCTGAGTTTATTGAGCAATACTGATCTGTTACCTGAATAAGCCGTTCAAAGGTATCTTGATCATCGGATTGATCAGTTACTGTCAACTTAATTAGGTAACTTCCTGATTCTGCGAAGATATGCTTAGGGCTGGCTTCTGTTGAAGTTTGACCATCGCCAAAATCCCATAACCATTGAACGACTTGATTCGTTGAGCGGCTATCATCGGTAAACTGAGTGCTTAATTTAATTTTATCTGCATTAAAATGGCTGAGCACTCCTTGGTCATAAAGTTTTATCTTTACCACCTTAAAAGCTTCAACGACATCTTCTTCAGAAAAGCCAGCAACACCAGCTTGTTGTTTAATACATTCTGCAGCTTCAGTTAGTGTGGTCAACGCACTCCAACAGACCTTGGCTGAATTTAAATACACTTTATAGGTAGGCTCTATGCCCCATTGATTTGATAGTAAATAAAATGGATAAGTGATCATACCAATGCGTAAATAGAAATTATCACCAGCCTCTTCATAATCAAGAAAACTATCAATGGCGCCATTCTCAGTTTTTATCTGATCGAGATGACGAATAAAACCGCCATTCTCTTGGCCGTGAATCCAATTATCTGAATGTCCCGTAAACTCATATTTTGCCATTACACCTGATATATCGCCAAAGGCTTCGTGTAAGGTACGAGCATCAGTACTAATTTCATGATCGAATTGATTTAAATCAGACACTCTATTTAAAACCCCATGGCCCACTTCGTGCGCAATGATGTCAAGTGAAGCCATAGAGTAAAATAACGGATACGCATCACCAAAGTTGGCATATGCACCATCCCAAAAGGCGCCTTGTTCATATTGTTGACCATAGTGAACACGGATTCTAATTTTGTCTTCCAGTGGCGGCTCCCCAAGGTATTTAACAAAGCTATTGTAAACGAATGTGCCGTAAAACATGGCGTCATTAAGCGTTGAATATGTCCAGACCCCAGTCTCATCATAAATCATATCTTCGGAATGTGTCGGCTGCGTATCACATAAAAATGAATAAGGAGGGAAAGCATTCTCATTAACGTCGTTAGGGAACTTATTGCTATTATTACTCTCCCCAGCTTCATCCTTAGTATTATTCATATGAGTAATGCTGACTAAACCATTATCAAAATACATAATCCACCTTGCTCTTCTGTGCGCTGAATTGAAATTTTCTTGCGACCTACGCCATAATCCCAAGTGTGAACTTTATTCCCCCCAGGCCCCGATAATTCAGCATTACCTATGAAATCATGAAAGGAAATAAGGGTACCTTTTGTGGCCTGTCCAATGGTGTTTACCGGCAAAAGCAATAGCGCATTGGTATTTGCAGGTATACTTGTATCCTTTGGAATATCAAGATGATAAACCGCTTTATCCATAGTTTTTAACCACGCATCGCCCTGTTTATTTCCTTGCTCATCTACCCAATAAACCCACACAGACTCAACTTTAGCGGAGTCACTATCAATAACTTCAGGGGCGACAATTGTTACGATGCCAGATAGTTTGCCAATAGAACTATCTTGATCACGAAAAAACGCATGTAATATTTGATTCGTTGGCACTTCAGTAACAGGGTTTAGCTGTTCTTCAATTGGCGGCTGTTTAATTGCAGGAGAGTCAGAGCTGCCGCCGCCACACGCAACAAGAAATAAAGTAATAAATATAGAGATACATTGTTTAAATCGAATAAGATTTAATTGGATGAGATTTGAGGGCAATAAAAGTGATTGAAAAAAAATCATTGGCTATCCTTAGTCAATTGGGTAGGTAAAAACAATATAAATCAATGTTATATGAGTTTATTTTGGTTTTTTACCATTAAGTTTACACTCTAGAACAAGTACGCTATTTTTTCAATTTATTTGGCTAAATTATAGACTATGTAGTGTAAGTAACTTGAGGTTTGGATTAGCCTATTTATTATCCAAAGCTAAGGTTAATTGACCCATTAGTTGAAGAATAATGTCACAAGGGCGACTATACTACTGGTTAAGAGCGTGCAGTATCGCGTATCTCCCAAATGTTTGTTCACCTAGTCAACGTTCGCTATCGCGGACTCAATCTGGTTTTCATAAAGAGTAGTACCGGGCAACGTCGTAAAATACTCGTCTGTTTGCTCGAGTCCGATACGTTGAGTATTGCGTGATGTCTAAGGGAACCCCCAAAATAATTATTAACGGTCCTTTTTCAGGTGTGTCGTACCGCGAAACTGGCTGGTATAATGCTAGCCATCGTTTCGTGCGGCTTGAGCCACAGGACTTTAAAATCCGTGTCCATCACAATCACGGGTCGGCAATCACTTGGCAGGATCAGTTTGTGCATTAAAAAAATTGTTTTTGTACTTTTGGATAATGGTGCTAAAAGCAGAACGTGCTTTCCCGATAGGGGGCAAAGAGCGAGCTTTACTGAACCGTCGGTCAATACATTTAGTATCATGTTTTTTAGTTGTTTTTGAATTTAAATAGCGAGCGATATAAGTTAAGGTGCATTGCTGACAGTGCAAAAGAGATTTAACGGCAGCGACTAAAGTATTAAATCTAGCTTTATGGATTGGGTTGGGGGTGACAGCGCGGAGTATATTGTGCAAAATAGTAAAGCATTCATGGTCTTTCGTGCTGTTTTTTAGCGGTTCATAAAATCACAAAACACCATGATTGTTCCCGTACTCCCTAAATTTTCAATACTATTAGTTCATTGATATATAAGGCCAATTCTTGGGAAACTTTTGGGTATTAGGATAAAATAAATAACTGAACAAAGGACTCTGAGATAACGCATGAAAAAAGCCATATTTACCCTTGCCATTGGCGATAACCCAATGTATCAAGCCGCAATTTTGAGTTTTAAGCATTACGCCGAAAAAGTCGGTGCAGATTTAATAATATCTGACAAATTGCACTATCCGATAAAGATCGAAAACCCAACATATAATGCAAGCCCTGCGTGGACAGAAAAACTGAGAATAGGTGAGTTGCTCGAAACATATGACAGAGTGCTCTACGTAGACGCTGATGTTTTAATTACACCTCATGCTAGAAATGTTTTTGACCTTTATACCGATTTGCAAACTGCTTATTGGTTTGATGAAGGTATTATTCAAGAGCGTGAGCAAGATGTCGCAATGGTATGTGATGCGCTTGGAAAAGTCGACTGGCCGCTCAAGAGTAATCGACCTATTTATTACAATGCGGGTATCATTCTGACGTCTAGCCAATGCCCACTTTTTAAAAAGACTACGCTCGATGATTTACACAAGGTTTGTAATAAAATAACGCATTATGACCAGAGCTATTTCAATTATACACTCCATAAAAATGGCATCGCACATAGCTCATTTGACAAAGCTTTTAACCGAATGGATATGTTTGGCAAAGAAGGTTACTTAGATGCTGACTTTATTCACTACGCAGGTAAAGGATACGCCAAAAATAGTCGGCGTCGTGATATACAGTTTTTAAAAGATTTTGCCCAGCTATATAAAGGGTTGGTATCTGAGAGTGAAATTGAACAACTCAAAGATAAAGCGTGGGATAACTTTTTAAGCACGGTATACGCCAAATATCCGCTGCCCAATTGGTTAATTGAGCTATGTAGCGAGAGATGCATTGATCGCTAGTTTTTTATAAAACTGTGTTTATTTTGTTTTTGATTTGTTGGTTCTTTGTGCATAACATTCTGCGTGTTGATATGAAGAACCAAACTACTCACCCATTATTGGCTTTTTGCTGATTGTCGGGATACATCTGCGACCGGCATTAAATTAGTCAGACTTTAAATAAATATAATTTAATCATTTTATGTCCTCCTTAAGGATTTTGCAGTCTCTATCAGCGCCGTAATGAAAGTCGTCATCCCAAGCAATATAGTCACTAATTTTATTTTGGCTTTTCCGGTTAGCGTAAGCTCTATCTATCGTATTAAAGTATAAAACTTCGGGTTCTCTAAAGTGTGGGTGTGAATTTTGTAAATATCGAACACAGTAGCTTATGTTGATCATATCCAAAATAATCTGCTTACTGATCTCAGTATCTAAATTTGGTATACGCCCTTGTTCAATATCAATAACCAGTTGTAATGTTGAAGCTGCGCCTAAACTAAAGGTGATGAGCTGTGGAGAATCAAACTTTTCATACACATAGCGCTCATAATCATCACGAATACCGTTATCATTTTGGTCAACACCGTCCAGCGTTTTATAGTCGTCAGGGTGTTCAGGTGGTAAATCTGGGATCAGGTAGAATGAATCTTTAATTTTTTGCCAACTACTATGAAGTTTAGGTTCGTTATTCTCATTCCAATAGCGGGCAAGGTAGTAGTCGGCTCCGTGTTTTACAAGGTTGCCACCTTGATACACTTTGTTTGCTTGCCATTTTTCTATCACAGTATTTTGCAGCCAAATCCAACCATCCCAATGGGGTTGGTT